>DASRJG010000175.1:0-2538 GCA_035649595.1 Candidatus Polarisedimenticolaceae bacterium
GGGGCTGGTGCTGTTCGCTCTGATCGCCGCCGCGGCCTGGCGCCTTCGCCGGAGCCGGCCGATCGCGGCCTGGGCGCTCGCGACCTTCCTGGTCGCCTTCGTCCCCCTGACCAACTTCATCGTGCCGATCCGCGCCCCCGCCGGCGTCGCGTTCCCCTGGGCCGAGCGGTTCCTCTTCGTCCCGTCGATCTTCGCCGCGATCGCCGCGGGATTCGGCCTGACCCGGACGAAGCGGGCCGGGGGCGCGATCGCCGTCGCGCTCGTCCTCGCCTTCGCGGGGCGCACGCTCGCGCGCGAGCGAGCGTGGCGCGATCAGCGGACGTTGTTCGCAGCCACGGTGCGCGAGGCGGAAGGCGACGCGGCCGCTCACGTGGATCTCGGCGCCGCGCTGATGGACGAAGGGGACGCCGAGGGCGCCGAGCGCCACCTCCGGCGCGCGCTCGCGCTCGCCCCCGACAACGCGATCGCGCACTTCGACCTGGGAAACCTCCTCCGCGCACGCGGCGACCTCGACGGCGCCGCCCGCGCGTACCGGGCGGCGCTCGCCTCGCGCCCCGGATACCCGCAGGCCTGGAACAATCTCGGGCTGGTCGCGGTCGCGGGCGGCCGTCTCGACGACGCCGAGGCCGCCTTCCGCGAGGCCGATCGCGCGATGGGAGGCTATCCCGCGGCGAAGCTCAACCTCGCGACGCTCCTTCGTGGGACGGGACGCACGGCGGAGGCGATCCCGGTGTTGGAGGCGGCGCTCGCGCTCGACCCCGACTTCACCGCCGCCCGCGCGGCGCTGGCCGCGGCGCGCTCCGCGCCGCGACCGTGACGCTCACCCCTAAAGGCCGAGGAGCTCGCGCCGCGCGTGCCGGAGCGCGGGAAGCTCGCGGCGATGACGCGCGGCGAGTTCCAGATCGATCCGCGCGAGCACGACCCCCGTCCCCCGAGCGCGCTCGGCGACGACCCGCCCCCACGGATCGATCACGCAGGTGTGACCATGCGAGCGGCGTCCGGGGTGGTGGGTCCCCCACTGCGCCGGCGCGACGACCCAGGCCAGGTTCTCGATCGCGCGTGCCCGGAGGAGCGGCATCCAATGGTGCCGCCCCGTGTACGCGGTGAAGGCGGACGGGACGAGGAGGACTTCCGCGCCGGCGAGCGCGAGGTGCCGGTACAGCTCGGGGAAGCGCAGGTCGTAGCAGATCGAGAGCCCGAGCCGGCCGAGCGGCGTGCTCGCGATCACCGGATCGGCCCCGGATGCGACCCAGCGCGACTCCCGGAACTCCGCGCGCCCCGCGATCGCGACGTCGAACAGGTGGACCTTCCGGTAGACCGCCGCGATCGCGCCGTCGCGGTCGAACAGGATCGACGTGTTGAACACCTTGCGCGCGCGCGGCCGGCGCTCCGCGATCGTCCCCGCGAGCACCCACGCCCGGTGACGCCGGGCCATCGCGGCGAACCGGGCCGCAGTCGGGCCGTCGAGCGGCTCGGCGGGGGGTCGCGCGGATCCCTCCGCGCGCAGGTAGGCGACGTTCTCGGGGAAAGCGATCAGCTCGGCGCCGGCCCGCGCCGCCTCGGTTGCCGCCGCCTCCGCGATCTCGAGGTTCCGGTCGCGGTCGTCCGTCGACCTCATCTGGATCGCGGCGACGGCGAACGTGCGCCGGCGGCGCGTCAACGGAGATGGCCGAGCTTGGCGACCGCCGTCTCGACCTTCCTCCGGTAGGTCTTGAGGTCTCCGAGAACGAGCGCACCCTTCGCCTCGGCGACGACGGACGCGACCTCGCCGTGGCCGAGCGCTTCGCAGACTCCCCGCGCCTCCTCCAGCTTCGTCCGGATCGCCTCGACATCCCCGTGCGTGAGGGCGTTGAGCATCGCGATGACCTGCGACGGCGTGGTCACGGCGCGAGCCTTCCATCCGCCACGGCCCGGACCAGGTCCATGGCGGCGACGATCCCGGTGATCCGCCCCTCGACCACGATCGGGATCCGGTGGATGCGCATCCCCCACATCATGCGGCACAGATCCACGACGTCGGTGTCCTCGGTCGCGCAGACGGCTGGGGACGTCATGATGTCGCGGACGAGCACGCCCGACTCCTCCCTCTGCGGCGCCCCCATCGTGCCGTAGAGGACGTCCTCCTCGGTCACGATCCCGACGAGGTCCCCCTCGTCGCCGAGGACCGGCACGCCGTTGACGTGCGCCGCTTGCAGGAGGTCGCACAGGGCGGCGACGGTCGCGTCGGCGCGAATCGTGAAGATCTCGGTGCTCATGAGGTCGCGCGCCACCATGCGCCAGAACATAGCACCTCGCGCCGTCTTTGACGGTCCCCGCGCCCTCCGGTACCTTCATTCGATGAAGCGCCCGGAAATCCTCCTCGCGGTCGCAGCCAGCCTGGTCGACCCGCGAGTCGCCAAGATCGACCTCGACGTCACCCTCGATCCCGAGCACGGCACGCTGCGGGAGACCGCCTCGCTCTCGGTCGCAGCTCGAGGGGTCGCTCACCTCACCTTCGCCATCGACGAGGGGCTCGTCGTCAAGACCGCGCGCGCCAGC
>DASRJG010000176.1:0-8703 GCA_035649595.1 Candidatus Polarisedimenticolaceae bacterium
CCGTGCCGGTGATCATGGTGACCGCGCGCATCGACGAGTCCGACCGGATCGCCGGTCTCGACCTCGGCGCCGACGACTACATCACGAAGCCCTTCTCACCCAAGGAGGCCCTCGCCCGCGTGCGCGCGGTGCTGCGCCGCACGGACCGGGCGAAGGACGCGGACGAGGCGCTCGCCGACGGCGCGCTGCGCGTCGACCTCGCGTCGCGGGAGGCGGCGCTGGACGGCCGGGACCTCGGCCTCACGCGCAAGGAGTTCGACCTGCTCGCGGAGCTCTTGAGGCAGCGCGGCCGCGTGCTCACGCGCGAGCGTCTCCTCGAGACGGTCTGGGGGTACGACTACCCCGGGGAGACGCGCACGGTGGACGTCCACGTCCGTAGGCTGCGCCAGAAGCTCGGCTCGCCGGCCGACGAGCGCGTCGAGACGGTGGTCGGCGTCGGGTACCGGTACCGGAGCGTCACGTGAGCGGCAGCCGCGGGGTGCTCGCCGCGCTCCTCGGAGCCTCGGCGCTCGCGGCGGTGCTGATGGGGCTGGGCGTCGTCCGCCTCGCCGGCGTCGGATCCCGCGGTGGAGCGGAGACCTTCGGGTTCGCCCTCGTCCTCGCCGTGACCGTGCTCGCCGCCCCGGTCGCCGTCGGCTGGTTCGCCTACCGGTCGCTCGAGCGCGAGGTCCGGGCCCTGACCGCCGCCGCGGACCGCGTGGAGGCGGAGGCTCCTCCCCGCGTGTTCGCCGCGGAGGGGAGCGGACCGGCCGGCGAGCTCGCCTCCGCGATGACGAGGCTCGTCGCCGAGCTGGCCGGGAGGGTCGACGAGGGGCGTCACGAGAGCCGCCTCCTCCGGTCCGTCGTCGGCGCCATGAAAGAAGGGATGGTGGTCATCGGCCCCGACCGGAAGATCCGCGTGGCCAACGATGCCTTCCGTCAGCTCTTCCGGACGCCGTTCGATCCCGTGGGCCGCCTCCTGGCGGAGATCGTCCGCGATCCGGCGGTCTTCCGCGAGCTGGAGGCCGCGCTCCCGTCGGGAGCCGAGGTGCGCGACACCGTCCTCCACCTCCCCGGCTCCGGGCGGTCCTTCGAGCTCCGTGTATCGCCGATCTCCGGTGGACCCGCCGATCCGCCCGCGGTGCTGATCCTGTTCTTCGACGTGACGCGGCTCGAGGCGCTGGAGCGCGTCCGCCGCGAGTTCGTCGCCGACGTCTCGCACGAGCTGCGCACGCCGCTGACCTCGATCAAGGCATTCGTCGAGAACCTGCTCGAGGAGCGGCTGGCCGACCCGGTCGAGAGCCTGAAGTTCCTCGAGATCGTCCGCAAGCACGCCGATCGGATGGGGGCGCTCATCGACGATCTCACCGATCTCTCGCTGATCGAGACGGGAGCCGTCGCCCTCGACCCGACCCCCCTCGATGCCGCCGAGGTCGTCCGGGAGGTCGCGGCGCAGCTCGCCTTCCGCGCCCGGGCGGCCGACGTGGAGATCCGCCTGGAGCTTCCGTCCCCGTTCCCCCTCGTCGCCGACCGGCGCCGTCTCGAGCAGATCCTCGTCAACCTCATGGACAACGCGATCAAGTTCGGGAAGTCCGGGGGCGCGGTTCGCGTCGGAGGGGAGGTCCACGACGGCAGGCCCCGCATCACGGTTGCGGATTCGGGGATCGGGATCCCCGCGGAGGCGCTCGACAAGGTCTTCCACCGCTTCTTCCGCGCCGACAAGGCGCGCTCGCGCGAGCTCGGGGGGACGGGCCTCGGCCTCGCGATCGTGAAGCACCTGATGAGGCTGCACGACGGCCAGGTCTCGGTGGCGTCCGAGCAGGGGCGCGGCGCCGCCTTCACGATCGAGTTCCCGCCGCAGCCGGACGGCGCGGCCGCGGATCAGGGGAGCTCGACCTCCCGGAACTGGGGCATGGGGATCGGCGGCTTGTAGGGGACCGGCTCGGCCAGAGGGGGCGGGTTCCCCGACTTCACGATCTTCACGCTCTCGATGGTGACCGGATCGACGGGGACCTTGTTCTCGTTCGTCGGGACGCGGCAGATCCGATCGATGACCTCCCGTCCTTCGACGACCTCGCCGAAGCAATTGTGGCTGGAGTTGAGATACGGCTCGGCCACCATCGACACGAAGAACAGCACGGCGCTGATCCGCTGCAGCGAGGACGCGGTCATCCCCATGCGGTACGGGTGCGCGAAGTCGACCGGCCCCTGCTCGTGCGGCACGTAGGCGAGAGGCATTCCGTGGCCGGTCGCGGTCGGGTCCCCCGCCTCGAACCGGGTCGCGTACTTGACCTTGTGGATCTTCAGCCCGTCGTAGAAGGGGACCTTCTTCGTGTTCCCGGTGAACGGATCGACGAACTCCAACCGTCCCTGCGCGTAGGCGGCGAAGTGGGCGACGGTCTGCGGCGCCTGCTCGGGGAGCAGATGGACCGTGAACGACCCGAGCGTGGTCTTGACGATCGCGTACCACCCGACCGGGCGCTCGGCCGGCTGCTCCTTCGCCAACGCGAGCGGCGTAACGGCGAGGAGGGCGACGGCGAGCGCCCGACGGGCCCCTGTCACTCGATGGTCGCCTTCTTGATGGCGTCCAGCTGCGGGTAGTTCTTCTCGAGGAACGCGTTCCCCTCGGAGGCGATCCGTCCCTGAAGCTGGGTGAGCCCCTCCGCATAGCCGGCGTAGAGCTTGTCGACCACGTCCATCCCCTGCGTGACCTTGCCGAAGGGAGCGAACCCCATCCCGTCGAGCCGCTCGTTGTTCACGAGATTGATGAAGAGCTGCACCGAGCGGCTGTTGGGAGCCCCGCTCTTCGCGTAGGTCACGTAGCCCCGCTTGTTGCTCTCCTTGACCGGATCGTCGGGGATGTTCGACTTGAGCCAGGTCCCGGCGATCGCCGGGTCGCCATGGATCCCCCACTGGACCACGAAGTTGGGCACCACTCGGAAGAACTTCACGCCGTCGTAGTAGCCGCTCTTGACGAGGTTGTAGAACCGGTCCGCGCCGTTCGGGGACCACGCGCGCGTGACCTCGATCACGAACGGTCCTTTGGTGGTGTCGAACTTCGCCTTGAACGTCTCCGGGGCCTTCGCGGTGAGCTTGGCGGGGTCCATCAGGTTCTCCGGGGCCGCGATCGCGACGCCGCCCGCGACGAGTGCCGCGACGACCGCCGCGGCGTGTCTCGAGATGTTCCGTCTCATGGTTGGGTAGTCCTCCTTTGGCCGGCCGGGCATGCTACGCGGCCCCGCCCGGAGCCGCAACCACGTGGGTTTGCCTGCGCTTCGTCCCTACCTATATTTCGCTGCACGGTCCCGGCCCCCGTCCCCGGGCTGCGGGTCCGGGGGAGGACCGGCGTGGCTCAGCTCGATACGATGTTGCGCGCGCTCGCCGAGCGGGGCGCTCGCGAGCTGCTCTTCAAGGAAGGCGCCCAGCCGGCCTTCCGCTACCCCGACGGGGACAAGCCCGTCTCCCCCGCCGCGCTCTCTCGCTCCCAGATCGTCGCCCTCATCGCGGAGCTCGCCGGGGCCCAGGACGGCGGCGCCCTGAAAGCGGGGAACGCGACCCGTTTCGTCTACACGCTGGGCGACGGTCGCGCGTTCGCCGTCGAGGCCGGAGCGGGGAACACGGGGTTCACCGCCAAGATCGTGCCGCAGGGCGGCGACGCAGCGGCCGTCGCGGCGCCGACGCAAGCGCCGTCCGCCTCGCCGGCGCGGCCCGCCGCGGTGGTCGCGGCGTCCGGATCGCACGCCCCCACGAGATCGATCAACCTCGGAAACGTCCGGGCCGGAGCCCCCGCGATCGAGGCGTACCTGGCCTACCTGGTCGAGGTCGGCGCGAGCGATCTCCATCTCTCCCCCGGCGAGACCCCGATGCTGCGCCTGCACGGCGAGATGGTCCGCATCCCCGGCGCGAAGGAATGCTCCGCCGAGGAGACCGCGCGCCTCCTCTTCCAGCTGATGCCGAATCGCTACAAGCAGGAGTTCGAGGAGGGCTCCGACACCGACTTCGCCCACGAGATCCCCGGCGTCGCCCGGTTCCGCTGCAACGTCTTCGCCGACCGGAAGGGCTCGGGTGGCGTGTTCCGCGTCATCCCCAGCAAGATTCCCTCGGCCGAGGAGCTCGGCCTGTCGAAGGCGATGCTCGACCTCTGCTCCCTGGCGAAGGGATTGGTCCTGGTGACGGGCCCCACGGGTTCCGGGAAGTCGACGACGCTCGCGGCGATGATCGACCACGTCAACCGGAATCGCACCGACCACATCATCACGATCGAAGACCCGATCGAGTTCGTCCACCCCAACAAGAAGTGCCTGATCAATCAGCGCGAGGTCGCGGTCCACACGCAGAGCTTCAAGCGGGCCCTCCGTGCCGCGCTCCGCGAGGACCCCGACATCGTGCTCGTCGGGGAGATGCGCGACCTCGAGACGATCGCCATCGCCATCGAGACGGCCGAAACGGGACACCTCGTGTTCGGGACGCTCCACACGTCCACCGCCGCGTCCACGGTCGACAGGATCATCGATCAGTTTCCGGCCGACCGTCAGTCCCAGATCCGGGTGATGCTCTCCGAATCCCTGAAGGGCGTGATCTCGCAGACGCTGCTCAAGAAGAAGTCGGGAGGGCGGGTCGCGGCGCACGAGGTCCTGATCGGCGTCCCCGCGATCTCGAACCTGATCCGGGAAGGGAAGACGTTCCAGATCCCGAGCATCATGCAGACGTCGCGGAAAGCCGGGATGATCATGCTCAACGACGCTCTGGTGGACCTCGTGAAGCGCGACGCCGTCGCCGTCGAGGAGGCGTACCACAAGGCGGTGGACAAGCCCGGGCTGCTCGCCCTCCTCAAGAACGCCGGGGTCCAGCACAATTTCTCTTGACAGCCCGGGCGTGCCCTCTATATTGGGGGCCGACCTGGTGAGGCCACCAGATCTTGAGCCCCGTCCCCCGGGCGGTTCTCAATACGGTACCGGGGATAGGAGATCCGAACACATGGCGACGAAGAAAAAGGCTGCGAAGAAGACCACCAAGAAGAAGGCAGCCAAGAAGTAACTCGTCTCGAAGACAACTCAGGCCGTTCGTGGAAAGGGCCGGTGGAGACACCGGCCCTTTTCTTTCAGCGCGCGACGCGCTGGCTGAGATCGATGAGCTCGATCCCGAGCTGCTTCGCCACCTCGATGCTCCGCGTGTCCCGGTAGAACTCCCCGTAGAAGATCGTCCGGATTCCCGCGTTGGCGATCAGCTTGAAGCAGCTCCAGCAGGGAGACGCGGTCGTGTAGAGCTCCCCGCCCTCGATGCGGGCTCCGTTCTTCGCCGCCTGGATGATTGCGTTGGCCTCCGCGTGGACGGTCGCGACGCAATGACCGTCCTCCATCTGATGCCCGACGTCGTCGCAGTGCGGCATCCCGCGGATCGAGCCGTTGTAGCCCGTCGAGAGGATCGTCTTGTCCCGGACGATGACCGCCCCGACGTGCTTGCGATCGCAGGTCGAGCGCGTCGCCGCCTGCCGCGCGATGTTCATGAAGTAGGTGTGCCAATCGACGCGGTCGGCCATCGGGAGCCCTCGGGGCCACATGGTACGATAAACCCCGTTGAGCAATGAAATTCCACTGTCCCGGCCCGATTTGGACGACAGCGACATCGAGGCCGTCACCCGCGTGCTCCGCAGCTCCGAGCTGAGCCTCGGGCCGACCGGACCGGCGTTCGAGCGCGCCATGGCGTCGTACACCGGCGCGCGGCACGCGATCACCGCCAGCAGCGGAACCAGCGGGCTTCACATGGGCGTCCGGGCCCTCGGGCTGGGTGCCGGGGACGAGGTGGTCACGACCCCCTTTTCCTTCGTGGCGTCGGCGAATTGCCTCCTCTTCGAAGGCGTCGTTCCGGTTTTCGCGGAGATCGACGGCACGACCTGGGACCTCGACCCGGGCGCGGCGGCCGCGGCGGTCACCGACCGAACGCGCGCGATCCTCCCGGTCCACGTCTTCGGCCGCCCCTGCCGCATCCGCGAGATCGTCGCGTTCGCGAGACGCCGCGGCCTCGCCGTCATCGAGGACTCCTGCGAGTCGCTCGGATCGACCGTGAACGGCACGCACACCGGAACTCTGGGAGATCTCGGCGTGTTCGCCTTCTACCCGAACAAGCAGATGACGACCGGCGAAGGCGGCATGGTGGTGACCGGCGACGAGCGTCTCGCCGAGACGTGCAGGAGCCTTCGGAACCAGGGGCGCGGTGCGGGTGGAGGCTGGCTGGAGCACGAGCGGCTCGGCTACAACTACCGGCTCTCGGACATCCAGAGCGCTCTGGGGCTCTCGCAGCTCTCGCGCATCGAGACCTTCATCGCGCGGCGACTCGCGGTCCATGCGGCGTACGAGCACGAGCTGGCTCGCGTCCCCGGAATCGTCCTGCCCGCTCCCCCGCGCCCGGGAGAGCGGATCTCCTGGTTCGTCTACGTGGTTCGGCTCGAGGACGAGTTCACCCGCGAGGACCGCGACGCGGTTCTCGAGGACCTTCGCGCGCACGGGATCTCGTGCCGCAACTACTTCGTCCCGATCCACCTGCAGCCGTACATGAGGGAGCGCTTCGGCTACCGGGAGGGGATGTTCCCCGTGACCGAGCGCGTCGCGGCGCGGACGATCTCGCTTCCGTTCTACAACCGCCTGACGGACGCCGAGGTGGCGCGGGTCGCCGCCGCTCTTCGCGAGGCGATCGGCCGGCGCGTCACGCGGGCGACAGCCGGTTGACCCGGGTCCCGATCCGCTCCTCAGGCAGCACCTCGGTCTCCGGCCGCCGCTTCACGAAGCTCTCCCAGAGGAGCTGGGTCGACAGGATCCCGACGAACGCCATGTTGTCCGCGTTCGACAGCGGCGCGTCGCCGCCCGCCGCGCGGCACTTCGCGAGCAGCCCCGCCACGCCACGGGAATCGAACAGCCCGGCCTCCTCCACGCTCGCGGGATCGAGCACGTCGTCCACATAGTCCGGGGCCGCGTCGCCGACGAAGCTCGCCGCGTCCGGCGCCCGGTACGGCTGCTTGGGGCGCTCGAGGATCTCCGGAGGGACGAGATCCCGGACGGCGCGCTTGAGCACGTGCTTCTCGTCCAAGACACGGAGCTTGAACGACGACGGGAGCGCGTTGCAGAACTCGACGACGTCGGGATCGAGGAACGGGAATCGACCCTCGACGGAGTGCGCCATCAGCATCCGGTCCCCCTGCGAGGAGAGGATGTAGCCGGAGAGGAGGGTCGTCACCTCGAGGTACTGCGCGCGCGATACGACATCCCACGACGGGAATTCCGCCGGGAGGTCGGAGAGGAGCTCCGCCTCGGCGTCGCGCCCCGCGAGCGCCTCGGCGAGCCCGCCGGAGAACAGGCGCTTGAGCGCTCCGGCAGACTTCCAGCGCGGCCGGTGCGAGAAGCCGGGGTCGCTCGTCCCGGCGAGCCCGTCACCGAAGAACTTCCGCGCCATGGCCTTCGCCGACGCCGGCGAGCGCGCCATGTACGGGTACAGCCGCTCGAGAAGCCGCGGCCTGAGCCGCGATGCCGGCTCGCGCGACCAGAACGCCCGGACCTTCGCCTCCCGGAAGATGTCGTAGCCGGCGAGCATCTCGTCGCTCCCCTCGCCGGTGAGGACGACCTTGAACCCGGCGTCGCGCACCAGCCGCGAGAGGAGGTAGAGCGGCGCCGGACCGCTCCGGAGGATGGGCCGCTCGGTGTGAAGGACGACCTCGGGGAAGACGGCTCCGATGTCGCGCCGCTCGCAGACGATATCCGTGTGCTCCGAGTCGAGGCGCCGGGCCATCAGCCGCTGGAACTTCGTCTCGTCGAACTCGGCGTCTGCGAACCGGAGCGAGAACGTCCTGAAGATCCCCTCCTTCGCACGGCGCCCCATGGCGGCCACGGCGGAGGAGTCGATCCCGCCCGAGAGGTACGACCCCACGGGAACGTCGGCGCGGAGCATGCGCAGTCGCGTGGCGACCTCGAGCCTCTCGCGCAGCCCTTCCGCGGCTTCCGCGACCGAGCCGATCCGAGGCGCTCCGCTCTCCGGATAGCGGGGCGTCCAGAACCGCCGCATCCTGATCGCGGGCGCGCCGCCGCGCGACAGGTCGAGCGTGAGAACGTGACCGGCCGGGAGCTCGCTCACGCCGGCGAACGGCGTGACCGGGGCGAGCGTCGTCCAGAACGAGAACACCTGATCGAGACCGCGGGGGTCGATCGCGCGCGGGATCTCGGGATCCGTGAACAGCGCCTTGATCTCCGAGGCGAACAGGAATCTCTCGCCGATCGTCGCGTGATAGATCGGGCGCACGCCGAGCCGGTCCCGCGCGAGGGCGAGGGTCCGCTCCTTCGCGTTCCACACCGCGAACGCGAACTGGCCGTTGAAGCGCTCCACGCACCGCTCGCCCCAGGTCTCGTAGGCGTGCACGATGACCTCGGTGTCGGAGGCGGTGCGGAACCGGTGGCCGTGCGACTGCAGCTCGGCGCGCAGCTCGACGTAGTTGAAGATCTCGCCGTTGAAGACGATCCAGATCGTTCCGTCCTCGTTGGAGAGGGGCTGCTGGCCGGTCGAGAGGTCGATGATCGACAGCCGCGCGTGCGCGAGCCCCGCCGCACCGTCCAGGTAGGTGCCGAACTCGTCGGGTCCCCGGTGCCTGAGCGCGCCCACCATCGCGCGGAGCCTCGCGTCGTCGGGCACGCCGGCCCGGCCCCAGTGCAGGCAGCCCGCGATGCCGCACATCGCCTAGTG
>DASRJG010000177.1:0-10202 GCA_035649595.1 Candidatus Polarisedimenticolaceae bacterium
GCCTCACGGTGACGCTGGTGGAGCAGCGCGACCTCGCGGCCGGAACGAGCGGCCGCTCCACCAAGCTGCTGCACGGAGGCCTGCGTTATCTGGAGCACGGCAACCTCCGCCTGGTGCGCGAGGCGCTCCGCGAGCGCGAGATCACGGCGCGGCTGGCTCCGGCGCTCTCGCGTCCCCTCCGCCTCGTCCTCCCCGTACGGCCCGGGGTCTTCCCGGGGCGTTGGGTCGCGCGTCTGGGGGTGGGGCTGTACGACCTGCTCGCCGGATCACGCTCGTCCCTCCCCAAGGGGGCCGGCGTGTCCGAGGCGGAGGTCGCGGCCGCGGCGCCCGCGCTCGCGGGACGGTTCGACGGAGGCGTGGCCTTTCACGACAGGCAGACCGACGACGCGGCGCTGACGGTGGCGATCGCCCGCGATGCACGATCGCGCGGCGCGGTGGTCCGGCTGGGCGTCGCGGTCACGCGGATCGCGCGCCGCTCGGACGGCACGCACCGGACCTCGCTGCGCGAGGAGGATGGGCGCCTCTCGGAGGTGGTGTCGCGGTGCGTCGTGAACGCCTGCGGCGCCTGGTCCGATCGCGTCCGGGCCCTCGCGGGAAAGACGACCGGACTCCTCCGCGTCACGCGCGGCGCCCATCTGGTGGTCGACGGCCTGGAGCTTCGGTGCGGGCTCCTCCTCCCGGGGGCGCGGCCGGGACACCGGTTGTTCGCGCTTCCCTGGCGCGGCTGCACGCTCTTCGGGACGACCGACGTCGAGGACGACGGCGATCCGGGACGCGATCTCCCCGACCCCGCCGACATCCGGCTCCTCTTCGACGAGCTCCGCAGGCTCTTCCCGTCGGCGGGGCTCGAGCGCCGCCACGTGATCTCGGCGTTCACGGGGACGCGACCCCTCCTGCGGCAGGCCGGGGACACGCTCGCGATGAGCCGCGAGCACCGCGTGCTCGACGAGGAGGGGCTCGTCACCATCGCCGGGGGAAAGCTGACCACCTGGCGGCCGATGGCGGTGGAGACCGTGGATGCGGTCGTCCGGCATTTTGGCCGTGCCGTCGGCTCCCCCGAGTCGCTGATGCATCAGCCGCTCCCCGGAGGAAGCGACGAGTGCATGACCGTCGGGGCGGCGATCACCGAAGGATTCGCCCGGCACGCCGACGACGTCGTGTTCCGGAGGCTCCCGATCGGACACGACCCCGCGCACGTCGCGCGGTCTCTCCCGTCGATCCTCGAGACGATGACCGTCCACTTGGGCTGGGACGCCGCCCGGCGCGACGAGGAGTCGTCGCGGGTCCTCGACCCGCTGGCACGGCTCGCGAGGCGGATCGATGAAGCGATCGGGTCCGTCGGAGGCTAGGTCAGGAGAGCGCGCACCGCGCTCCGGAGGATCGGACCCACGACGTACGGAGAGATCCTCCAGGCCACGATCACACCCACGATCGAAAGCGCGGGGAACGCCCTCATCTTGAGGTACAGATCGCGGAGCGGCGGCACGAGGCCCGCCGCCACGCCGATTCCATCGAGCGGCGGGAAGGGCATCAGGTTGAACACCCCGAGGATCAAGTTCAGCCCCATCACGATCGAGAGAAAACGTCCGAGCGCCTCGACGATGGCCGGAGCGCCCGCGGCGGCGGTGACCAGGCGGTCGAGGGCGAGATCGTCATGAGGGGCCGTCCAGTACCCCGCCCAGAGCCCGACCTTGAGCACCGCGAACGCGCCCCCGAACAGGACGAAGTTCGCGGCGGGGCCGGCGGCCGACATCAGCGCGGCCCGGCGGGGGTGCCGGGCCTCCCAATACGGGTCGTAAGGTGCGCTCGCCCACCCCATCATCCACCGGGACGACCCGAGGAAATAGGTGAGGATCGGGACGAGCACGGTCCCCAGGGGCTCTCGCCGGATGTGCGGCCACGGGTTGAGGGAGACCTGTCCTGAAAGGTAGGCGGTGTCGTCCCCTCCCCGATGAGCGGCGACCGCATGGGCCGCCTCGTGACAGGTCAGCGAGAGCAGGAATGCCGCGTACCAGACCGGAAAAAGGGCGAGCGTCTGCGGGTCCATCGCGGGGACGCTAACACGAAGCGTAGCTGCCCTATATTGCCGGGGTGAGCCCGGACTTCGAGCGGGGGCGAACCGACGATCGGGAGGAGCTGCGGCTTCGGCTCCCCGAGGCCGGCAAGGACTATCTGGCGGGGGCGCTCGAGAACCCCACGATCGGCGCGGAGGACGTCGCGGTCGTCCTCCGGAACAAGCGGAGCACCGCCGAGATCGTGGCGCGCGTGGGAAGGAACCGCTCCTGGATGCAGGCCCGCGATGTCCGGGTCGCCTTCGTCGGACATCCGCGAGCGGCCGCGGTGGCCGCGAGGCAGGTCCTTCCCCATCTCTTCTGGCGCGACCTCGCGGACGTCGCGGGCAATCTCCGGCTCTCCCCCCTCGTGCGCCGCGACGCGGAGCGCGTGATCGCCCGGCGCCTTCCGGATCTCGCCGTCGGCGAGCGCATCACGCTGGCGCGAAGGGGCTCGCGAGGCGTGATCGAGTCGCTCCGCGAGGACCCCGAGCCGCTCGTCCTCCGAGCGATCGCCGGCAACCCCCGGGCCACGGAGGCCGATCTCCTGCGGATCCTTCAGCGGGAGGAACTGCCCTCGGAATTCCTGGGCTGGCTGTGCGACCGCTCGACGTGGGGACAGCGCCGCGCGCTCCGCGTGCGTCTCGTCCGCCACCCCAGGACGCCGGTGCCATCGGCGCTCCGCGCCATGTCGTGCTTGTCCCGGCGGGACCTTCAGGCTCTCTCGGACGACGAGAGCGCCCCCCGCCTCATCCGGGTCGCGGCGAACCGTATCGCGACGCCCTCCGCTCCGTTTGGTTGACAGTGCTTCGAACCGGTTCCTACAATCGCGCGCTGACCTTTGAATTTCCAGCGCTTCCCCATTGACGTTTCGCCTCGGGGTCCCTCGATGTCGTCCTTCGGAGAAATGCTCAGGCGCGAGCGGGAGTTGCGCCAGATCTCGCTCCGCGAGATCGCCGAGGCGACCAAGATCAGCCTGCGCTACCTCGATTCACTCGAGAAAGACGACTTCAAGCACCTTCCCGGAGGGGTGTTCAACAAGGGATTCGTCCGCGCCTACGCGCAGTTCATCGGTGTGGATCCCGAGACCATGGTCACCGCCTACCTCGAGGAGGAGCAGCGTCAACAGGCCGAGGCCCGGCACGAGGCGGCGGCTGCGATCGCCGCGGCCGCTCCGGCCCCCGAGGCATCCGAGGTTGCGCGCAGCGCGGCGGCGCGCTGGTGGCTCGCCGCGCTCGCCCTGATCATCGTGCTGCTGGTTCTCGCCGGACTGACCTTCCTCGGTTTCGGCCCGCTCGCCTCGCGGGTCAAGGGTCTCCGGTCCGACGCGCCCGCCGTGACCGCCGCGACCGCAAAGGCGACCGGATCATGACGCAGACCGGAGCGCCGGGGTCCGACTCCGGAGCGATCCTCGATCGGATCCTCTCCGGCACGGCGTCGCTCCCCGTCCGTCAGGCGGCGGCGCGCGGCGCGCTTCCGCTTCCGCGCGCGATGCTCACCCGGCTGTACCTCCATCTTCGCGGCGATGCGGACGAGGCCGTCCGGTTCGATGCCGCGTCCAGCCTCTCCCGGATGACTCCGGACGTGGTGACCGAGGTGCTCGGAGACCCCGCCTGTCACGCCGTCGTGCTCGCCCACTTCGCGGCGGCCGCGGCGCGCGACGACGCGCTGGCGGAGAAGGTCGCCTTCCATCCGAACGCGGATGCGAAGGCCCTGTCGGTCCTCGCCTCCGAGGGGAACGCGGCCGTGCTCGAGCTCGTCCTGACCAATCAGGAGCGTTTGCTGTCCACACCCGGTCTGATCGACAAGCTGTCGGTGAACCCGGCGCTGCGCGCGGATCAGCGCGGAAGGCTCCTCGATCTCATCGACCGGTTCTTCGAGGACGAGACGGCCAAGTCCGCCGGCCCCCAGGGCACAGCCGGGGAACCCGTCGCGACGATCGACGCGGAGCAGGTGGCGAAGATCCTCGACGTCGACGTCGGGGAGCTCTTCGCCGCGAGCGAGATCATGGACGCGCAGGAGTTCGAGCAGTCCCCGGACCTGGTGGTCCGGAGCGCCTACAAGAAGATCCTGACGCTCAACACCGCGCAGAAGGCGATCCTCGCGATGAAGGGGGGCAGGGAGGAGCGTGCGATCCTCGTGCGCGACACCAACAAGGTCGTCTCGCTCTCGGTCCTGAAGAACCCGCGTCTCACCGAGGGCGAGGTCGAGTCGATCGCCGCCATGAGGAACGTGTCGGACGAGATCCTCCGGAACGTCGGCATCAATCGCGAGTGGGCGAAGAACTACGCGGTGATGGCGAACCTCGTCCGCAACCCGCGCACGCCGCCGTCGATCTCCACCAACTTCGTTTCACGGCTGAACAGCAAGGACCTGAAGATCCTCGGCGGCGACCGCAACGTCCCCGAGATCATCCGGAAGATGGCGAAGCGGACCTTCGACTTGCGCACCCAACAGGCCGCGACGTCCTATCGCAAGAAGTGACCGAGGGATCCGATGCGCCTGCTTCGCGAAGTCCGCAACCTGATGGGCAGCTATCACGTGAAGTCGGGGATCTACCACTTCTACCGGAACGAGTTCAAGCAGGCCGTCGACTTCTTCTCGAAGGCGCTCCGCGACGAGCCTCGCCTGGGCGAGAGCGACCGGCGCACGGCCCGGTACTACCTCACCCAGACCTTCATTCACTCGGCGGAGAAGCTCGCGGCGGGAGGGGACCTCGACGGAGCCGCCCGGGACTACGTGCGCGCGACGGAAGTCAGCCCGGATTTCCCCGACATCCGGTACAGTCTAGGGCTCGTCTACGAGGCGCTGGGCCGAACGGATGAAGCCATCGACGAGTACCGCCGGGCGATCGCCAGCAACGAGGGCTACGACCGCGCGCGCACGTCGCTCGCGTTCTGCCTCCTTCGCGCCGGTCGGGACGACGACGCGGCCGACGCCTTCGAAGGGGTGCTCAAGCTGCGCATGAAGCGCCTCTCGGATCCCTACGACAAGGGACTTCAGCGCCTGCGCGAAGGAATGACCGCGGAGGCCGACGAGTTCTTCAAGGAGGCGTTCCTCTCGGAGCCCAACAGATTCGACGCGCATTACCGCTCGGCCCTCGAGATGCTCAAGACCGAGCAGTACGAGAAGGCGCTCGTGGAGCTCGACGGCGCCATCGCGCTCGGCCCGAAGTTCGGCGATCTTCACAACTTCCGCGGCGTCGCGCTGTGCGAGCTCGGGCGAGTGGACGAAGGGATCAGCGCCTTTCGGCGAGCCGTGGCCCTCAACCCGGATTTCGGCATCGCGAAGCTCAACCTCGCGTTCGCGCTGCTGCGGGCCGGGCAGTTCAAGGACGCGGAGCACATGCTGGAGGAGGTCCTCCAACAGGACCCGTCGCAGAGCGTCGCCCAGGCGAAGCTCGAGGAGCTTCGGACGGGACGGGTCGCCGACGCGCGCCGCCCGTCCGGCCGTGGGGCCGCTCGATGAAAGCGAGCGCGTACGGACTGTCCGACGTCGGCCGGCGGCGCGAGTCCAACGAGGACGACTTCCTGCTCGAGCCCGAGTTGGGACTGTTCGCGGTCGCCGACGGGATGGGCGGTCACGCGGCCGGCGAGGTCGCCTCCCACATGGCGATCGAGACGCTGCGCGAGGCGCTGCGGAACGGCGATGCGAAGGCGCCCCGGACCGTCGACGATGCCGGCCAATGGCTGCGCAGCGCGGTCGTGGAAGCCAATCGCCGGATCTGGGAATCGATCCGCGTGCACGAGGACCGCCGGGGAATGGGGACGACGGTCGTCGCTCTGGTCCGATGCGGAAGCGAGCTCGTCGTCGGCCACGTGGGGGACAGCCGGCTCTACATGCTGCGCGACGACGAGCTGCACCGCGTGACGAGCGATCACTCGTGGGTCAACGAGCAGGTCAAGCTCGGCCTGATGACCGACGACACCGCCCAGCGCCACCCGATGCGGAACATCGTGACGCGCGCGCTCGGCAGCCGTACGGACGTCGTCGTCGACGTTTCCCATGTGAGCGTGCGCCCCGGGGACGTCCTCCTGCTCTGCTCGGACGGCCTGAACACCATGCTCGCGGACGAGGCCATCCGCTCGATCCTCTTGCGGCACGGCTCCGACCCCGAGGCGGCCTGCCGCGCCCTGGTGGACGGCGCCAACGAGAGCGGCGGGGAGGACAACGTGACGGTGGTTGTTGTTTCTTTCCGGAACGACGGGCCTTAACCCACCATCCTTCAACCATTTGACAACCATTTGCGTTGACGGCCCGGCGACCCTCCTTTATATTCAGGGGCGAATCCGAGGCGGTCGTGTCTGCGATGAAGACTAAGCGGGTGGGTATACGGGGAATCCTGTCGATCTTGGCGGCGGCGCTGTCCGCTTCCTGGGCCCCCGTGTCCGCGGCGCCGCCGGCGGGGGATCTCCTGCCGCAGCGCCCGAGCGCGCGGCTTCAAGCGGTGACCGCGCTGTCCGGCGGTGGCGCCCTCGCGGCTCCTTGCCTGACGCCGATGGCCCAGTCGATCCGTTCCGACCGCGCTCGGGCGACGCTCGGCGCGCGGCGCTCGATCGGAGTGCTCCTCGCGGACGCTCCCCTGAGCGGCGAGCGCAGGGTCGTGGACGTCGACGGGACGGTCCTTCGCTTCACGGTCGACCGGGGCTCGTTCGATCGCGTCGAATCCGCGGACGAGAACGGGAACGGCCGTCCCGACCTCGTGGACGCCGCGCTCTCGGGAATCGCCAAGGCGCACCGGCTCCTCGTGGGCCAGCTCGAGCTCCCCGCCCCCGGCGCCCTGGAAATCGTGATCGCACGACTCGGATCGGGGGTCGACGGTGTCAGCCTTCCCTCCGCGTCTCGGGGGGAGCGCACGCTGATCTGGCTCGATCCGGCGATGCGCGGAGGCGCGGCGGCCTTTCGGCGCGCGGCGGAGCATCAGTACGCTCACGCGATTGCGTCCGTGTCCGGGCTGGATGCCTCCTGGGGGGAAGCGCTCGCGAGCTGGGTCACCCTCGCCCTCGAAGGCTCCTTCGATGAGAAGACCTCGGGCTCCGTGGGACGCCGCCTCGGATCTCTCGCGGGCGGGCTGATCGTGGACGACTTGGATGCGTCGATCGGGAACGCCGCCTGGTTCGCGTTCCTCGACGAGGCTTACGGACCCACGAGCGTGAAGCTGGCGATCGAGGAGCTCTCCGGCGGCGATTCCCAGCAAGCGGCGCTCGACCGGGCGCTGCAGCGCTCCGCCGCGGCATCCATGGATGGCGCGCTTCGCGAGTTCCAGCTGTGGTCCCTGCTCGTCGGGCCTCGAGACGATCGCCGGCATTTCTCGTTCGCGTCGAAGATGCCGGCGCCCTCGTTCGCCGCGACGGCGGAGGCGCTCCCGGCGCTCTCCATACAGGGCGACCCCGAGATCGCGCCCATGGGCTGCGCGGCGGTCCGGATCGACCCGGCCGAGAGCTCCGGCGGGTTGAGCGTGCGATTCGAAGGGGACTTGACCTCTCGATGGGGAGCGGACCTCCTCCTCGTCCGCGGAGACGGCACGCTTCACCGCGTCCCCGTGGAGCTCGGAGCCGATCAGTCGGGCGAGCTCACGGTCCCGCTCCAGGGCGTTCGTGAAGGGCTCCTCCTCGTGCGGAACCTGGATGCCGAAGGCCGTCCGGCGCGGCGGTACTCCTGGTCGGCCCGCTTCGAGCCCGGCTATCCGACCGAGGTGGGGTCCCTCCGTGCCGAATCCGCCGGCGACGGCGGCGGCGCGATCGTCTCCTGGGAGACCGAAGGTGAGCGGGGCGTCTTCGGATTCAACGTCCTCCGAGCGGTTGCGGAGGGCGCCGACGAAAGCCGCGTGAACCCCGTGTGGATCCCCGCCGTCGGCGATGCCACCGCCCCGGCGGCGTACTCTTTCTTCGATGCCGGCGCGGCGCCGGGAATCCGGTATCGCTATCGCGTCGAGGCCGTCACGCCCGAGGGCCTGGCGAGCCGCTCCGAGGCCGTCTCGCTTTCCCCGGCGTCCGAGTAGCCTTCCTCATCGGGCATGTCCTCTTCTTCTTCCTCGCCCGAGCGGGCGTTCCGAGACGGGATCCGTCACGCGGCGTCGGCCTGCGGCCTCGCCGTGACCGACGTGCCCATCGCCTACCCCCCGAGCGCGGCTCAGGGTGATCTCGCGAGCCCGGTGTGCTTCGACCTCGCCCGAACGGCACGCCGTGCTCCGCGTCAGCTCGCCGAGGCGATCGTCGCCGCGTATGCGCCCGGAGGAGGGATCGCCCGCGTCGAGGCCGCCGGGAACGGCTATGTCAACGCGTTCTTCGAGCGCGCTCGCTGCTTGCGGGCGTGGCTGCGCGCCGAGCGGGCTCCCGCCGCCGCCGAAGGCGGAAAGGTCATCGTCGAGCACACGAACATCAACCCCAACAAGGCGGCGCACATCGGCCACCTGAGGAACGCGGTGCTGGGGGACACGCTCGTCCGCTGCCTGCGGCAGCTCGGACGCCGCGTCGAGGTCCAGAACTACATCGACGACACCGGTGTGCAGGTCGCGGACCTCGTCGTCGGCTTCCGGCAGCTGCGCGGCGAGGACCTCGAGGCGGTCCGCGCGCGCTATGACGACGCGACGCTCGCCGCCCGCGGGGAGCGGTTCGACTACGTGGCGTGGGACCTCTACGCCGAGGTGACGCGCTACTACGAGGCGGACGGCGCGCGCCTCGCGGGCCGCCTCGAGACGCTCCACGCGATGGAGCGGGGAGACAATCCCGTGGCCGCGCTCGCGGCCCATGTCTCGCGGCGGATGGTCGGCCACCACCTGAAGACGATGGACCGGATCGCCGTGCGGTACGACCTGCTCCCCAAGGAGAGCGACATCCTGGCCCTCGCGTTCTGGGACGATGCGTTCGCCCGGCTGCAGCGCGCGGGGGCGATCCGCCGGATGGAGAGCGGGAAGAACGCCGGGTGCTGGGTGATGGACCTCGAAGGGGTCGAAGAGGGGGCGGGAGAGGACCAGAAGATCATCGTCCGGTCGAACGGAACGGTCACCTACGTCGGGAAGGACATCGCGTATCAGATGTGGAAGTTCGGTCTCCTGGGACGCGACTTCCGGTACACGCCGTTCGAGTGGTCTCCTTCCCCCACCCTGTACGCGCTCTGGGCGACGACGTCGGCGCCGGGCTCGCCGGACGCCCCGACGTTCGGCGGGGCGGAAGTCGTATACAACGTGATCGACGCGCGCCAGTCCTACCTTCAGCGCGTCGTCGCGGCGGGCCTCAGGAGCCTCGGTCACGGAGCGGAGGCGGGTCGGTCGATCCACTTCTCGTACGAGATGGTCGCGCTCACGCCCGCGGCGATCGCGTCGATGTTCCCCGATCACCCGCTCACCGAGGAGGAGCGCGCGAAGCCCTATCTGGAGATGAGCGGGCGGAAGGGACTCGGGGTGCGGGCCGACGACCTGGTCGACACGTTGCTCGCGCGTGCCGAGGCCGAATTCCGGAAGCGGAATCCCGACGACGACGGTCCGCGAGCGGCCATCGCCGCACGGATGCTCGCCGTCGGAGCCCTGCGCTACTACATGCTGCGCTTCTCGCGGAACCGGGTGGTCGCGTTCGACCTCGACGACGCGCTGGCGTTCGAGGGGGAAACGGGCCCCTACCTCCAATACTCCGTCGTCCGAGCGAAGAACATCCTGGCAAAGCTCGCCGAGCATCGAGGGGCGTCGGAGGCGGAGGCGGCGTGGCTTTCGGAGCATGCGGATCTCGATGCCCTCCCGGAAGGCCAGCTCGCGACTCACTGGGAGATCCCCCTGCTGCTCTCGAGGGTGGATGCGGTGCTCCGACAGGCGGTCGATTCGCTCGAGTTGGCCGGCGTCGCCAAGCACGCCTACATTCTCGCGCAGGCCTTCAACTCCTTTTACCACCGGTCGCCGGTGGCCAAGGAGGAGGACGCGGCGACGCGCCGCGTCCGGGCCGCGGTGACGCGCCTGTACCACGACGGGATGATCCACCTGCTGGGACTCATGGGGATCGAGGTTCCGGAGCGGATGTGACGGCGAAGACCCTGCGTATCCTCGTGCTCGGCTCCGTCGGGCCGGAGACACTCGCGGCGCTCGAGGCGCTGCCGGGTCGGCCGGAGATCCTTCCTCCGGCCCTCGCGCACGAGACGTTGAGTCGGATCGCCGCGGACCAG
>DASRJG010000178.1:0-2928 GCA_035649595.1 Candidatus Polarisedimenticolaceae bacterium
GTGGAGCGCCGCGGCGAGACCGCCGAGCCCCGCCGGCGTCTCGAGGTCCCCCGGCTCGGGCTCGCCGTGGCCGGTGATCGCGTAGATCCTCTTCCCGCCGGCGCGCGACACCTTGAGGATGAGGCTCGTCACCTCTCCCTCGCCGAACCCGCCCGAGGCTCCGCCCGGGGACTGCGCGATCTCGGTGCCGCACCGGGCGGCGAGGACGCCCGCGCGCGTGACGCGGAGCTGGTCGACGAGCTGGGGCTCGCGCTCGGGGTCGACGAAGCGGTACGTCACGTTCCGGCTCGCCCGCGCGTACCGCGCGAGGAGGTCCTCGAGCGCGCCCTTGCTCCGGTCGGCGGGCTCGAAGAACGCGATCAGCTCCACCGGGCGGTCGAGATGCCCGACGACCGCGAGCGTGCGCTCGCCGAGCGTATAGATCTTCGATTCGGTCGCGTCCCACGATTTCGGGAAGCGCGCGGCCAGGAGGTTGACCACGACGAGCAGCGCGCCGAAGACCGCCGTCCCGGCGAAGGCGGTCGCGCGCTCGCGCGTCCCGCGCGCGGCGACGGTCCGCCGCACCCCGGCGACGTTCGCCGCCAGCGCCGCGGCGACGAGCAGCCCCCCCGCCACCACGTGCACGCCCGTCCACAGGTCGAACCGTCCGGAGAACGCGAACGAGAGGAGCCCGAACAGGAACAGGACGGTGCCGGCGTATCCGCCGATGCGGAGCGCGTCCCTCAACGGCCCTACCTCCAGCGCTGCGAAGCGATCGCCGTGCGCGCGAGGAAGAGGCCGAGCGCGGCGAGCGAGACGAAGTACGCGACGTCGACGCTGGCGACGTTCCCCTTCGCGAAGCCCTCGAAATGCCCGGGGAGCGAGAGCGCGCGGAGCATCGCGCGCACCGATCCGTCGGCGGACTCGGCCGGCCAGTCGACGACGAACAGGAGCAGGAAGAGGACGAAGGAGCCCACGGCCGCGACGACCTGGCTCTTCGTGAAGGTCGAGACCGCGAAGCCGAGCGAGGTCAGCGCGGCGACGACGAGCGCGAGCCCCGCGAGCCCGGTCGCGATCGGACCACGCTCGGGGTCGCCGTAGTGGAGCAGGATCGCCACGTAGAACGCGGCGGCGAGCACGAGCACGATCGTGATCGCCAGCTGGCCCAGGTACTTCCCCGCGACGAGCTGGCCGGGGGTCACCGGGGCGGTCAGCAGGAGCTCGTCCGTCCCTTGCTTCCGCTCCTCGGCGAAGCTCCGCATGGTGAGGACCGGGATCAGGAACACGAACAGGACGAGGAAGTTCCCGAAGAGGCCGGAGACGACCATCTCGTTGAGGTTGAGGCGCTCGACGAGATCGGGGTTCTGCATCATCTCGGCGTAGCCGGTGTAGTTCTGGACGAGGATCGCGAACTGGTACACGAGGCTGAAGAAGAACCAGCCGGCGAGGAACAGGTAGAGCGTCCAGACGATCCAGGCGATCGGGGAGAAGACCTGCGCCCGGATCTCCCGCGCGATGAGCGCCGCGATCGACCTCACGCGGGGACCTCGTCCCCCGCCGCGCGCTCGGTCGCCGTGACCGAAAGGAACGTGGTCTCGAGGCGCCCGCCCGCCGCGGCGGCGTCCACGGGGAGATCGGCCGCGACCCGCCCCTGGTGGATCACGACCGCCCGCGAGCAGGTCATCGCGACCTCCGGGAGGATGTGGCTGCTCAGGAGAACCGTGTGGTCCCCCGCGAGCGAGCGGATGAGCTGCCGGATCTCGCGGATCTGGCTCGGGTCGAGCCCGACCGTCGGCTCGTCGAGCACGACCACCTCGGGGGCGTGGACGAGCGCCTGCGCGAGCCCGACGCGCTGGCGGAACCCCTTCGAGAGGTTCCCGATCAGGCGGCCGGCGACCGAGCGGAGCCCGCAGCGGTCGATGACCGCCGAGACGGCCGCGGCGCGGGCGCGCGTGACGCCGCGAAGCGCGGCGCAGAAGCCGAGGTACTCGCGGACGGTGTGATCGAGGTCGAGGGGCGGATGCTCCGGCAGGTATCCGATCCGCCGCCGCACGTCCATCGGCCGCCGCGCGACGTCGAACCCGGCGACGGTGGCGGAGCCGCCGTCCGGGGTCAGGTAGGTCGAGAGGATGCGGAGCGTCGTCGTCTTCCCCGCGCCGTTCGGCCCCAGGAAGCCGACGACTTCTCCCCGCTCCACGCGGAACGTCACGCCGTCGAGCGCGGCCCTGTCGCCGTAGCGCTTCACGAGCTGCCGAACGTCGATCATCGGTCTCCTCGCGGGGAGCGACGGTGCGCGATTCTATGCGGGTCGTCCGCGGCGCGCCATGCTCGCCACGCGCCGCGCGATCGCGCGCGCCTCGGGGATGCGCATCGCGATCGCCCCCGCGGCCGCCGCGGCGAGACCGACGCCGACCGCGACGCCGAGGCGCGCGACCTCTCCGGCCGTGCCGCCGCCGGGGACGAGCCGCACGAGCCCCGCGTGGGCCCCGCCGCAGGCGACGCCGGTTGCGAGCGCGACGAGCGCCATCCCGAGCGTGCCCCGGACGACGCCGTGCCCGGCGATCGACCCGGCGCGCCGCTTGAGCCCCCAGGCGAGCACGCCGAAGTTCGTCCACGCGGCGATCGAGGTGGACAGCGCGAGCCCCAGGAACGGGTCCACACCGATCATGGGGAGCGAGAGCACGAAGACGGCGTTCGCCGCGAGCTTGGCCGCGACCGCGGAGGTCGAGGCGATGACGGGGACGCGCGTGTCCCCCAGGGCGTAGAACGTCGGCACCTGGATCTTCGTCACCGCGTAGGCGTACAGGCCGAGCGCGTAGCACAGGAGCGCCGCGGACGTGTTCAGGGTCGAGGCATGATCGAACCGGCCGTGCTCGAAGATCACCTGGATGATCGGCTCACGGAGCGCGACGAGTCCGGCCGTGGCGGGGAGCGCCAGGAGCGCCGCGG
>DASRJG010000179.1:0-13780 GCA_035649595.1 Candidatus Polarisedimenticolaceae bacterium
CCTCCTCGATCGCCGTCGATTCCGGTTTCACGTCCACGACCTGGGCCCCGAACTCGCGCAGGAGCCGCGCCACGGCGGGATCCTTCCGCGCCCGCTCGCTCAGGCTCTGGACGGCTGCGTCGCCGCCGGGTTCGGAGGACGGCGCCGAGCGCGGCTCCGTCGCGCCCCCCGAGATGCGGAGGGACAACGGCCTCCCCAGCGCCTCGCCGGCGATCGCCTCGATCGCGCGCACGTTGTCCGCCTGCCCGAGCATCCGCGCCACGCCGCTCTCTCCGTCGCCGAAGCTCACGACGAGCGAGCCTCCATCGACGACGATCCCGCGCGCCTGCTCGAGCATCGCCCCCAGCATCGGGCGACCGGCCGAGACCGATGCGACCACGACGTCGCGAATCTCCCGAAGCCCCGCGGCGACGGCCTCGCCGCCGGCGATCACCGCCTCCGGCTCAGGTCTGTTTTTTTTTTGAGCCGCGGGCGTCGAGGACGGCGCCGCGCGCAGCGAAGCGAGGATCTCCTCGATCGGCCTCACCGCACCGAGCCCGGCGATCCGGATCAGAGCCCCTTCGAAGAGGAACCGCGGCTGGCTGGAGGTCTTCAGAGGATGCTCGAGGGCGGCGAGGACCTGGAAGACGCGCGTCCAATCCTCGAGCCCGATCGGCTCCGCGGCCGCCGCCAGCGCGCGCATCTCGTCCTCGGGGCGCGACAGGACGTCCGAGCCGGGCTTCCAGGCGCGGACGAGCATCACGTCGCGGACCACGCCGACGAGCTCCCCCCAGAAGTGGACGAGGTCGTGACCCTCGTCCACGAGCGCGTCGAGGCCGGCGAGGAGCCCCGCCGCATCCCGAGAGGCGATGGCTCGGACGAACCCGATCAGGACGTCGGTGCGGACGGCGCCCAACACCTGAAGCGCATCGTCATCGGAGACGCTCGGGCCGCAGAACGCGACGACCCTCTCCAGGACGGAGAGCGCGTCGCGTATCGATCCTTCGCCCGCCCGCGCGATGCGCTCGAGCGTGCGATCGGAAACCGCCAGACCCTCCGCGTCGGCCACCTTCCGAAGGTGCGCGGCGACGTCCGTGACCGAGACGCGGCGGAACTCGAAAACCTGGCATCGGGAGAGGATGGTCGGAAGGAGCTTGTGGATCTCCGTCGTGGCCAGAACGAAGACGACGCCGCGAGGAGGCTCCTCCAAGGTCTTCAGCAACGCGTTGAACGCGGCCTTGGAGAGCATGTGGGCCTCGTCGATGATCAAGACCTTGTGCCGATCGCGCGCGGGCGCGAACGAAACGACCTCCTGGAGCTCGCGGATGTTGTCGACCCCCGTCCGCGACGCCGCGTCCAGCTCCAGGACGTCCAGGGATCGACCCTCGGTGATCTCGACGCACGGAACACAGCGATTGCAGGGGACGGCCGTCGGTCCCTTCTCGCAGTTGAGACATTTCGCGAGGATGCGGGCGACGGTCGTCTTGCCCGTGCCGCGCACCCCGGCGAACACGTACGCATGCGCGAGCCGCCCCGCGCGAAGGGCATTGCCGAGCGTCCTCGCGACGTGCGGCTGGCCGACGACCTCCTCGAGGGTCTGAGGCCGCCATGTTCTCGCCAGAACCTGATACATGACGTCCTCGAGATCGTAACCCGTGAACGGGACTGATGGGGCCCAAGTGGACCTGCGGCGCCTGCGGCGACCCGCTTACCGTTGCTCCCTTCCGGGCCTGGCGGAATTCACGGCGACGCAGCGCACAGGGCTCGGGCCCCGCAATCGGTTCCAACGGTTCCGCATGGCGGAGAGAGAGGGATTCGAACCCTCGGTACGGTTTCCCGCACACACGCTTTCCAAGCGTGCACCTTCAGCCACTCGGTCATCTCTCCTCGGGCCGACCTCGACTCACGGACGGCCTGAAACACCCGAACGATGGCGGAGAGGGTGGGATTCGAACCCACGTGCCTGGTCACCCAGACAAAGCGCTTTCGAGGCGCCCCCGTTACGGCCACTTCGGTACCTCTCCTCGAATGACGAATCGATGTCGCTCCGCGCCGCGAGCCTCCGCTCGCGGAAGAAACCCAACAGCAGAGCCGAGGCCTCTTCGGCGAGCACGCCCCCCGTCGCGTCGAAGCGATGGTTGAAGTCCGCCCCGAGCGCTCGGAGCGTCTCGAGTCGCCCCACCGCGCCCACCTTGAAATCCGTCGCCCCGAACACGAGGCCGCCGATGCGCGCGAGCAGCGCGGTTCCGAGGCACATCAAGCACGGCTCGACCGTGCAGTAGAGCGTGGCCCCGACCAGGCGGTAGTTGAGACGCCGGGCCGCGGCGTCCCGCATCGCGAGGACCTCCGCGTGGGCGGAAGGATCGTGCAAGGCGAGCGATGCGTTGTGCCCCCTCCCGGCAACCTCGCCGTCCACGACCACGACGGCCCCGACGGGGACCTCTCCGGCAACGCGCGCAAGCTCGGCCTCTTCGAGGGCCATACGCATGAATCGTTCATGCTCGCCCATGGGGACCTCGTCCGCGGGTTCGCGCGCGCGGACACCATTCCCCTCGAGCATGGTCGGACCGGAGGGATTCGAACCCCCGACCTACTGGTTCGTAGCCAGTCGCTCTATCCAACTGAGCTACGGTCCGGACGTGCTGCGCTGAGAAAGGCGTAGACGCGGCGCCTAAAAAAGCGAGCGCGGATACTACCATTCGGCTCTTCGAGGTGTCAACGAACGAGCTTGGAGCGCCGTCCCGGCCCCGGTTGCGCCGCCCAAAAACAAACCTATATTGCAGCCACGATAGGGCGGAAAAAGCGGAAAGGCCTAAGCCGGGGGTCGAATCATGAGCGGTCAGTCCGAAGCCGGGCGGCGATTCTTCACGACGTCCGAGGTCGCGCGTTACTGCGCGGTGACCAACGACGGTGTGTTGAAGTGGATCAAGTCGGGGAAGCTCCGTGCCTTCTCGACACCCGGGGGGCACTACCGCGTCAGCTCGGAGGATTTTCGGGAGTTCCTTCAGAAATACGACATCCCGATCGACGAGGCGTTCTTCTCCGGCGCCTCGAAGGCTCGATCCGTTCTGGTCGTGGACGACGAGGCGGACATCCGCGAGATCGTCCGGCGAGTCCTCAAGGAGATGGAGCCCAACCTGCGGATCGAGGAGGCGTCGGACGGTTACGAGGCGGGGATCAAGATCGGCGCGATGCAACCGGACCTCGTGATCATGGACGTGATGATGCCGCGGGTGGACGGGCTGTCGCTCTGCAGGTCGATCCGCGAGAACCCGGACACGCGATCGATCAAGGTCCTGGCGATCACGGCCTTCCCGGAGCACGACAGCATCCGGAAGATGTATGACGCCGGCGCCGACCTCTGCCTGATGAAGCCGATCCAGTTCGAGCACTTCCGGCTCGAGGTTCTCCGGCTGCTGAACGAGGCCTCTCGAGGGCAAGCTGCCAGCGCGTAAGGCCTGACACGCCCGCCGTTACGGCGAACACCCCATAGCCCGAGCGAACCCCGCAAGTACCCTCGTGGTATGTGCGCAGCGGTGTCCGCCCCTCCGTCTCGAATTGATTCTTTGAAAGCTCAGACGCCGAATTGCGTCATTTTCGGCCTTCGATCTTATGCGATCTTGTTCGTTTTCTACCTTGACACCTCTAACTTGGTTGGGTATCCCTAAGGGCTCACGGCACGGTTTTTTTTATCCGGGCAACCAAAACGTGCGTCGCGAAACATCGCGCGACGAATTGGAGACTTGCAGTGAAATCGTGGAGCAATCGGATCGCGATCGGAATGGTGCTCTCTCTCGCCGGGATCGCCGGCGCGATCGCACAAGAGCATCCCGCGCCCGTAGGCGAGGAGTACGTCCTCGGCGTAGAGGATAAGCTCTCGATCTCGGTGTGGAAGGAACCGGACCTCCTCAAAACGGTCACAGTCCGTCCGGACGGCAAGATCACCTTCCCGCTCGTCGGCGACGTTCAGGCCGCGGGGCGCACCGCGCGCCAGCTCACGGACGACCTGGCGAAGGCCCTGACCCGGTTCATCAAGGAGCCGGTCGTCACGGTGGTCGTCGAGGAGATCAACAACTTCAAGGTCTTCGTTCTCGGAGAGGTCACCACTCAGGGCGCGCTGACGCTGCGGCGGCGGACCCGGCTCGTCGAAGCGATTGCCCTGGCCGGAGGCATGTCGCAGTACGCGGACAAGTCGAACGTCTTGTTGATGCGGTTCGAGGACGGGAAGGAAATCCGCACGCGAATCGACTATCGAAAGGTCGTGTCGGGCGAACGCCCGGAATCCAACGTGTACTTGAAGCCGGGAGACACCATCATTGTCAACTAGCCGTCCGAAGCTCCCGGTCGTGGCGATCGCGGCGATCACCGCCGGGGCGGCGTCCGCCGCGGAGGTGGACTTCCGCCCGATCCTCACGTTCGGCGTCTATCACGACGGAAACATCGCCGTGACCGGCGAGGAGGGCTCGGGCGACGAGCTCGCCACGCTCGGACTCGAGCTGATCCTGGATCGCAGAACCCCGCAGAGCCTCTTCACGTTCTCCTACCATCCCTCCTACGTCGCCTACAACAAGAGCGAGGGGCTGGACTACTTTTCGAACACGCTGGCGCTGAGCTACTCGCGGAATTGGACCACGCAGACCCGCTTGACGGTCGGCGCCGATGCAGGCAGGACGGACCGCCAAGGCCTGCGGGTCACGGGCGCCGATAGGCCGGTGACATTCCTGCCCCGGACCACCCAGGATTTCGGCCATGGGAGCCTCGGCGGGACGTTCGCGGCGGGACGACGGGCGCTGATCGACTGGGGGATCGGCGCGGGCGTCTCGCGCTCGGAGGACGTCCCGGACAACCCCGCGACGCCGGCCGTCGACGACCCGGTGGACTACAACGACTCCGTCGACTTCAGCGCGAGGGGAGCGTGGAGGCGCGAGATCTCGGAGCGCACCACGCTCGGGCTGGGCCTCGACGCGTCCTACTTCGATTTCGAGGCCACCGACTCCGTCTTCGTCGAGTCGCTCGGCCTGGTCGGAAGCTACAACACCGCTCGAACCATGACCCTCGCGTACGCTCTCGGGGCGACGAGGGCGAACTCCGCGGACGACTCCGACACGGCGATGTACGTCGACGTCACGCTCACCAAGATGCCGACCGAGACGTCGACGTTCGGCGCGGGACTGCGACAGACGTACACGCCCGGCAGCGGCATCGGGGGGGCCTCCCAAGATCGCGGCGGGTGGGTCTCCTACGATCACACCTCACCCGTCAGGGGCGTGAACGCGACCCTGCTCGGGGGTTACTGGGAGCGGCTCGTCGTCGAGTTCCCCAGCGCGACACCGCCTCCTCCCGGGACGCCGATCGCCGGGGACACCAAGACCTTCACCGTCAGCGGCACGGTCGGCTGGAGCTTCAACCGGCACGTGGCGCTGAACGCGGCCTACGCGTACGTCGATCAGCGGGCCAAGGACCAGAGCGGAGCTCCGCCCGAATTCGCGGACTCGCTCGACACCCGCTACGGATCGTACGGGATCAATCTCCGATGGAACATCACCGGACGAGGAGCCACCCCGTGGACACCAGGAACCAGATAAAGCAGTACCTCGACATTGCCTGGCGGCGAAAGTGGCTGGTCCTCGTGCCCACCGTGGTGGGGACGGTCATCGCGACGTTCCTCGCGCTCACGGCTCCGAAGATCTACCGGGCTTCCACGACGATCCTCGTCCTCCGCCAGAGCGTTCCCGAGGACATCGTCCGCACGACGGTCACGATGCGCATCGAGGAGCGGATGAAGAGCCTCCGCATCCAGGTGATGAGCCTGCGCTACCTCGAGCAGGTGATCAGGGAGTTCGGTCTGGCACCGGCGAACGCCGACCAAGCGACGATCGAGCGCGCATGCCGGCGCCTGGAAGAGAACGTCGACCTCGACTGGGACAAGCGTGACCTGTCATGGTTCAACATCATGGTGATGGACGAGCGGCCCGATCGCGCAGCGAATATCGCGAACCGCCTCGCCGACCTCTTCATCGAGCAGAACACCGAGATGCGCGAGGCCCAGGCCAAGGGGACCGTGGAGACGGTCGAAGGCTGGCTCGAGACGACCCGCGCGGAGCTCAGCAAGCGGGACGCGGAGATCGCGAAATACAAGGCGCAGCACCTCTACGAGCTGCCGGATCAGGAGACGGCCACGCTCCAGCTCCTGAACTCCGCGCAAGGGCGGATCCAGCAGCTGACGAGCGATATCCAGCTCCGCTCCGAGCGGCTCTCGATTCTGAGGATGGAGGAGCAGAACCGTCGCGCGACCGCGGACGCGCTGGGCGTTCCCGCCGCGACGGAAGACCCGGACATGCGCGCGTACGCCCAGCTGAACCGGGAGCTCCAAGACCTTCTCAGCAACTACACCGAAGAGAATCCGCTGGTCAAGCGCAAGCGCGCGCAGCTCGCGCAGTTCAAGGCTCTCCACCCCGAGCTCGACGCGCCTCGCCCGGTCGCCGGAGGCGGCACGCCCGCGCCGTCCCCGGAGGTCGCCCGGGTGCAGGCGGAGATCCGCGGGCTCGAGGCCGACCGCACCCGCGAGCAGCAGAACGCGGACGTGCTCAGAGCCCGGATCGCGAACATGCCGCTGCGCCTGCAGCAGCTGACCGCGCTGACCCGCGACTACGACAGCCTCAAGCAGCGCTTCGACACGACGTACGCGCAGAAGGACCAGGCCAAGCGGGCCCAGGACATCGAGGCGAACCGGAAGGGCGAGCAGTTCCTCGTCCAGGACCGAGCACGGCCGCCCGCGGTCCCGTACAAGCCGAACCTGATCCAGTTCCTCCTGATGGGCGCCTTCGGAGGCCTCGCGCTCGGCGCGGCGGTTTCGGCGGCGCTCGAATTCCTCGATCAGGCCGTGCGAAGCGAGGACGAGTTCTCCAGTCGCTTCCCGGACCTTCCGATCCTCGGATCGATCCCCAGCCTCGATGCGGACTCCCCGTCGTCGCGAGGCGTTTTCGGCCGCAGGACGAAAGGGGCCGCCGCGCTCCTCGTGGCCGCGGCCCTCGTCGAGGTCGTCCTGAGACACGGAGGGCCCGTCGCATGAAGCGCTTCGGCATCTTCTCGGGGGAAGGCTCGGCCTCGCCCCAGAAATCCAAGCCCTCCGCCGACGGTCGCGCTCCCCTCGTCGCGGGGGTCCCCCTGGGGTCGATCATTCCGCGGAAGTTCCACGACGATCCTCATCTGATCATGGTCAACCGACCGGCGTCGCCGATCGCCGAGCGATACCGGCGGCTCCGGCTGAAGATCGACCAGAGCGGCTCCGAAAGCGCGGCGCGCCAGGTGATCGTCATCACGAGCGCGGTCCCCGAAGAGGGGAAGACCACGACGGCGGTCAATTTCGCGCTCGCCCTCGCCGAGGACCGGGACAGGCGGACGCTCCTCGTGGACGGCGACCTGCGACGCCCGTCGGTGACCCGCTACCTCAGTCCCGAGCCCACGCTCGGTCTCTCCGAGGTGCTCACCGGGGAAGCGCCGCTCGATCACGTCCTGATCGAGGTGAAGAGCGCCCGGCTGACGATCCTGCCCTCGGGCTCGCCGTCGCAGAACCCGCTCGAGCTGCTCCAGTCCGACTACCTCGCCACGGTCTTCGCCGAGCTGAGGCGCAGGTTCGACCGGATCGTCATCGACACGCCCCCGACCGTCGCCTTCACCGACGCGGCGATCCTCAGCGCGGTCGCGGACGGCGTCGTCCTGGTGGTTCGTGCCCGCAAGACGACGAGGCCGCTGATCGTACGCGCCCGCGAGTCGATCACCCGCGGCATGCTGCTCGGGGTCGTCCTCAACGACGTGAAGTTCACTCCCGTCGATCGGTACTATTACCACTACGACGACTACAACCCGCGTCGCTACGCGAAGGGCGACGACGCCACCGATCGCGGAGATTCGAACCCTTGACCTCTCCCTCCCGCCCTCTGCGCGTCGCCGTGATCGGCGGCGGCAACGGCATGCCCACGGTCCTCCGTGGGCTGGCCGATCTCATCCGCGCCGGTCGCGCGATCGACCCGGCCGCGATCGTCGCGACCGCCGACGACGGGGGGAGCTCCGGCCGCATCCGGCGCGAGAGGGGTGGGCTTCCGCCGGGCGACCTCCGCAACTGCCTCCTCGCGCTCGCCGACGGATCCGACGGCGCGTTCGGGCGGCTGTTCGCGCATCGCTATGCGGGGCACGGCGACCTGGCCGGGCATTCCCTGGGCAACTTGCTCCTCATCGCCCTCGCCGAGCAGGAGGGCTCCTATCTGCGCGCGGTCGCCTCCGCGGGACGGATGCTCGGCACGCGCGGCCGCGTGCTGCCCGCCAGCGCCGGTCCGCTCCGCCTCGAAGGGGAGACGATCGACGGAGAGAGGATCTCCGGCGAGTCGCGGATCGGCGCCGCTCCCGCGGCGATCTGGCGGGTCTGGCTCGAGCCCGCGGATGCCGAGCCGGCGGAAGGGGTCCTCGACGCGATCCGGTCGGCCGATCTCGTTGTTCTCGGGCCTGGAAGCTTGTTCACGAGCCTCCTGCCCGTGCTCCTCGTGCGCGGAGTGGCCGATGCGATCCGCGGCTCGCGCGGGACCAAGGTCCTCGTGGGCAACCTGATGACGCAGCCGGGCGAGACGGTCGGAATGACGATGGCGCACCACCTCGAGGCGCTCGACCGTCACGTCGGCCGGGGCCTCGTGGACGCCGTCCTCCTCAACGCGTCGCCGATCGCCCCCGATCGCGTCCGGCCGTACTCCGAGCAGAACGCCGAGCTGGTCTCGCGCGCGGGGCTCGACGGCCGCCCCGAGACCGTGCTCGAGGCCGCGCTCGTCAACGAGGGCGGAAAGATCCGGCACGACCCGAAGAAGCTGGCCGACGTGCTGCTGCCGCTCGCCACGCGCGCGGCGAAGGCGCCCCGCTCGCATCCGGCCTTGTCCATCGACCCCCCAGGAGGTTCGCTCGCCCGATGAATACGCGTCAACGACTGGCCAGTCTCCGGGCGGTCCTTCCGAAGATGGCGGTGGATGGTCTGCTGTTCGCCTCGGCCTACGTGCTCGCGTTCAAGCTGCGGGTGGACGAGATGACGCCGGCGCATTTCGAGTCGATCGCGCTGACGGTCGCGCCCCTCGTCCTGATGAAAGTGGCCGTCTACCACCTGACGGGCAGCTACCGGAGCATCTGGCGGTACTCCAGCTTGACCGATCTCGAGGACCTCGTGCGCTCGACCTGCATCTGCGGCGTCGGCGTGGTCGCCCTCGCCTTCATGCTCCCCCAGAGCCTGAACATTCCCCGGTCGGTGCCGTTCATCGACATGGCGCTCGCCCTCCTGTTCACAGGCGGCGTACGGATGCTGGTCCGCGTGCTCCACGAGTCGTCGAGCGCCCGCGGCAACGGACGCCGCTCGATTCCGATGCGGCTGCTCTCCGGCCGCAGCGCCGGGAGCGCGCGCCGCGCGCTGATCGTCGGCGCGGGGGACGCCGGCGAGATGATGGTCCGCGAGATGATGCGCTCCGCGCGCATGGACTACGCGCCGGTCGCTTTCGTCGACGACGATCCGATCAAGCACGGCTCGCTGATCCACGGTGTCCCGGTGCTCGGCGGCCGGGCGGAGATCCCGCGCCTCGTCCAGCAGCTGGGGATCAAGGACATCCTGATCGCGATTCCCTCCGCGCGCGGGAAGACCGTCCGCGAGATCGTCCAGGTGTGCAAGAACACGCCCGCCGGGCTCAAGATCCTTCCCGACCTCACGAGGCTCCAGGACGGCAAGGTGCACGTCTCCGACCTGAGACAGGTCCAGGTCGAGGACCTTCTCGGGCGCGAGCCCGCGGAGCTGGACCTCAACCTGATCTCCTCGTACCTGCGCGGCAAGCGGATCCTCGTGACCGGGGCGGGAGGCTCGATCGGCTCGGAGCTCTGCCGTCAGATCCTGCGGTTCGCCCCGGCGGAGATCCACCTGATGGGGCGCGGGGAGAACAGCATCTACGAGATCTACAACGAGCTGTCGCGCACCGCCGGGTTCACGCGCCTCGTCCAGGTCATCGGCGACGTGATCAACAAGAAGAAGCTGGAGGGGGTGTTCGCGATGTACCGCCCCCAGATCGTCTTCCACGCGGGGGCGGACAAGCACGTCCCGCTGATGGAGATGAATCCGGACGAGGCGGTGTTCAACAACATCGTGGGCACGAAGAACGTGCTCGAGGTCTCCAACGCCTACCGCGTGGAGCGCGTGGTGTGCATCTCCACCGACAAGGCGGTCAATCCCACGAGCGTGATGGGATGCTGCAAGCGCGTCGCGGAGCTGCTCGTGCGGAGCAACCTCTACGCGAACACGGTCGCGTGCGCGGTTCGCTTCGGAAACGTGCTCGGGAGCCGCGGGTCCGTGATCCCGCACTTCCAGCGACAGATCGAGCTCGGCGGTCCGATCACGGTCACGCACCGGGACATCAAGCGCTACTTCATGACCATTCCCGAGGCCGCCGGCCTCGTCATCCAGGCCGGGGCGATGGGCTCCGGCGGCGAGATCTTCGTTCTCGACATGGGCGAGCCCGTGAAGATCTGGGACCTCGCCGTGAACATGGTCCGTCTGGCCGGCCTCGAGCCCGGCCGCGACGTCGAGGTCCGCGACGTGGGGCTGCGTCCGGGCGAGAAGCTCGACGAGGAGCTTTCGTTCCATCACGAGATCCGGGAGCGGACCTCCCACGTGAAGATCATGTGCGTTCGAGGCGAAGGGGTCGAGCCGGTCAAGCTGCTGGCCGAGGTCAAGCACCTGACCGACCGGGCGCTACGAATGGACTTTGCGGGTATTCGGACGGGGTTGAAGCTCCTGGTCCCGGAGTTCCAGCAGGACGTCGACACGTACGAGCCGCCCGTCGCAGTCGGGGGTGAGCGATGAGACACCATGCAGGGAAGTCCTTCCTGAGCGAGACGGGGGAGACGGTCGAGCGGAGCGCCCTCCTCGAGGACGAGATCCTCACCAGCGAGGAAGCCCGACGCCTTCTCAAGATCGGCCGCACGAAGCTGTGGGACCTCACGCGTCGCAACATGATCCCGGCCTACCGCGTCGGCGAGGGACGGACGTCCGGGCTCCGTTACAAGCGATCCGAGCTGCTCCACTGGCTCGACCAGAATCGGATCTGACATCGTGAGGGTTGCCGGATGAGACTCGAGGACCAGATACGCCGCTTCATCGCGGAGCACTTCTTCATTCGGGGCGGGGAGGCGGCCGTATCGGACGACATGTCATTCCTCGAGACGCGAATCATGGATTCCACGGGCGTCCTCGAGTTCGTGGGTTTCCTCGAGGCCACCTTCGGGATCAAGGTCGAGGACGACGAGCTGACTCCGGAGAACCTCGACTCGGTGCGCCTCGCCGCGGCCTACGTCGAGCGCAAGCGGCGCCTCGCGCCCCAGGCCTCCTCCTAGGTCACACGTGCGCGCTCGTCTCGCCGAGACACCGGAACAGCAGCCGCTCCTGGAACCCCGGCGTGACGCCGAACCGGGGAAGGGCGAACGGGTCGGCACCGGGTCCGACCAGACCGCCGTCCGAGGTCGCGGCGGTCCGGTATCCGGCCTCGCGGGCGAGCGCCCGGACTCCCGCGTCGTGCTGGGCCCCCGCCCCGGGGTTCGGGTAGGACATGTGCTCCACCGGCCGCTCGACGAGCCGCTCGAGCACGGCTCGGGACTCGACGAGCTCCCACCGCGCCTCGGACGGGGGGATCTCGGGCAGGAATGGATGGGTGAGCGTGTGGGCCGCGATCGTCATCCCCGCTTCGCGCATCCCCCGGAGCTCGGTTGCGTCCACCATGATCCTCCGGCCCGGATCCTGGCTTCGTCCGGTCCATGCCGCGAGATCGACGAGCGCGCGCTCCCGCTCCTGCGCGGGGCGTCCGCGAAGCCATCGAGTCACGGCGCGGACCGAGCGCTGGGCGGCCGCGGGCGTCGCGAGGTCGATCGGGACCGGAACCGGACACGGCCGGGACGGCGCGGCCGTGCCGCCGTCGAGCGCGGCCCGCAGCCGGACGGTCCACAGAGGCGCTTCCGGCCAGACGCTCCCGGCCACGACGTAGAAGGTGGCGGTGACGCCGTGGCGCGCGAGGATCGGCACGGCATGGACGGCGTTGTCGCGGTAGCCGTCGTCGAAGGTGATCACGACCGCGGGTCGCGCGCCGCGCCGCCCCCCCTCGCGCGCACGGGCCAGCGCCGTGTCGAGGTCGACGACGTCGAAGCGTCGGGCCAGGAACGCCACCTGACGCTCGAAGCGCTCCGGGGTGACGCTGATGCCGGGCGATGCGTAGCGCGCGACCTCCTCCGGAGCGCCGATGGCGTGATAGCGGAGGACGAGCGCACGCCGGTGGGAGGCGCGCAGCGTCGCCGCCGCGATCCCGTAGATCCAGGCCACGTGCGCCCGCGCCGCGGCGCGTCGGAGGACTCGAGTCGGGTTCTGCATGCGCGACCAGGAGCCGGGATTCTAGACCACGCCCGCCCCCGCGGGCCGAGGAGAGCATGAACCCCAAAGCGACCGTCCACCCGAACGTGACGCTCGGACGGAACGTCCGCCTCGGCGATCACGTCGTCATCGGCGAGCCGCCCCGCGGCGCCGAGCCGGGACAGCTGACGACGGTGATCGGGGACGACGCGGTGATCCGCTCGCACACCGTGATCTACGCCGGGAACCGCATCGGCCGCGGCTTCCAGACCGGCCACCAGGTCACGATCCGCGAGAGCAACACGATCGGCGACGACGTGAGCGTCGGGACCGGCAGCGTGCTCGAGCACCACGTGGACGTGCAGGACGGCGTGCGCATCCATTCTCAGGCGTTCGTCCCGGAGATGACGGTTCTCCGCCGCGGCTGCTGGATCGGCCCGCGCGTGTGCATCACGAACGCGCGCTATCCGCTCTCCCCGAACGTGAAGAACGAGCTCGTCGGCGCGGACGTCGGAGAGGGGGCGAAGGTCGGCGCCAACGCGACCCTGCTTCCGGGCGTCAAGATCGGGCGGAACGCGCTCGTCGGCGCGGGGTCCGTCGTGACCAAGGATGTCGCGGAGGGAGCGGTCGTGGCGGGAAACCCGGCGCGCGCGATCAACAGCGTGAGCAAGCTCCCCTACGGGACCTGAGCGGGCGCGCGGATGCCTTTCGGCGCGGCGGCGGAGACCGAGAGCGGCACGGAGACGCCTCTGTTCTTCGGAGCGGACGGCCGCCGGAAGTTCGCCGTGCTCCACACGCCCCGTCCCGCTCCGGGAGCCGGCGCGCCGATCGTCGTGTGCGCGCCGCACTTCGAGGAGAAGCTCTGGGCGCACCGCGTCCTCGTCGCGGCGGCGCGCGAGGCCTCCCGCCGCGGCCACCCGACGCTCCGGTTCGACGCCTCCGGACACGGGGACAGCGAGGGCGAGTTCGAGGATTTCGGTCTCGAGGACTTCCTCGAGGACACCGTCGAAGCCTGGCGCTGGCTGCGCGATCGCGACGGCCGCGATCCGGTGCTCTTCGGCTGGCGCCTGGGCGCGACGGCCGCGGCGGTCGCCTCCGCGCGCCTTGCCGCCCGCGCGGTCCTGGTCGAGCCGCTGCTCGATCCGTCCGGCTGGCTCCTCGAGATGCTCCGGGGGAACCTGACGTTCCAGATCCGGCATTACGGCCGCGTGACGAAGAACCGTAACGAGCTCGTCGCCGAGCTCGCGGCGGGGCGGACCGTCGTGCTCGACGGCTACGGGCTCACGCCCCGATTTCACCGGGAGGCGGCGGACGCGGCCGGATGGGCCGACTCCGCCTTCCCCGGACGATGCCCCGCCGTCCTCTCGATCGCCCTTCGAAGGAGGGGGA
>DASRJG010000180.1:0-12645 GCA_035649595.1 Candidatus Polarisedimenticolaceae bacterium
AGTTGGTAGAGCGAGGGACTGAAAATCCCTGCGTCGGGGGTTCAACTCCCTCCCGAGCCACCAAACGGGACGCCATTCCTTAACGTTTGAGTTCAGCGGACGCCGGGAGCCTGTCCGCTGGAACGTTGGGTTAGCCCAGCAGCGATAGCGGCCCTCGCAGACAGGCGCCAGAGCACGACCAGCGCTGCCACGAAAGAGAGCAAGACGGCACTGATCTGAACGAAGAGGCCCAGCATGCCTAAGCCCATGTCATCGGCGAGATCGGCTCGCTGAGCTACCCCGTAGTGCTGCATGTACCACGCAATGGTTGCCTCAGCCGAAAGCAAGGCCGCGCCCCACGCCAACAACGTCGCGATAAGTAGCGTGATGAGGACTCTCCCGACAAGCACGGCTGTATTGACGGACGCGACGCGATTCACACGGACAATCTACGCCCCGCCCGCCGTTTATCCATCGTGTGAACCGTCCAAACGCCCGCCCCACGCGTAGCATCACACGATGGATTCTTCCAGGAGTTCGCTCATCGTCGTTGCGGCGCTGTTGGTCGGCGTAGCGGCGCATGCGGGCGGGGCGCAGTTCAAGTTCGACAAGCAGGACGTCACGTTCCAGAGCGGCGCGATCCGAATGGCGGGAACGCTTTACGCGCCGCGGACGAAGCAGCCGGTTCCCGCCGTGGTGCTCATCCACGGCTCGGGGCAGACGGACCGGTCCTCACTGGATTATTTCGCGAAGTTCTTCGCCGAGAATGGCATGGCAGCGCTCGCCTACGACAAGCGCGGTGTCGGCAAGTCCGAAGGTCCACCCTTCGCGTGGCGCGATTTCAGCTTCGACGATCTTGCGTCGGATGCCGCCGCCGGCGTCGCGATGTTGCGCGAACGACCAGGCATCGACCGGGCGCGGGTGGGAATCTTCGGGGGCAGTCAGGGTGGTTGGGTCGCGCCGCTCGCGGCGCGAAAGGCCGGGGGCGTGCCCTTCCTCGTCCTCGTATCGGCGTCCGTTTCAACCGTCGCCGCCGACAACCTGTTCGAGCGCTCGGCCCGGCTCCACAAGGAAGGCTTCACCGACTCCGAGGTGGCAGCTGCTCATGCCATGCACGTCGTCGACAACGACGTGAGCCGGACCGGCGCGCGCTTCGACGAGTTCCAGCGGCTGTGGGACGAGAACAAGACGAAACGGTGGTTCAGGCGCGTCTACCTCGACGACCGGCCGTCGCCGCCGCAGAGCCCGTACCGCCGGTGGTACCGGAGCGTGATGGATTTCGATCCCGTGCCCGTGCTGCGCGAGCTCGAGACGCCGGCCATCTGGCTCTTCGGCGACGCCGAGCTGGATCATCTCTCACCGGTTCGCCAGAGCACGGCGACGCTCGAGGAGCTGCGCGGGTCGGGGAAGGACTATGAGGTGCGCGTGTTCCCGGGCGCCGACCACTCGCTCCAAATGGGGAAGAAGGAGGCGCCGTGGCGCGCGCCGGTCGCCGACTGGTTGCGGAAGCACGGCGTGATTCAGTGACTCAGAGCAGGACCGTCGGGGTTTCCTCCAGGCAACCCAACCTTCGCGCGAACTAAATGTCGCCTGTCCTAGGCGGGTGTAGACCGGCGCTGCCGAAACGTTTCGGCCGCCGGAATAGATACCCTCTCCCGGCGGCGCCTCGCCCCGGCATGGTCGGGGCGGGGCGCACTTTTCCGCTCAGCTCTCGATGCGCCGCCGGACGATCGGCCCGCTCGGGCGAATGGGGTCCCGGGCCGCGGCGCCGAGGGAGCGCCATAGGCCGTAGACCAGCACCGCGGTCGCCCAGGCGATCAGGGTCACGTAGGTCGCTCTCGCATCCAGCAGCATCGTCCTACCTCTGCCGCTCCTCGGCGTCGGACACGGTATCCCGCGGCACGTCCTCCGCCGCGAGCCGCTCGCCGAGCGCGGTCGTCACCGATCCCAGTCTGCCTTTCCGGACGTCCCGACCGTCGAGCCGCACGACCGGGCGGACGCCGCGGACGCTGGAGGTGAGGAAGATCTCGTCAGCGGCCCGCAGCGTGGCGTAACGGACCTTCGACTCGCGCACCGTCAGCCCGGCTTCGCGAAGCGCCTCGATCGCCCGCGCGCGGGTCACGCCGTCCCGCGCGCCGTCGGAAAGGGAGGGCGTGACGACCGCGCGGCCGCGGAGGGCGAACAGGTTCGCCGTGCAGGCGCCGATGACGTGACCGCGCTCGTTGAGCCAGATCCCCTCGTCCGCTCCGCGCCGGTGGGCCTCCTCCAGCCCGAGCACGGCCGGAGCGTACGCGAGGGTCTTGATGCCGACGAGCGGATCGAGCCGGTGGCGCCGTCCGGTGAGAACCACCGCGGAGACCGCCCGCCCGTCCTCGAACGTCTCCAGCGCTCCCGCGAAGACGGCCCAGTGTCCCGAGCGGGACACCGCGATCTTGAGCCATCCGTCCCGCTCCGCCCCGGAGGCGACGTGGCGGGCGGCGGCGTCCAGCACCGACCAGGCGGGGAGCGCGATCCCGATCCGGCGCGCGGCCGTTTCGAGGCGGGTCAGGTGCGCCGCGACCCGGAGAGCGGTCCGCGAGCGGACCGCCAGGGTCTCGAAGACGCCCACTCCCCACTGGGCCGCGGGGTCCCACCAGACGAGCGTGAGCGCGGAGGCATCCACTGCGGCGCCGTCGGCCACCGCCGGCCCTTGGGGGATTCGGCCGATCACCGCGCCTCCTCGGGCTCGAACCCGATCGCCCGGGTGAGCGCCCGCGCCTTGGCGTTCGCCTCCATCCACTCCGCCTCCGGGTCCGAATCGGCGACCACCCCGCCGCCCGCGCCGACGCTGACCACGCCTCCGGACAATACCGCCGAACGGATCAGGATGCTCGAAACCGTGCTGCCGTCGTCGTCGAACCAGAACAGGCTCCCCGTGTAGAGGCCCCGCGGCGCCGGCTCCAGGCTCCGCAGGATCTCGATCGCGCGCTCCTTGGGAGCCCCCGTGATCGACCCCCCGGGGAACACCGCCCGCAGGAGATCGGCGGGCGTCACCCCGTCGCGAAGCGCGGCGCGCACCCGCGCGACCAGGTGGTGGACCGTCGGGTACGACCGGAGGCCGAACAGCTCCGGGACCTCCACGCTTCCGATCCGCGCGATCCGCCCGAGGTCGTTGCGCTCGACGTCGACGATCATCACGAGCTCCGCGCGATCCTTCTCGGACGCCAGCAGCTCGGCCGCGAGTGCCGCGTCCTCGGTCGCGGTCGCGCCGCGCGGCCGCGTTCCCTTGATCGGACGCGTCTCCGCCCAGCCCGAGCGGTCCACGTCCACGAAGATCTCCGGCGAGGCCGAGACGAGCGCGAGCTCGGGCGTCTCGACGAAGGCGGAGCGCGGGCCCGGAGTCGTCTGCGCGAGTGCGCGATGGAGCGCCCACGCGTCGATGGGCGTCCTCGCGCGAAACGTCTGCGTGAGGTTGGCCTGGTAGATGTCCCCCCGCTCGATGTGCGCGAGCACCGCGGCGACGCCGCGGACGTACGCTTCCTTGGGGAGAGTCGTTCGGGGCGTGGCTGCCAGAGGCGGCGTGAGAGCGGCGTCCTCCCCGCGCGCCGCTTCCATCCGCCGGAGCGCCTGCTCGACGAGATCCGGCGCCCCGCTCGCGCTCGGCGGCGCGCCCGGCGGGAAGGCGATCGAGGCGTCCGCCTCGATGACGGTAAGCTCGTCGGAGTCGTAGGCCGCGAGCACGGCGACCCCCGTTCCGCCGGGCCCTCCGATCGACCGCCGGCGCCGGATCACGGCATCGACGCGATCGAGCGTCCCGCGCGCGTGCCGGGGCGCGATCGCGAGACGGCACGGCCACGCCCCCTCCTGTCCCCCGCGGCCGTCGAAGAACAGGGTCGCGGACCCCGGCGCCCGAAGCGCGGCCACCGCGGCCCCGAGAGAGAGCGCGGGATCGAGCGTCCGGACCACGCCTTCAGTACTTGCGGATGAGGCCGACGACCACGCCCTGAACGGTCACCCGATCGGCGGGCACGACGATCGGCGGCATCGTCGGGTGGGACGGTTGGAGACGGACCGTCGCCCCTTCACGGTACAGGCGCTTGAGCGTGGCGTCCGTCCCGTCCACGAGCGCGACGACGGTCTCCCCGTCCCGCGCGACCTGCCGCTCTTCGATGATGACGTAGTCCCCCTCGCGGATCTGCTCGTCGATCATCGACTCGCCCTGGATCTTCAGCACGAAGGTCCGGCCGCGACCGGCGACCATGTCCGCGGGAACCGTCACCGTCTCCGCGGTCGGAACCGCCTCGAGCGGGTACCCCGCGGCGATCGTTCCGACCAGCGGCAGGTCGAGCGCCCGGCTGTCGTCCTCCCGCACGAGCTCGATGGACCGGTTCTGGTTCCACACGCGGCGGACGAGACCCTTCTCGACGAGATGCGTCACGTGCTTGTGCACGGTGGCGACCGACGAGAGACCGAGCGTCCCTCCGATCTCCTCCAGGCTCGGCGAGTAGCCGTTGGTTTCGATGAACCCCTGGATGACGTCGAGGACCTCACGTTGTCGACGTGTCAGCGCCATGGCCGCACCTCCACGCGGAAGGGTAGGCGAAGGCGGAACGAAACTCAACGCTTTTGCGGGCCGCGAATCCCGGGTGTAAAGTTCGCCGTTCGCCCGATCTTCGACCCAGGCAGGAGACTCCACCCGTGACCCGAGCCCTCCGCGTCGTGGCGGCGGCGACCGCCGCCGCGCTCGCCTTCGGCAGCCTCGCCGCCCAGACGACTCCCCCGCCCACCCCCGAGCAGCTCGCCGCGCGCGAGCGGGTCCGTCCCAGGGTCGACGCGATCTGGAAGGAGCTCAAGACCCCGGCGGATCCGAGCCGGGAGAGGCCGCGGCTGTTCTGGGAGACGACGGACGCGCTCATCGCCCTCGGGCCCGACGTCGTGCCGTTCCTCGCGTCCGAGGTCGACCTCATGGACCCGCAGACGTTCGCCTTCAGCGCCTACGCCCTCGGGCGCATCGGCGGGGCCGACGCCGAGGCGGCGCTCCGCAAGGCCGTGCGCTCGGCGGACGCGCGGGGGGGGCGCTTCGGTCAGGCCTGCAAGCGCTTCGCCCTCTTCGGACTCGCCCTGATCGGCACCCCGGACGTGTTCGATCTCGCGCAGAACGGCGAAGAGGCTCAGGACGTCGAGATGATCGTGGACCTCCCGCTGATGGTCCACATGGCGATCCTCATCGGGCCCGCGGCGATCCCCGTTCTCGAGAAGCAGCTCGACACCTACGCGTCGGATCCAACGATGGCGGTCAAGCTCCAGCACACGCTTCGCGCGATCGGACGGGCCGGGGACGCGTCCCTCCTGCCCAAGGTGCTGCCGCTGCTGTCCCACGCCTCCCCGGGTGTTCGCGCGCAGGCGGCGGACGCGCTCTCCAGGATCGCGCCGCCGGCCACCTGCGAGAAGATCATGCCGCTGCTCGCCGACACCACCCAGCGGCAGAACTACGTCGTCGCGGACGCGATCGGGCGATGGAAGCCGGAGCCCTGCTACAAGGCGATGCTCGCCCGCCTGGAGGTCGAGACCAATGCCGAGGTCCGCGCGCAGCTCTACTACGCGATCACGGGCATCGCAGGGGAGGCCTCGCTCGACGTTCTGCGGGCGTACCTGCAGACCTCCGACTTCCTGGACCGCACGCTGGTGGTGGACGCGATCGGGCGCGTCGGGAGCAAGAAGGGGCTGAACATGCTCCGCGTGATGCTCGGGGACATGAGCGGGAACACCTCCGAGCGCGCGCTCGAGGCGATCGCGGAAATCGGCGGCGAGGGAGCGATCGACACGCTCCTGGCGGCGACGTCCGACCGCCGCCGCCTGATCGCCTTCAGCGCGTGCCGGCTGCTGACGGAGCTGGGCGTCAAGAAGGCCGCCCCTCGCATCGCCTCGAATCTCCTGGATCTCGTGCGCGAGCCCGTCGGTGATCTCTCCCTCCGGCCGGCCATCCTGGATTTCTCGAACGCGCTGGTCGCGCTCGGGTACACGGATCCCCTCGACGACGTGAAGAAGGCGGCCGAGGTCCAGTCCGATCCGGAGATCCGCGAGTCGCTCGCCTCGTGCGCACGGCGGCTCGAGCTCCTCAAGCGGAACGGCGAGGACGTCGCCGCGTGGACCGCCGCATCGACCGGTCCGCAGGAGGAGACGCGGCGCCTCGCCGAGCGCCGGCTCGCGCAGATCGGCTCCCCGGCCGCCGTCGCGGCGCTCGAGGCGCGCACGGCGCGGCCCGACCTTCCCGCGAGCGAGCGCGCCCAGATCCTGCACGAGATCGGCGAGGCGCGAGCGGCGGGGGCGGCGGCGATCGTCGAGCGCCACCTCGCGGAGCCCGCGTTCGACGCCGCGGAGATGCACGACGCGCGCGCGGACGCGGCCTGGGCGGCCCGCCGAATCGGGGGAGACCGGATGGCCGCCGCGCTTCGCGCATCGGCCGTGCGACGCGAGGGGCGCGATTTCGCGACGGTGATCTATCTCGCGGTCCTGGAGAAGGCGGCCGCGCTCGACACGCTGCGCACCCTCCACGCGAGGCGGCTCCGCTACCCCGAGCCCCGGTTCGGGCGCGAGGAGAAGCAGCTCGACGGGATCCTGTGGGACCTCGCGGCGGGGCGCGCGCCCACCCTCTACGACGTCACCCCCGAAGCGCTGCTGGACCTGTAGTCCCGCTCAGGTCCCGACCGGCTCCTGCATCGCCGGCTCCGGCTTGGCGTCGCGCCGGAACTCCCCCGCGAGGTAGGCGCGGTTGAACGACTCCACGATCCGCTCGTCGAAGGCCGTCCCTTTGAGCTCGTTGACGCGGGCGAGCGCCTGCTCGAAGGTCATGCCTTTCTGGTACGGGCGGTCCGTCGTCATCGCGTCGAACGAGTCGGCGACGGCGATGATGCGCGCCATGAGCGGGATCCCGTCGCCGGCGAGGCCGTCGGGGTACCCCTCTCCCGTCCATCGCTCGTGGTGGCTGCGCAGGCCGGGGAGGAGGCGCTGCATCTGCCGGATCGGCGCCATGATGTTCGCGCCGATCACCGTGTGCTGCTTCATGACCTCGAACTCGTCCGGCGTCAGGTGCCCGGGCTTCTTGAGGATCGCGTCGTCCACCCCGATCTTGCCGACGTCGTGGAGCAGCGACGCGACGTGGATGTCGCGAATGTCCGGCTCGGACAGGCCGTGGTACCGGGCCAGGATCACCGTGTAGCGGTTGACGCGCACGGAGTGGCCGCGCGTGTACGGGTCCTTGGCGTCGATCGCGCTCGCGAGCGCCCTCGCCGTGCCCAGGAACAGCTCGTTGTTCTCCTCCGCCGCGCGCTTCAGCCGGCGGATGAACTCCTCCAGCTCGGCGGCCATCCTGTTGAACGTGTCGGCGAGCTCGCCGACCTCGGTGATCGAGCGGACCTCGACGCGGGCGGCGAAGTTCCCCCGCGCGAACGCGCGCGACGCCTCCGCGAGCCGCTTGATCGGATGCGACAGGACGCGCGCGAAGATCGCGGCGGCCAGCAGCGCGCAGGCGAGGGCGAGAAGCCCCCACTGGAGCGTGCTCTCGATCATCGTGGAGACGGGCTGGTAGAACTGACGCTCCTTGGCCTGGACGAAGATCCCCCACCCCTCGCGGCTCACCTCGTACGAGCCCAGGTAGCGCTCCTCGTATCCCGATCCGCCGGGCGTCCACGCGAAGGGCATGGTCTCCGTCGCGTGTCCCGGGTTGTCGCGGAACCGCTTCACGATCGGCGAGTCCGCCATATCGCGCCCCGGCTCGAGCCCCGGGAGGCCCGTCGCGGCGAACAGGCGCCCCCTCGCGTCCGCCGCGAACAGCGCGTGGCCGGTGCGATGTCCCGAGGCGACCGCGTCCCAGACCGCCTGGAGGTCGATCAGCGCCGACAGGACGCCGCGGAACCGCCCCGCGCTGACGACCGGCGCGGACATGACGAGGACCGCCCGCTTCGGGCCGCTGCCGACCACGATGGGGTCGGAGACCGTCGAGGCGTCCGCCTCGCTCCCGTGCCGATCGGCCAGCGTCTCCGCCGTCGCCCTGAAGCCGGTGAGGAAGACCGGCTCCAGGCCCCGCCAGAGCGGCGAGGCGGCGCGGGCGTCCACGCTTCGCCCCCGGATGTCGGTGTACCGGAGGTAGAGCATGCGGTCGTCCGCCACGTCGGCGAGGGCGCGCCGCACCGCGCCGTCCTCCGGCTCCGCGCCGTTGAGCGTGGAGGCCAGCGCGCGGGAGATCCGGACGAGCTGCGCCTTCAGCCCCTCGACGTGGATGTCCACGCCGCGGGAGATCGTCCCGGCGAGCAGCAGCTGATATTCCTGCTGCGAGGTCTTGAGCGCTTCGCGGTTGCTGTCGATCAGCTTCCAGGCGACCGAGCACAGCGGCGCGAGCGCCACGAACGTGAAGACCGCGAGCAGGACGTAGACCATGCGCGCGCGGCTGCGGAACGGTGTGCCGCGCTTCCGGCCCGGGGCGGCCGGCGCCTGGTTCGGGCCGTCGGTTCTCGGGGGCACAGCGGGGCGGAATATAGGGTCCCGCCGCGCGTCTCGGCCAATGCCTGCTAAACTCCGCGGCCGTTGGCTCGCGCGCCCGTCCCCGCGATGAGAATGCTCTACAACGCCGCGCTGATCCCGTTGCGCGCCGCCTCCGTCGTCTTCGGCGCCTGGCCTCGGGCCCGCGAGAGCGATCGGCTCGCCCGCGACCAGCGGCTCGGCCGGCGGCTTCCGGCGATCCGCCGGGGCGCGGTCTGGATCCACGGCGCCTCCGTCGGCGAAGCGCGTCTTTCGTCCAGCCTCGCCCGCGCCCTCCGCGCACGGCGCCCCGCCCTCCCGCTCGCCGCCTCGGCTGTGACCCCGGCGGGGCGGGCGCAGCTTCCGGACCCCCCCGCGATCGACGGCGCGTTCTATCTCCCGCTCGACTTCCCCGGCGTCCAGCGCCGCGCGTTCGACGCCCTCCGCCCCGGCCTGCTCGCGCTGGTCGAGACCGAGCTCTGGCCCAACATGCTCGCGGAGGCCGCCGCGCGGGGCGTTCCCGTCGTCCTCGTCAACGCCCGGCTCGCGCCGGAGCGCCTCGCACGCTACCGGCGTCTCCGAAGCCTCTACGCCCCCCTCCTCGAGGGGCTCGCCGCGCTGGGCGCGCCCTCGCCCGCGGAGGGAGAGCGCTTCGCGTCCCTGGGCGTCCCCGCGCGGGTCATCCGCGTCCTTGGGAATCTGAAGTTCGATCTCCCGAGGCCGGAGGTCGATCCCGCGGCGCTGAGGTCCCGCTTCGGGATCGCGCCGCTGCGCCCCGTGGTCATCGCCGGCTCCACGGGAGAGGGAGAAGACTCCATCGTGCTCGACGCCTTCGCGGTGGCGCGCGCGTCGGTCCCCGACCTGATGTTGGTGCTCGCGCCGCGGCACGCGTCCCGGTTCGACGCCGCCGCGCGCGCGGTCGCCGAGCGCCGGCTCTCGCTCGCGTATCTCTCCCGAGCGGAGAGTGCGGGAGAGGCCGACGTGCTGCTCGTGGACACGCACGGGGAGCTGTCCGATCTGTACGCGCTCGGTCTCGCGGCCTTCGTGGGAGGGAGCCTCGTGCCCGTCGGCGGCCACAACCTCCTCGAGCCGCTCGCCGCGGGCGTGCCCGTCCTGTTCGGCCCGCACACGCACCACGTCGTCGAGATCGCCGAGGCCGTGCTCGCGTGCGGGGCCGGTGCGCGGGTCGCGGACGGACGGGCGCTCGGCCGCGCGTTCGCCGCGCTCGCCGCGGACCCCGAGGAGCGCGCGCGCCGCGCCGCGGCGGGGCGCGGGCTGCTCGAGGCGAACCGCGGGGCGAACGCCCGCGCGGCGGAGCTGGTGCTCGACGTCCTCGATCGCGCGGTCCCGCGGGCGCCGGCATGAGGCGGCGCTCCCCCGTCGCGCGCGCCGCGCTGGCGGTCCCCTCCTGGATCTTCGGCGCGGGGGTCGTCCTGCGGAACCGCTGGTACGAGCGGCCGGGCGCGGCGGAGGCGGCGCCCGTTCCCGTCGTCAGCGTCGGGAACCTCGCGGCCGGCGGCACGGGGAAGACGCCTCTCGTCGCCTGGCTGGTCTCGCGGCTCCTCGAGCGCGGGAGGCACCCCGCCGTCGTCAGCCGGGGTTACGGCGGGAGGGCCGGGCCCGGACCGCTGCTGGTCTCCACCGGCACGGGACCCCGCGTGGACGCGCGCGCCTGCGGCGACGAGCCTCACCTCCTGGCGCGGATGCTGCCGGGGGCGATCGTGGTCGTCGGCGCCGATCGTGTCGAGGCCGCGCGGTCCGCCGCCGCCGCGGGGGCCGGCGTGGTGGTCCTGGACGACGGCTTCCAGCATCGGCGCCTCGTGCGGGACCTCGACATCGTCGTCCTCGACGGACGCGCCCCCTTCGACGCCGGGCTCCTCCCGTCGGGGATCCTGCGCGAGCCGCCGCGCTCGGTCTCCCGCGCCGGAGTCGTGGTGCTGACGCGTGTCGCCGAGCGCGACACGGCCGCCGACGCGATCGCCGCCGTCCGCCGCGCCGGGTTCCCCGGACTGATCGTGCGCTCGGGACACAAGCGAGCCGGGTTCTTCGACGCCGCGGGGCGCGCCTGCCCGGTCCCCGCTCGCGCGCTCGCGTTCTGCGGAATCGCGGATCCCGAGCTCTTCCGCGCCGACCTGAAGCGAGCGGGGGTGGAGATCGTCCGGTTCCGCGCCTTCCGCGATCATCACCGCTACTCCGGCGCGCTGTGGGATGCGCTTCGCGCCGCCGCCCGTGCCGAAGGTCTGACGCTCGTCACCACCGACAAGGACCTCTCGCGGGTCGAGGCCGCGGCCGGGGCCTCGATCGCGAGCGCGCCGCTCGCCGTGCTGCGGATCGAGGCCGCGGTCTGGGAGCCGGCCCCCCTCCTCGAGGCCGTGCTCCGCGCGATCGCGGCGCACGAGGTGGGGCGCGCGTGAACGCCGCCCGGGCCCGCGCGGAGGCGGCGGCCGTGGAGGCCGCGCTCCTGCTCTCACGGCTGCTCCCGCGCCGGGCGCTCCTCGCGCTCGGGAGCGCGACGGGCGCGCTCCTCGGGCGGCTCGACCGCCGCCACACCGCCACCGCGCGCGAGAACCTCGCGGCCGCTCTCGGGGAGAGCACGAGCCCCGCGGAGCGCGAGAGGATCGTGCGCGCCTGCTGGCGGCACTTCGGGAGGATCGCCTTCGACGCCCTGATGTTCCCCCGGCTCGACGCGGACGCCCTCGGCTCGATCCTTCGCGTCGAGGGGATCGAGCACGCGCGGACCGCCCTCGCGCGCGGCCGCGGGGTCCTGGTCTTCTCCGCGCACTGGGGGCACTGGGAGGCCGGCGCCTATGCGATGGGGCTGCTGGGCGTTCCCTTCGCGATCATCACCCGGCCGCTGGACAACCCTCTGCTGGAGCGGCGCCTGGCCGGGCTCCGGCGGGGGACGGGCAACCTGATCATCCCGAAGCGCCGCGCCGTCCGCGAGACGATCCGCGCGCTCGGGGAAGGGACCGCGGTCGCGATCCTGATCGACCAGGACGCCCGGGAGGACGGCGTCTTCGTCCCGTTCTTCGGGCGCCCCGCCGCGACGACGCCGACCCTCGCCCTCCTCGCGCTCAGGACCGGGGCACCGATCGTCCCCGTCTTCGCGCGCGTGGAGAGCGACGGTACAATCACCGTGCGCGTCGAGCCGGCGCTCGACGCGCGGCCGAGCGACGATCGCGCCGCCGACGTGCTCCGCCTCACGGCGGCGTGCACGGCGATCGTCGAGCGCCACGTCCGACGCGATCCCGAGCAGTGGCTGTGGATGCACCGTCGATGGAAGACGCGCCCGCCGGGCGAGGCTTCGGCCTTCCGCCCACGGGAGGAGAGCGATGGGCCGACGCGCGATCATCATGGACCGTGACGGGACCGTCTGCGAGGAGGTGGGGTACGTCAACCACCCCGAGCGGCTGCGCCTCCTCCCGCGGAGCGCCGAGGCGATCCGGCGCGCGAACGAGGCCTCCTTCCAGACCGTGGTCGTGACCAACCAGGCGGGGGTCGCCCGGGGCTACTTCGCGGAGTCGCTCGTGGAGGAGACGCACGACCGCCTCCGGGAGATGCTCGCGGCGGAGGGGGCGCGTCTCGACGGGATCTACTACTGCCCCCACCACCCGGAGGTCGGCGCGCCGGCGTACCGCAAGGTCTGCGAGTGCCGGAAGCCCCGCCCCGGGATGCTCCTGCGCGCGCAAGCCGAGATGGGGATCGACCTCGCCGCGTCCTACATGGTCGGGGACAGCGTGCGCGACGTCGAGGCGGGCCGGCGGGCCGGCGCGACGACCGTCCTCGTGCTCACCGGATACGGGAAGGGAGAGCTCGAGTACCAGTCGCACGGCTGGTCCCACGCGCCCGACCACGTCGCCTCCGACCTCCTCGACGCGGTGGCCTGGATCCTCGCGCGCGAGAACGCCGGATGAGCGATCGCGGACGTCCGGACGACCCCGCGAGGCTCGCGTCGATCGTCGCGGGGTTCCGGGGCGTCGCCGTCGCCGTCCTCGGGGACCTCGTGTGCGACGAGTTCGTGCACGGCGAGATCGCGCGCGTCTCCCGCGAGGCGCCGGTCCTCATCCTCGAGGAGTCCCGCGTCGAGATCGTCCCCGGCGGCGGCGCGAACGCCGTCGCCAACCTCCGCGCGCTCGGCGCGCGTCCCCTCCCCGTCGGCATCGTCGGCCG
>DASRJG010000181.1:0-7367 GCA_035649595.1 Candidatus Polarisedimenticolaceae bacterium
CCGGTTGTTCGAGGCGGACCGGGAGACCGACGCCATCGTGATGATCGGCGAGATCGGCGGCACCGCCGAGGAGGAGGCCGCCGCGTTCGTTCGCACGAGCGTGACGAAGCCGGTGGTGTCGTTCATCGCGGGGCAGACCGCGCCGCCGGGGCGGCGGATGGGGCACGCGGGGGCGATCGTCTCCGGCGGCAAGGGGACCGCCGCGGAGAAGATGAAGGTGCTGCGGGAAGCGGGGATCCGCGTGGTCGAGACCCCGGCCGCCATCGGAGAGACCGTCGAGGGCGCGCTCGCGCGCTGAGGGACACGACATGCCGCAACGCACGCTCGCGATCGTGAAGCCGGACGGCGTGGAGAACCGGGCCGTGGGCCGGGTGATCGCGCGCATCGAGGAGGAGGGGTTCCGGATCGTCGCGATGAGGCTGGCCCGCCTCACCCGCGCCGAGGCGGAGGGCTTCTACGCGGTCCACGAGGGGCGGCCGTTCTTCGACGACCTCGTCCGGTTCATGACCTCGGGGCCGGTGGTCCTCATGTGCCTCGAGCGCGACGACGCGATCGCGCGGTGGCGGGAGATCATGGGCGCGACGGACCCCGCGAAGGCGGCCCCCGGGACGCTGCGCAAGCAACTCGCGACCAACATCGAGCGAAACACCGTCCACGGGTCGGACGCCGAGGCGACCGCGGCGTTCGAGCTGGGCTGGTTCTTCCGGGGGAGCGACCTCGGCTAGACTCGCGCGGTGATCGAGCTGCGCCGGTTGTTCGGCTACATGCGTCCGTACCTCGGACGCCTCCTGGCGGCGTCGCTCCTCCTCCTCCTCGCCGGTGTGCTGATGTCGGCGGTCGTCTGGACCCTCAAGCCGCTCGCCAACGAGGTCTTCCGCATCGGGGGGGGCCCACCGTCGTCGGCGGCGGCGCACGCGGGGCGGTTCGACATCCTCGACGAGGTGAAGAAGCTCGTCCCGACCGAAGCGATCGTCGCCTGGGCGAAGGACCGCGCCTACGTCGAGGTCCCGCTCCTCCTGGTCGCAATCTTCTTCCTGCGGTCGGTCGCCCTCTACTTCGGGCAGTACCTCGTCTTGAAGGCGGGGACCTCGGTCGTGCGCGACGTCCGCGCGGACCTGCACGACGCGATCACGCGCCAGTCGCTGCGGTTCTTCCAGGCCCACCCGACGGGGACGATCCTCTCGCGGATCCTCGCCGACGTTGCGCGCCTCCAGAAGGTGTCGACCGACGTCCTCGCCGATTTCATCCGCGTCGGGGTCGCGATGCCGCTCTTCCTTGCGGGCGCGCTCCTCCACGACTGGAAGCTCACCCTCGTCGCGATGGTCGGCCTGCCGCTCCTCGCCTGGCCGATGGTCAAGCTGTCGCGGCGCCTGCGCCGCGCTTCGACGCGCTCGCAGGAGAAGCAGGCCGAGACCGCGAGCCTTCTCGCCGAGACGATCGCCGGCGCGAAGGTCGTCCAGGGGTTCGCGATGGAGCGGTTCGAGATCGGCCGCTTCCGCGCGGCGCTCGACCGGATGCTCGCGGCCGACCTGCGCGCCGCGCGCGCGATCGCGCTCGCGCCCGCGGTCATGGAGCTGTTCGGCGCGGCGGCCGGGGCGCTGCTCTTCTCCTACGCGGGACGCCAGGTGGCGAAGGGCCGGATCGACGGCGGCGACGTCATGGTGATCGTGGTGAGCCTCGGCTACTTCTTCATGGGGCTGCGCCGCATGAACGCGATCAACTCGGAGGCGCAGCAGGCGATCGCGGCGGCCGGCCGCGTCTTCGCCATGATGGACCGCGAGCGCGACGTTCGCGACGCCCCGGACGCGCGCCCGCTTCCCCCGTTCACGGGCGAGATCCGCTTCGAGCGCGTGGACTTCGCCTACGACGGGGCGAAGGTCCTCGACGGCGTGGACGCGAGCTTCCGCCGCGGGGAGACGATCGCCCTCGTCGGCCATTCCGGCTCCGGCAAGACGACGCTCGCGAACCTGATCCCCCGGTTCTACGACCCGACCGCGGGACGCGTGCTCATCGACGGCCATGCGCTCACGGCCGTGACACTCGAGTCGCTCCGCGGCCAGATCGGCCTCGTCACGCAGGAGACCGTCCTGTTCGACGACACGGTCCGGAACAACATCGCGTACGGCAGGGCCGACGTCGGGCTCGACGCGGTCGTCGCCGCGGCGAAGGCCGCGCACGCCCATGAGTTCATCGAGGAGCTTCCCCAGGGGTACGAGACCGTGCTGGGGGAGCGCGGCGCGCGCCTGTCGGTCGGCCAGCGGCAGCGCGTGACGATCGCCCGGGCGCTCCTGAAGGACCCGCCGATCCTCATCCTCGACGAGGCGACCTCCGCGCTCGACTCGGAGTCGGAGAAGCTCGTGCAGGAGGCGCTGGAGGTCCTCATGCGGAACCGGACGAGCGTCGTGATCGCGCACCGGCTCGCGACCGTGCGACGCGCGACCAGGATCCTCGTCATGGACCGAGGCCGGATCGTGGAGATCGGGACCCACCGCGAGCTGATCGAGCGGGACGGGATCTACGCGCGCCTCCACGCGCTGCAGATGCACGACGCTCCGGCGTGAAGCGGGACCTCGTCCGCCTCGGCCTGTTCGCGGCGGTGCTGTTCGGGGCGCGGCTCGGGGCGCGGGACCTGTGGAACCCCAACGAGCCGATCTACGGCGAGGCGGTCGTCGAGATGGCGCGGCGGGGGGACTGGCTCGTGCCGCACGTCAACGGCCTCGTCTTCGCGGAGAAGCCGATCCTCTTCTACTGGCTCGCGCGGGTCGCCGCGACGATCCTCGGCGGCGTCTCGGAGCTGTCGCTGCGCGTCCCGTCGCTCCTCGCCGGGATCGCGACCGTGCTCGGGACCTACGTGCTCGCGCGCCCGTACGCGGGGCGGGAGCGAGCCCTCGCCTCGGGGGCCGCGTGCGCGACGCTGTTCGGCGTCTTCTGGAACGCGCGGTTCGTCCAGATGGACATCCTCGTCACGGCGACGACGCTCTGGACGGTGCTCGCGATCGCGCGCGCGACCGACGGGCTGTGGAGCCCGCTCCGGGGATGGCTGACCGCGGGGGCGGTCGCGGGCGTCGGCTTCCTCGCCAAGGGACCGGTGGCGTGGATCGGCCCCGCGCTCGTCGTCGGGGCCGACCTGCTCGCGACGCGCCGGCTGCGTGCGCTGCTGCGCCGCGAGGTCCTGGCGGGGGCGGCGCTCTGCGTCGCGATCGCCGCGCCGTGGTTCCTCGCGCTGTGGGCGGGCGGGCACACGGACGTCATCCACGAGGTCCTCGTCCGGCAGAACTTTTCCCGCTTCTCCAACCCCTGGGATCACGCGGCGCCGGTCTGGTACTACCTCGAGTACTTCTGGATCGACATGGCCCCGTGGTCGTTCTTCGTCCCTCTCGCCCTCGCGCCGGCCCGCGCGGCGGAGGGCGAGCGCCGTCTGTGGCGCCTCTCGTGGCTCTGGATCGCGGCGGTCGTCGTCTTCTTCTCGCTCTCCCGATCCAAGCGGAGCCCCTACATCCTCCCGATCGCCCCCGCCGTGGCGCTGCTCGCGGGACAGGTTGCGATCGCCTTCGCCGGGGAGGCCCTCCCGGCCGCGAGACGGCGCGCGGCCATCGCCATCGCGGCCGCCCTCGCGGCGGCGCTCGCGATCGGTGGCATCGGCCTCGTCGTCGTCGCGCGCCGGGACCACCCCGATCTCGCCACGCCCGCGACGGCGCTTTCGATCGTCGCGCTCGCCGGCGCGTCGTGGATCGCGGCCACTCTCCTGCGCGGCGCGGCGTCGCGGCGCGCGGCGACCCCGAGGGCGCTCGTCCTCTCCGTGGCGGCGTTCTATCTCGCGGCCGCCGTCGCGGTCCTCCCCGCGCTCGATGCCTACAAGTCCGCGCGGCCGGTGGCGGAGGAGATCGCGCGGATCGCCCGGCCGGGCGATCGCGTCGCGTCCTTCGACTTCTGGAGCTGGAGGTCGGAGTACGCCTACTACCTGGGGCACCCGATCGAGAACCTCGCGGGACGCGAGGCGCTCCGCGACGCGTGGAGAGACGCGGGGCGGCTCGTCCTCCTCGTCGAGGCCGACCGCCTCGGCGAGGTCCGCTCCGTCGTCGGCGAGGCGGAGCCGGGCTGGTCCCGTACCGTGGGCGGAAAGAGCGTCTACCTCTTCACGAACCGCTGACGGGGGGCGGCGGACTCGAAGCGGGCACGCGGAGCGGCGCGACCTCGGGGCGCTCCGGCACGCGGTGCGCCTTCCACAGGAGGAAGATCGTGATGGCGAGGATCCCCGCAACCATCCAGCCCTCGCGATTGCGGATCATCCGGTCGGACGACCAGCCGAGGTTCGACGCGTTCGCGAACGGCTTCCAGGTCGGGAACAGGGCGGGGACGGCCCGGTAGTAGCGCTCGTACGCCTCCCCGTGCACCGCGCGCAGGCGGTCGGGCTCGACGCGCTCCTTCCGCGGCATGTAGTAGCCGAAGAAGATCGCGTACCCGACCAGCAGCAGGATCCAGTTGGCGTGGAACGGAAGCCGGCACATCACGCACAGCCCGGTGAGGATCAGGAAGCGGCCCAGGTAGAGCGGGTTGCGCGAGTACCGGTACGGCCCCGAGGTGATCAGCTCCTTGGTCTTGAGGAGATGCCCCGCGGCCCAGACGCGGACCGCCTCGCCGGCCGCCGCGATGACGAAGCCGACCGCGACCTCGACGGGGCGCGGCTTCGCGAGGACCACGATCAGCGCGATGAAGCCGAAGGTCGCGATCAGACGCGCGGCGGCCAACGGCCGACTGTAAGCGCTCTCGCTCAACGCGGGGCAGGATACTCCAGAACGCCACCGGCGGCGGCGCGCCGCGCGAGCGTGAGGCTCGCGGCGGCACGCGGGAATCCGGGACGGAGCCGAAGCGCCCGCTCGAGAAGCGGGATCGCCTCCGCGGGCCGGCCCGCGGTCGCGAGGAGCGTGCCCGCGTCGCAATTCACGTCGGCGTCGTCCGGCCGGAGGCGCGCCGCCTCGAGCGCCGGTCCGAGCGCCTCGGCGTCGCGTCCCAGGCGGAGGAGCACCCGCACGAGGTGCGTGCGCGCGTCCGCGTCGTCGGGGCGGAGCTTCGCGGCGCGCGCGAGCGTGACCGCGGCCTCGCCGTCGCGACCCAGCAGCTCCTGGAGATAGCCGAGATTGGCGAGCGCGCCCGAGTGGTCGGGACGAAGCGCCAGCACGCGCTCGAAGTGCGTCTCCGCCTCGACGGCCTTCCCCTGCTGCGCGAGCAGGATTCCGAGGTTGTTGTGGGCGATCCAGGCGTCCGGGTTGCGGGCGAGCGTGTCGCGCCAGAGGGTCGGCTCGTCCGCGTAGACACGGCACCGGACCGAGGTCGCGAGGGCGAGCGCGATCAGGAGCGCGCCCGCCGCGGCCCTCGCCGGCGGGCGGCCTCCCACCGCGGCCGCCGCGCCCGCCGAGGCCAGCACGATCGGTCCCAGGCTCGCGAGGTACTGGAAGTGATCGGCGACCCACGAGTACCGCATCGGGTACACGGAGAAGAAGCCGAGCGCCGGGGCGAGCGACACGAGGAAGAAGACGAGCGCGGCGAAGGGGAGACGCCCGATCCGATGTCGCGCCGACCAGGCCGCCGCGAGGAGCGCGACCGTCGCGGCGGTCCCGAGCCACGCGACGGCCGACGACGGGTCGGGGGTCCACCGTGGATAGATGAAGACCAGGTTCGCCGGCCAGAGCAGCTTTCCGAGATAGAACCAGACGATCTGCCCCGCGAGCACCGCCTTCGCTGCGAAGGGGATCGCCCAGTCCGCACCCTCGGCGCCGACCTGGGTCCGCTCGAGGTGATGCGTGATCGCCCCGAACGCCGCGCCGGCGGCGAGCATCGGCGCGAGCCAGGCGACCTCGTTCCTCCGGATCGTCCCGCGCTTCGCCCAGAGGACGAGCAAGAGCGCGATCGGCAGCGTGGCGGTCACGGTCTTCGAGAGGAGCGCGGCCAGGTACAGCGCCGACGCCGCGAGCGGCCGCCGGGCATCGCGCGCCCCCGCAAGCGCCCACCGGAGGAAGACGAGCGCCGAGGCGAGGTAGAAGACCCCCGACAGCGTGTTCTTCCGCTCGGTGACCCACGCGACCGACTCGACGTGCACGGGGTGCACCGCGAACACCGCCGCCGCGAGCCAGGCCCCGGGGACCTCCAGGAGCAAGAGGATCCGCCAGACGAGGATCGCCGCGATCGCGTGGAGCGCCGCGTTGACGAGGTGGTAGCCGCGCGGATCGAGCCCCCACAGCGCGTGCTCGATCCAGAAGGTCGTGTGCGTGAGCGGGTAGTACTGAGGGGTGGCGTCGAGCGTGGTCCAGACCGCCGCGAGACCGTGGGCGTCGAGCAGCGCGGGGTTTCGGGTGACGTAGCGGTCGTCGTCCCAGATGAACCCCGCGCGAAAGGCGGGGGCATACGCGATGAGCACCAGCGCCGCCAGGGCCGGCGCCGCCCACCGACGGAGCGTCACGCGCGCCTGCCCCGTAGGCGGTCCCAGGCCTCCTTCACGCGCCGCCCCGCTCCCCAGAGGCGGACCGCGGTCGGGTCGATCCGCGACAGCGCTTCGCTCTCCGAGCCCCCCGTGAACCGGGCGCGCATCCGGGCGGCCGCGAGGCGGTCCTGGGCGGCGAGGCGCGCGAACAGGCGGCGCCGCAGGGCACCGGGGCGGGGACCGAGGACGCAGGCGGCGGCGAAGTCCACGACGTGGACCTCCTCCCCCCGGACAAGGACGTCGCGATGGTGCAGGTCGGCGATGGCGACCCCGCGCGCGTGCAGGGCCTCGATCACGGCGTCGAGCCGGTCGAACAGCGCGGGGTGCACGGAGCCGGCCGGCATCTCCGCGAGCGGGACCGCCTCGATCCAGGCGGTCGCGAGCGCGAACGGCCCGAGGCGTCCGAGGAATCGCGCGATCCCGGGACAGTCCCCCGCGGCCTCGTACGCGCGGCACTCGCGGCCCACCATGAGGCGTCCGACGGTCTGACGGGCGAGGAGCGGGCGGGCGCTGTAGTCCTTGACGGCGATGCCGCGACCGTCGAGACGGTACAGGAGGACGTCGGCCTTCGAGAGGTTCCGGCCGGGAAGCCGGAGCGCCGGTGCGACGCCGGCGAGGTCCTTCCAGGTCAGGCGGGGCGTCGTGCCGTCTGTGCTAGACTCCGCCGCGGAGTGGGGCACCGTAAACCTTTGCAAACGTTGAAATTATCGACGACGATGACGCGGACGCCCCCCAACATACCACGCTGCCCCGGACGTGACGAGATCCGCTCCGCGACCGAGCGCGTGCTCGTGCGCGGGACGGGGGGAAAGGCCGACGTCCTCGTGGTGAGGACCGCGGAGGGCCGCGTCGTGGTGAAGGACTTTGCCGGGCGAGGCCCGTGGGGACG
>DASRJG010000182.1:0-2469 GCA_035649595.1 Candidatus Polarisedimenticolaceae bacterium
CGGACCCGGCCCTCGAGGCGATGATGGAGGACGTCGCCGCCCGCTCGGAGGTGCCGGTGGCGACCGCCGAGCCCAAGGCGCCCTACGTGCCCGAGGCGAAGCCTCCGGAGGCCGCGGAGCCGCCGGCCGCCGCGGAACCGCCCGCCGCCGCGGAACCGCCCGCCGCCGCGGCGCCCGCTCCGGTCGCCGGACCGGCGCTCGGCCCGGCGGATATCGACGCCATCGCGCGCGCGGTGGTCGCGCGGCTGTCCGACCGCGTCCTGCGCGAGATCGCGTGGGACGTGGTCCCCGACCTCGCGGAGATCATCGTCCGCGAGCGGATCCGAGAGCTCGAGCGCGAGGACCGCGGCTCGAGCTGAACCGACCCTCTTCCACCCCCGGGGCCGACGGCCCCGACGAGGTCCGGATGTCGATCGAGAAGGAATACCGCCCCGAGGCGATCGAGAGCCATTGGGCTCGCGAATGGGTCGAGCGCGACCTCTTTCGCGCGGGGACCGACGCCTCGAAGCGCGCGTTCTGCATGGTGATTCCTCCGCCGAACGTCACCGGCCAGCTCCACATGGGGCACGTGCTCGTCTACACGCTGCACGACGTCATCGCCCGATGGAAGCGGATGCAGGGGCTGGACGTGCTCTGGCTCCCGGGGACCGACCACGCGGGGATCGCGACGCAGATGGTCGTGGAGCGGGAGCTGCTCCGGGAGAAGATCGACAGGCACGCTCTCGGGCGCGAGGCGTTCGTCCGGCGCGTGTGGGAGTGGAAGGAGCAGTACGGGGCGCGGATCATCGACCAGCTCCGCGGGCTGGGGGCCTCGTGCGACTGGTCGCGCGAGCGCTTCACGATGGACGAAGGGCTCTCGCACGCGGTCCGGCTCGTCTTCGTGCGACTCTACCGCGAGGGGCTGATCTACCGCGACCGCTACATCGTCAACTGGTGCCCGCGCTGCCGCACGGCGATCTCCGACCTGGAGACGATCCACGAGACGATGAAGGGGAAGCTCTACACGATCCGGTATCCCTTCGCCGACGGCCGGGGATCGGGGATCGAGGTCGCGACGACGCGGCCGGAGACGATGCTCGGCGACACCGGCGTCGCCGTGCACCCCGACGACGTGCGCTACGCGGAGGCGGTGGGCCGCACGCTGGCGCTCCCCCTGACGGGCCGCACGATCCCCGTCGTGGCCGACGCGTACGTCGACCCCGCGTTCGGGACGGGAGCCGTGAAGATCACGCCCGCCCACGACCCCAACGACTTCGCGGCCGGCCGTCGGCTCGGTCTCCCCGAGATCGCCGTGATCGACCCGACGGGGACGATGAGCGCCGAGGCGGGGGAGTTCGCCGGACTGGACCGCTTCCAGGCGCGAAAGCGGATCGTCCAGCGCCTGGACGAGGCAGGGCTGCTTTCGGGGGTGCGGGACCACGAGCACGCCGTGGGGCACTGCCAGCGGTGCTCCACGATCGTCGAGCCGCTGATCTCCACGCAATGGTTCGTCAAGGTCGCTCCCCTGGCCGCGCCGGCGATCGACGCGGTGGAGAGCGGCCGGACCACGTTCGTGCCGCCCTCCTGGACGAAGGTCTACTTCGAGTGGATGCGGAACATCCACGATTGGTGCATCTCGCGCCAGCTGTGGTGGGGGCACCGCATCCCCGCCTGGTACTGCGACGCCTGCGGCACGATCGAGGTCTCCGAGAAGGATCTGTCGAAGTGCCCGAAGTGCAGGAAGCCGCTCCGGCAGGACGAGGACGTCCTGGACACCTGGTTCTCCGCGGCCCTCTGGCCGTTCTCGAGCCTCGGCTGGCCCGAGCGGACGGCCGACCTGGCGCGCTACTACCCGACCACCCTCCTCATCACGGGCTTCGACATCATCTTCTTCTGGGTCGCGCGGATGATGATGTTCGGGTTGAAGTTCATGGGGGAGGTCCCCTTCGGCCAGGTCTACATCCACGGCCTCGTGCGGGACGCCGAGGGCCAGAAGATGTCGAAGTCGAAGGGGAACACGATCGATCCGGACGACGTCCAGCGGCGGTACGGCACCGACGCGGTCCGCCTGACCATGGCGATGCTCGCGGCGCCGGGGAACGACATCCCGCTCGCGCCGGAGCGCATGGAAGGCTACCGCGCGTTTGCCAACAAGCTCTGGAACGCCTGCCGCTTCGTGCTCCTCCGCCTCGGGGAACATCCGGAGCGCGCTCCGTACGACGCGCGCACGCTGACCCTGGTCGATCGCTGGATCCTCTCGCGCACGCACGCGCTGATCGGGGAGGTCGATCGCTCGCTCGAGCAGTACCGGTTCGATCGCGCGGCGGACGCTCTCTACCACTTCGTATGGCACGAGCTGTGCGACTGGTACGTCGAGATGGTCAAGCCGGACCTCGCGGCCCCCGGCGAGACGGGCGGCCCGGATCCCGCGCGCGCCGCCACCGCGCGCGCGGTGCTGCTTTCGGTCATCGACACCGTGCTCCGGCTGCT
>DASRJG010000183.1:0-14440 GCA_035649595.1 Candidatus Polarisedimenticolaceae bacterium
CGCCGCCGCCGCCGAAACCGCCGGGGCCGCCCCACCAGATCGGGCCGCTCCGGTAGTATCGCCGGCGTCCACGCCGCGTCAGGCCGCTCCCCCCTTGCAGCCCGAGCAGGATGAACACCACCAGGATAGCGAGAGGGACGAGCACGGCGGCGGGCGGCACGCGCCTGCGCTTGGGCGGCGCCGCGACGTACGCGCCGCGCGTCGCCTCGATGATCCCGTCGCAGGTCGCGAGCACGCCTCCGGCGTAGTCCTTCTCCCGGAACGCGGGGAACAGCCGGTCCTCGAGGATGCGCCGCGAGAGCGCGTCGGTCAGACGGTCCTCGAGCCCGTAGCCGACCTCGATCTTCGCCCGGCGGTCGCGGACCGCGATCAGCAGGAGCACGCCGTTGTTCCGCTCCTTCTGCCCGAGCCCCCATTTCTCCACGATCCGGACGGCCAGGTCCTCGATCGCGTCTCCGTCGAGCGACGGGATGGTGACGACGACCACCTGGCTCGAGCTCTCGCGCTCGAAGTCGGCGAGGCGCCCCTCGATCGTCCGCTCCGCCTGAGGATCGAGGATCCCCCCGAAATCGTTGACCCGGGCGAGCGGCGCCGCGGGGACGTCGAACGCGAGCGCCGGCGTCGCGAGCGCGGGCGCGAGGAAGGCGCAAGCGGCGAGAGCGAGGACGCGACGGATCAGAACTTCACCTCAGGCGCGCGCTCGGCCCCCGCGTCGGCCTGGAAGAACTCCTTCGGCTTGAACCCGCGGACGCTCGCGACGATCGACGCGGGGAAGACGCGGATCGCCGTGTTGTAGGTCTGCACGGTCGTGTTGAACCGCATGCGCTCCTGCGCGATCCGGTTCTCGGTCCCCTCGAGCTGCGATTGCAGCTCGAGGTAGTTCCTGTTCGCCTTGAGATCGGGGTAGGCCTCGGCGACCGCCATCAGCCGCGAGAGCGCGCTGGACAGCTCGCCCTGCACCTGCTGGAACTGCCGGAACTTCGCCGGGTCGTTGAGGACCTCGGGGCTGACGACCATCTGGGTCGCCTTCGCGCGGGCGTCGATCACGGCCTGGAGGGTCGACTTCTCGAAGTTCGACGCCCCCTTGACCGTCTCCACGAGGTTCGGGATCAGGTCGGCGCGCCGCTGGTAGACGTTCTCGACCTGCGACCACGCGGCGTCGACGGCGACCTGATTGCGCACCAGACGGTTGTTGACGCCGATCCCCCAGAACAGCAGGCCTCCCAGGACGACGACCAGGACCACCGCCACGATGCCGCAGCCCAACATTCGCTTCATATCGGTCCTCCGTGAGGGGGCATCCTAATGCCAATTCGCGCGACGGAGCAGCCGCACGGCGAAGAACCCGTCGAGGCCGTCGTCGAGCGGCGAGGTGGAGAGCGCCGCTCCCTTCGGATCGAATTCCGGATGGGACTCGAGGAACGCCGAGACGACGCCGGCGCCTTCCTCGGGCTCCAGGGAGCAGACCGCATAGACCAGCCGTCCTCCCGGCGCCACCAGCGTCGCCGCGCTCTCGAGAAGCCGCTGCTGGCGCGCGGCCAGGGCGGGGATGTCGTCCGGCGCGAGGCGCCATCGGATCTCGGGATGCCGCCGCAGCGTCCCCGTGCCGCTGCACGGCGCGTCGAGGAGCACGTCGTCGAACGCGCCCGCCAGCGGCGGCGTGCGGGTGAGATCGGCCGCGAGCAGGTCCACGCCCCCGGCGCCCACGCGCGCGAGGTTCGCGCGCAGCCGCGCAAGCCGCGCCAAGCGGCGATCGACGGCGACGATCCGTCCGCCGGGCAAGAGCCGCGCCGCGAGCGCGAGCGTCTTCCCTCCCGGCGCCGCGCACAGGTCGGCCACCGCGGGACCGGCCGTCTCACCGAACAGCGTGACCACGAGCTGCGACGCCTCGTCCTGGATCCAGAACCAGCCGTCGCGGAAGGCGCGCGTGGACTGGGGAACGCCGGAGGTCACCCGCAGGGCGGCCGGCACGAAGCGGCAGGGCTCGGTGACCACCCCCTCCCCCTCCAGCGCGGCGGCCAGCTCCGCGGCCGAGCAGGAGCGCGGCCACGGCGCGAGCACGGTCGCGGCCGGCTCGTTGTCGGCGCGGAGCAGACTCTCGGCGCGCTCCCAGCCCATGCGCCCGACGACGCGCCGGGTCCACCACGTCGGGTGCGAGTGGTAGAGCGCCAAGGCCTCGACGTCCCCGGCGACCGGCGCGGGGGGCAGGAGGTCCCGGCGCTCCCGCGCGATGCGTCGAAGGACCCCGTTCGCGAACCCGGCCGCCTTCGCCGCGCCCGCCTCGCGAACCAGCCTCACCGACGTGTCGACGGCCGCGAAGTCGGGGATCCGGTCCAGGACGAGGAGAGCGTAGGCACCGAGGCGTAGCGCGGTCATCACGCCGCGATCGATCTCCTCCGGCGGCCGCGACGCGGCCCGGGCGATCGCGTGGTCGAGCGCGGCGCGACGGCGCAGCACGCCGAGCACCAGCTCCGTCAGGAGGGCGACGTCGCGAGGGTCGCCGAGCTCGCGCCCGCTCCGCTCGAGGAGGACCGACGCGAACGCGCCTGCCTCGTCCACGCGGCTCAGGATCCGGTAGGCCTCACGCCGCGGGTCGAGGGGGCTCAAGCCGGTCTCCGGGGAGGAGCTGCCGTCCGTTGCGCGCCTCGCGCGCGCTGACCGCGCGTCGCCCCTCCGGTTGGACGGCGAGGATCTCCGCGACGGTCCCCGACGCGCACGCGACGCAGATCCTCTCCCCCTCCGCGAGAACCGTTCCCGGCACGCTCGTGGTGACCGTGCCGTCGAGGGCGCGCGCACTCGTGATCCGGAGCCGGCTCCCCTGTCTCTGCGCCCACACGCCGGGCCAGGGATCGAACCCCCGGACGCGCCCCTCGAGATCCCGCGCGCTCCACGCGGCGTCGAAGGCGCCGTCGTCGCGGCGAAGGAGCGGAGCCGTGGTCGCGCGCCCGTGGTCCTGCGGCGTCGCGCGCGCCGTCCCCGATGCGAGAGCGTCGAGCGTCCGCACGAGCGCCGGCGCCCCGACCCCCGCGAGGCGCGTGAGCAACCCCGGGGCGTGCTCGCCAGGCTCGATCGGGAGCCGGACCTGCTCGAGGAGGTCTCCGGTGTCGAGCCCCTCGTCGAGCAGGAAGGTGCTGACGCCGGTCGACGTCTCCCCCCGCGCGAGCGCCCACGCGACCGGGGCCGCGCCGCGGTAGGCCGGGAGGAGAGAGAAGTGAAGGTTGACCGCACCGAGGGGGGCCGAGCGGAGCATCGCCGCCGGAAGCTTGCGGCCGTAAGCGACGATCGCCAGGACGTCCGCCCGCTCCCGCGCGATCGCGGCGGCGGTCTCCGGGCCGCGAAGGCTCTCCGGTTGGAGCACCGCGAGGCCGCGGCCGGCGGCGGCGCGCTTGACCGCCGAAGGCTGGAGCGCCCCCGACCGGCCCGAGGGGCGGTCCGGCCGGGTGACCACGAGAGGGACGTCGTGCCCGGCGGCGAGAATGGCCTCGAGGGACGGCACGGCGGTCGGCGGCGTGCCGAGGAACACGACCCTCACGGAGCGTGGGAGCGCTCGACGCTCGCCCCCCAGTCTCCCGCCTTGATGCGCTTCTTGATCTGCCGCTTGATCAGCTCCCGCTTGAGCGGCGAGAGGTTCTGCAGGAAGACGCGCCCGTCGAGGTGCTCGATCTCGTGCTGCAGCGCGCGCGCGAGCAGTCCCTCGCCCTCGACCCTCACCGGCGTGCCGTCCAGCGAGGTCGCCTCGACCGTCGCGGCGAACGGCCGCTCGATGTCCAGGTGAATGTCCGGGAACGAGAGGCACCCCTCCTCGCCGATCTCGGCGCCGGAGGTCGCCACGACGCGCGGGTTGATGAGGACGAGCAGATCTCCCGGGGCCTCCCCGACCGAGAGGTCCACGACGCACACCCGCTTCCCCACGCCGACCTGGTTCGCGGCGAGACCGATCCCGGGCGCGGCGTGCATGGTCTCGACCATGTCCCGGACGAGAGCGCGGATCTCGTCGTCGATCCGTTCGACCGGCGCGGTGGGCGTGAGGAGAACCGGATCGGGGTAGAGCACGATCGGCCGGAGCGCCATGGTGCGACGGTAGCATCGGCGTCGAACGAGCGTCAACGCGAGCGTCCCCCGGGGATGACGGCGGGTGCTCTGCCGAGGACAGGGCGCCGGACGATTCGAGCGGGTTTTTCCCGTCGCTCCGCATGGCACGCCCGGTGCAGAAGGACGTGTCGTCCCTGAGGGGGATCTCCCCGGGAGGACACGATGACGAAGATGCGCACGATCCTCATCGCCGCGGCCGTGACGCTCGCAGGCGCGCTCGCGCCGGCGGCGTTCGCGCAGGCCGCCGATGAAGACGCCTACGGCGACGGGTATCAGTCCGGCGCCTACGGCCGCATCCGGTACTCCGACGGCGGCGCTTCGATCATCCGCGCCGACGGCGAGCGGGACCAGCACGACCGCGTCGGCGTCAATGCGCCGATCTTCCCCGGGGACGCCCTCCGGACCGAGGGGGGCGACCGGGTCGAGATCCAGCTCGCGGGCGGCTCCATCGTCCGCGTGGACGAGGCCACGGAGGTCCTGTTCCAGTCCCTCCCGGACGCGGGCGCGCGCTACGAGGACAACGTCGTGCTGGCGCTCCGCCAGGGGGCGATCCGGATCGTCTCGCAGGTCCCGGAGAAGGACGAGTTCCGCGTGGACACGCGCGATGCCTCGGTCTATCTGCTCGGTGACGGCGAATTCCGTGTCGAGGTCGACGACCGCGGCGGCACCCATGTCGCCTCCCTGCGCGGTGTCGCGGAAGTCGTCGGCGACGAGAGCTCGGTGCTCGTGCGCGGGGGAAGCCAGACCGTCGTCCTCAACGGCTCCGCGCCGGACACGCCGCGCGCCTACAGCGCGCTCCGCGGGGACGAGTTCGATCGCTGGTGCGGATCGCGCGAAGATTCGTATCGCGCGCACGACCGGTACGACGAAGGCGACTACGAGGGGGATCTTCCCTCCGAGGTCCGGCCGTATTACGGCGAGCTGTCCGCGCAGGGCCGCTGGGTCGTCGTCCCCGACTACGGGCAGGTCTGGTATCCGGTGGGAGTGGCCCCCGGCTGGCGCCCCTACAGCGACGGCTACTGGGCCTACGGCCCCGGCGGCTACTTCTGGGTCTCCTACGAGCCGTGGGGCTGGGCGCCGTACCACTATGGGAATTGGCAGTGGATCGGCGGTCACGGGTGGTGCTGGATCCCCGGGCACGTGTTCGCCGGCGCCTGGGTGTCCTGGTCGTGGGGCTCGCTGTACGTCGGCTGGGCGCCGCTCGACTACTGGGGGCGCCCGGGCTGGGTCGGCGGTCCGTACTACTACGGCTACTACGACCCGGGCTGCTGGACGTTCGTCAACTACACGAACATCCACGTGACGAACGTCAGGCGCTACGCGGTGCCGATCACGAGCGTCCGCAACGATCTGCGTCAGGCGACCGTCGTGGCGCGAGCGCCGCGCATCGACCCCGGCCGCATCGCGCAGTCCAGGGACTGGCGCGACCGCGCGATCCGCGAGGTGGCCAACGACCGCGGCGCGCGCCTGAGCCCGATCGATGCGAGCCGCAGGCCCGAGCGCAAGCTTCGCGACGTCCAGGAGCGCCTCTACGAGCGCTCGTGGCAGGCACGGCGGAACGAACGCGCCGCGGCCCCGCAGGATCGCGAGCGGGCGCGGCCGCTCCCGGGGGCGCCGAAGGCCCGCCTGCCCGAGGCGCGCTCCCCGCAGGGCAGCTTGGTCTCCCCGCGCGTCGGCGGGCAGCGCGGCGTCGGCGATGGGCGTCCGCGGCGGATCCTTCAGGACCCGCGGCAGCCGTCGCGCCCGTCCTCGCAGGGGGGCGGAGCCGATGCCCGGCGCTCGGAGACCCGTGACGACGTCCGCGAGCTGTACCAGCGAATGTCGCGCCCGCGCGAAACGCGCGGGCAGGAGGCGATCCCGCAGCGGCGAGAGAGCGCCATCGTCTCGCCGCGGCGGGACGCGCCGCGCGACGCCGCCCCGCGCGTCCGCCAGGCCGAGGGGCGCCGTGAGCCGCCGCAGCAGCAACGCTCGCAGGCCGATGCGCCGCGCGGGCGCCAGCCCGAGTGGCGCGAGCCGCGCGTCGATCGCGGCCGCACGCAGCAGGGTCCGCGCGTCGAGCGCCGGATCGAGCCGCAGCGGGCACCCGCCCGGATCGAGCCGCAACGCGGCGGCGGGCCGGCGCCGCGCATGGAGCAGCCCAGAGGCGGCTCGCAGCGCCAGGCTCCGGCGCCGCGGCGCGAGTCGGCGTCGCCGCGCGGGAACGGCTCTGGCCAGGCGAAGCCGCGAGGCCACGACAAGCACTGAACGCGCGATTCTTTGGCTTGCTCCCGATCCCCCCTCACACGGGAGCCGGCCCGGGCCGGCGGCGATGGGCCGCCGGCCCGTTCTATCTCTTCGATCCCGACGACGACAGCCGCCGCTCGAGCGCCTCGAGCAGCTTGCCGTGGATCCCTCCGAAGCCGCCGTTGGAGAGGACGGCGACGACATCTCCCGGCTTCGCGTGCCCCGCGAGGTGGGCCACGATCGCGTCCACGCCGGGGAGGAACCGCGCGGGGCGGCCCCGCCGCGCGAGGTCGGCCACGAGCGCCTCGGGATCGAGCCGCTCCTCGGGCGAAAGCTGCTCCGCCCCGAACACCTCGGCCAGCACGACCTCGTCCGCATCGTCGAAGGCCGCCGGGAGGCGCGCCTGGAAGACGTTGCGCCGCAGCGACCAGGAGCGCGGCTCGAGCACGCACCAGATCCTCCGGCGTCCGTAGCGCTGGCGCACGGCGCGCAGGGTCGCGGCGATCGCGGTCGGATGATGCGCGAAGTCGTCGAGCACGAGGACCCCGCCGACCTCCCCCTTGATCTCCATGCGGCGCTTGACCCCCGCGAACGTCGCGAGCCCGGCTGCGATCTCCTCGGCCGTGAGCCCCTGCTCGACCGCGGCCGCGGTCACGGCGAGGGCGTTGCGGACGTTGTACTCGCCCGAGATCGCGAGCCGCGCCTCGGCGAACCGCCTCCCGTCGCGCAGAATCCGGAACGCGACCCCCTCGGGGGACGGCGTGATCGCCTCCGCGCGCCAGACGCCCGCGTCGAGCCCGTATCCCTGGACGCGCGCCTGCGCGCTCGCGGTCACCTCCACCGTCGCCGCGCAGTCCTCGTGCCGGACGATCAGCCCGCGGCGGGGAACGATGTTCGCGAGCCAGCGGAACACCTTCTTCACCTCCGCCTCGTCCCGGTAGATGTCGGCGTGGTCGAACTCGACGGTGCCGATCAGCGCGGTGTCGGGGCGGTAGTGCATGAACTTGGGCCCCTTGTCGAAGAACGCCGTGTCGTACTCGTCCCCCTCGATGACGAAGGCCGGGCCGCCGCCGATCCGGTACGGGGCGTCGAAGTTCTTCGGCGATCCTCCGACCAGGAACCCGGGGTCCCGTCCGGCGTGATGGAGGACCCAGGCGAGCATCGCCGTCGTCGTCGTCTTGCCGTGCGTTCCCGCCACCACGATCGAGTGCCGCCCCTCCAGGAACTTCTTCTCGATCGTCGCGGCCATCGACGCGTGCGGCAGCCGGCGGTCGAGCATCTCCTCGACCTCGGGGTTGCCGCGGCTGATCGCGTTCCCGACGACGATGAGGTCGGGGGCCGGACGGAGGTGGGAGGCGTCGTACGCCTCGTGGACGGTGATCCCCATCGCCGCGAGGGTCGTCGAGGTGGGCGGGTAGATCGGCCCGTCGGAGCCCGTGACCCGGCACCCCGCCTGATGGAGAAGGCCGGCGAGGGACGCCATGCCGGTGCCGCCGATACCGATCAGATGAACGTGCTCTCGCGCCATGTCACCGCCCCAGGATCTTGTTGAGCAAGCTCTTCGTCCCCTGCTTCTTGAGCTCGCGCACCAACCCTTCGTTGAGAACCCTCTGGAGGTCGAGCTGGACCCGCGGCTCGGAGATCGTGCCCCGGATCTGCAGCGGGACCGTCACCCGCCCGTCGGGCGCTTGCCGGACCTCGAGCGCCCGCGTCTTCGCCACGAGGTCGGCGCTGACCACCTTCGAGAACGACGCCAGCACGTCGAGCTTGACCGCGCCGCCGAGCCCCACCGTACCGCCGCCGTCGAAGTCCAGGTCGGGAGAGCGGAACTCGAGGTCCTTCGTCGTCGCGACCCCGTCGCGGAGATCGAAATGCGCCGACAGGTGCTCGAACGGCGTCTCGTCCTTCGCGAACCCCTTCGCGCCCGCGATCTCCATCGCCTTCATCACCTGCTTGATCACGCCGATGCTCGCGATGCGCCCGTCGCGGATCGCGAGCTGACCGGCGCCGTTCATGGAGGCGAGCAGGGCGCGTCCACCGGCCCGCCCCGTGACCCGGAGGTCGAGCGAGGCGCGGCCGTCCACCGTCTTGGCCTGAGCGGGGGCGAGCGCGGCGAGGAGAGGGCGGATCGCGACCCCCTCCGCCGACTGCTCGAGCGTGAACGGGATCTCGGGCTCGAACGGCCGGGCCGCGATCGTGCCCCGGGCGCGCCCGCCGTAGAGGGAGAACGCGGTCTCGTCGAAGCGCGCGCCCCCCCGCTCGAGAGCGACGCGCGTGGACAGGTCGGTCATCTCGATCCCGTGGACCACGCAGCGCGCCGCGCGGACCCGCCCGGACGCGTCCATCCGCCGGACAAACGACGGCCCGCCGGCCGGCGGAGTGCGCTCCGCGGCCGCGGCCGGAGGGGCGAGGATCGATCCGGCGCGCGCCGGCGGCGCGTTCCCCGCGAACCCCGACACCGCGGTCATGATCTCGTCGACGTCGAGCAGCGGGGCGGAGACCTCGAAGGTGGCGGAGGGGCGTTGCGGCGTCATCCGGAGCTCGAACGTGCCGTCGACCCGAGAGCGCGCGAGCTGCGCGGAGCCGTCGAGGGACACGCGTGGGGACTCCGAGGAGATCTCGGAGACGGTCCCCTTGGCGGTCAGTCGCATCGGGCCCACCGTGGCGTCGATCGACCGGAGCTCGAGCGTGCCGCCGTGGAGCATCGCGGCGAACTCGGTCTTCATTCGAGGACGCGCCGTGAAGGCGTCGAGCGCGCCCTCCACGGTGCCTCCGCTCTCCATGCTTCCGTCGGGGGCCAGGCGGAGCTTGCTGCGGACGTGGAGGTCGGAGACGAGGGGGACGCCGTCCTGGCTGATCCGCGCGTCCCGCAGGGTGATCGACCGGGCCTGGACGTCGCGGCGGAGCAGCGGCAGCCAGGCCACGTGCACCGCCGTCTCTCCTCCTTCCACGATGACCGCGCCGGACGCGCTCCCGGTCACCGGCTCCCCCACGCGCAGCGTCTCCGCCCGCAGCGCGAGACCGCTCCAGACCGAGAGGGACAGGTGCCCGAGCGAGACCCTCCGGCCGAGCGCGCGCCCGATCTCCGCCTCGACCCGCGGGCGCAGCCGCTCCGCGTCGACGAGCAGCGGGAGCGCGACCGCGGCCGCCACCGCGAGGGCGACGAGCACGCCCGCCGAGGCGAGCACCACCTTGACGGGTCGCGTCATCGCGTGTCCTCGCTCACTCGACCGCGAACTGCGGATCGGCGGCGAGGTAACGCTCCGCCATTCGCTTCCCGGCCGGCGGACGCACGATGGAGCGGAACTGCTCCTGGCGCAACAGCTCCCGGATCGCGGGGGCGGCCTCGCTGGCCGCCTTGTCCCCGGCGGCGATGCAGAAATCCGCGGAGTCGAAGTCGGCCCAGTGGATCTTCCGCACGGCGGGCTCGATGACGAAATCCGCGAGCCTTCGATGGAGGGCGGTCATCACCGCGTCGCGGATGGTGTTGGCGCGGAGCACGATGTCGATCCCGCGGACGTAGGTGCGGACGACCTCGAGGTCGGCCGAGATGTCCACGGCGATCACGACGTCGGCCCCCAGCCGGAACGCCGGGAGGACAGGGATCTTGTCCACCCACCCGCCGTCGATCAGCAGGCGGCCGTGCAGGCGGCGCGGGGGGAGGATCCCGGGGATTGCCGCCGAGGCCGCTGCGACCTCGCGAAGACGCCCGTGACAGAGAACGACCTCCTCGGCCGCCTCGAGATCGACCGCCGATGCCGCGAACCGGATCGGCGTCTCCGAGATCTCCACGTCCGGCAGGATCCGTCCGAGGCTCCGCGCGAACTGCTCGGCGGACAGGAACGACGGGCGCATCGACGAGACGCCGTACACGATCCCGCGGCGGACGAGGTTCCCGACCGAGTAGAAGAGCCCGCGGCTGCGCTTGGTCTCCCGCAGGAACGAGACCCGGGTCCGCTGGAACTCCTCGCTCCGGAGCAGCGCCCGGACCTTCTGCTCGATCTCGACCACGTCCTCGGTCGCGGCGAAGGCGCCGCCGATGACGGCGCCCATGCTCGTGCCGGTGATGATGTCGATCGGGATCTCCTCGCGGACGAGCCCCTTGAGGACGCCGATGTGGGCCATCCCGCGCGCGGCGCCTCCCCCCAGAGCGAGCCCCACCTTCAGACGCCACGGCGATTGCACAGCTAGAACATAATGCTCCCAGACCTTGCACGTCTAGGAAGCGAGAGTCGGATGGCCGGATTCGACGGCGTCGGGTGGTCTCCCGAGCGGGCCCGCATGGTGGACGAGCAGATCGTCGCGCGCGGGATCACCGACCCGGCGGTGCTCCGCGCGATGCGGACGATCCCGCGGGAGCGCTTCGTTCCGGAGGAGGTGCGCGAGCAAGCGTACGACGACGCTCCGCTCGCGATCGGACGCGGGCAGACGATCTCGCAGCCGTACATCGTCGCGCTGATGACCGAGCTCGCCGGGTTGTCGCCGGCCTCGCGCGTGCTCGAGATCGGAACGGGCTGCGGGTACCAGGGCGCCGTCCTCGCCGCCTGCGCGGCGCACGTCTGGTCGGTCGAGCTCGAGGCGGAGCTGTCCGCGCGCGCCGCGCGGACGCTCGCGAGCGTCGGCATCGCGAACGTCACGCTGCGCGTCGGCGACGGCGCGCTCGGATGGCCGGAGGAGGCGCCGTTCGACGCGATCGTCGTCACCGCGGCCCCGGTCGCGACGCCGCCCGCGCTCCTCGAGCAGATCGGCCCGGAAGGCCGGCTGATCATCCCGCTGGGGGCCGCAGCGCAGGAGCTCTACGTCGTCACCCGGGGCGCGTCGGGCGTCTCCCGCCGCGCCGTGCTTCCGGTGCGGTTCGTCCCGCTCCGGTGACGGCCTAGCCGCCGTACAGGGCGAACACGTTGTTGAGGACGTGCGCGATCATCGGCGCCGCGAGCCCCCCGGTGCGGCGCCGGAGGTAGAGCAGCGCGACCGCGAAGGCGAGGTACGCCGGGAAGAACTCCCGGATGCCGTGAACCGCCGCGAATCCGATCGAGGTGATCGCCCCGGACCAGGCGGGGCCCAGGCGATCGTCCAGGGCCTCGAGGAGCCGGCCGCGGAAGTACAGCTCCTCGACGACCGGCGCCAGCAGACCGGCCCAGAGGAGGAGGGCCCCCTCGGGGACGATGGCGCGCAGCTCCGCCGCGACGTCCGGGGGCACCACGCCGAGGGCGTCGAGCACCGCACCGTAGAGGGCGTTGAGGGCGAGCAACGCCGCGCCCCCCGCCGCGCCCCACAGCGCGATGTGCCGGTCGAGCCGCAGCCAGCCCGGGAGCTTGGCGCCGTCCGCCCGTACGACGTGGAGGCCCACCAGGCCATGGAACCCGAAGAGGGCGATGCCGGGGGCCGCGGCGGCCCACGCTCCTCCGCGAGCCGCGACGAGCCGGGTGACGAGCACCGTCGCGGCGAACGCCGCGAGGATCCACGCCCCCTCCTCGAGCACGAACCAGCGGAGACGCTTGCGCTCTGGTTGCTCCGGGGACCCGCCTCCTATAATCGCGGCTTCCTCCGGCTCCATGCCGAAGAGTTACGGCGAAAGGAACGCGATGGCCAAGCTCATCACCCCCCGCTCCGAGGACTACGCGCGCTGGTACACCGACGTGGTCACGCAGTCGCGCATGGCAGACTACTCGCCCGTGAAGGGGTGCATGGTCATCCGCCCGCACGGGTACGCGCTGTGGGAGAACATGCAGCGGGTCCTCGACCGGATGTTCAAGGACACGGGGCACCAGAACGCGTACTTCCCGCTGTTCATCCCGAAGTCGTTCCTCGCCAAGGAGGCGCGGCACGTCGAGGGGTTCGCGAAGGAATGCGCGATCGTGACGCACACGCGGCTGCGGGCGTCGGGGTCGGGGGACGATGCCAAGCTGGTCGTGGATCCCGCGAGCGCGCTGGAGGAGGAGCTCATCATCCGCCCGACCTCCGAGACGATCATCTACTCGATGTTCGCGAAGTGGGTGCAGTCGTACCGCGACCTCCCGCTCCTGATCAACCAATGGGCGAACGTCGTTCGCTGGGAGATGCGCACGCGGCTGTTCCTCCGCACGACCGAGTTCCTCTGGCAGGAAGGGCACACGGCGCACGCGACGTCGGAGGAGGCGGAGGAGGAGGCGCGCCGGATGCTCGACGTCTACGCGACCTTCGCCGAGGAGTACATGGCGGTCCCGGTCCTGCGGGGGCGGAAGACCGAGAAGGAGAAGTTCGCGGGGGCGGAGCGGACGTACTGCATCGAGGCGCTCATGCAGGACGGGCGCGCGCTCCAGGCCGGGACCTCCCATCACCTCGGACAGAACTTCGCCAAGGCGTTCGACCTGAAGTTCCAGACCGAGTCGGGAGACTGGCGGTTCGCCTACAACACGTCGTGGGGAGTCTCGACCCGGCTCGTCGGCGCGATCGTGATGGCGCACGGGGACGACCAAGGGCTCGTCCTCCCGCCCCGTCTCGCGCCGGTCCAGGTCGTGGTGGTCCCGATCTGGAAAGGGACCGATCCGGTCGAGCGGATCCTCGCCGCGGCAGAGGGGGTCGAGGGGGCCTTGAAGCGGGCCGGGGTCGCGGCGAAGCTCGACGCCCGCGACAACCTCTCCCCCGGCTTCAAGTTCAACGAGTGGGAGATGCTCGGCGTCCCGCTCCGGATCGAGATCGGCCCGAAGGATCTCGAGAAGGGTTCCGTGTGCTGCGTCAAGCGCACGAACCGGGCGAAGTCGTTCGTCCCGACGGGCGACGTCCCCACTGCCGTGCCGGCCCTGCTCGAGGAGATCCAGCGGGAGCTCCTCGAGGCCGCGCGGGCGCGACGGGACGCCTCCACGTTGGCCGTGGACGGCTACGACGAGATGAAGGCGAAGCTCGAGGGCCCGGGAGGGTTCCTCCTCGCCCACTGGTGCGGCGACGGCGCGTGCGAGACCGCGATCCACGAGGAGACGAAGGCCACGATCCGCGTGATCACCTTCGACGGGGCGAGCGAGACGGGGCGCTGCGTCCGCTGCGGACGCCCCTCGGAGCGGCGCGTCCACTTCGCGAAGGCCTACTGAGCCGTCGCCGCCCGCAGGCTGCCGCCGTTCTCGTCGAAGTCGAGCGCATCCCCGGGGCCGAAGACGAGCGTCAGGGGCCTGCGCCGTTCCCTCACGCGGTCGAACGCGAGGAGCTGCAGCTCGTGGCGGCTGCCGTGCTCCGGCAGCGGGATGATGCGGGCCCGTCCCTGCTCGTCGTCCTCGGAGAGATACGGGAAGCCGCTCATGCGACCCTCGCCACCCGTGCGTAGCGCAGGGAGAGGGTGACCGCCGAGTCGTCCGCGAGCCTCGAGAGGAGGACGTCGCGACGGCGCCGTGCCTCCTCGACGTCCGCCGTCCCGAGCGACCGGCGGATCCGCTCCTTCCGCCATCCCGGGAGGTGCACCGTGAAGGCGATCCAGAAGAGACGGCCGTTTTTCCAGAGGTGATGGTCGGGATGCATGGTGCCTCCTCCGTACCGAAGAAGACACCCGGAGAGCGCGGGTCCTCCGCGCCGGGCATTTGATTGATCGGGCGGCACCGGCCGCCGAACCCTCATCCCCGCCGCGTCGCCGCGACGGGTAGGCGCCTTGGGTTGCCCTCCCAGGTTGCCGGACCCTCCGCTCTCGGGAGGGCCGCTCCGGATGACACCGGAACTTTACGCGGCGGCGCACGACCGCGCAAGGCCGGAGCGCGTCATAGGGCCGCGAGCTTGCCGATCAGGTCCACCACCCGGCAGGAGTACCCCCACTCGTTGTCGTACCAGGCGATCAGCTTGACGAACCGGTCCCCCAGCACCCGCGTGCAGAGCGAGTCGAAGACGGCGGAGTGGGAGTCCTGGATGATGTCCGAGGAGACGATGGGGTCCTCGCAGTACTCCAGGATCCCGTCGAGCGGCGGCGACGCGGCGGCCTGCTTCATCGCCTCGTTGATCGACGCCACCGTCGCGGGACGCTCGAGCTGCGCGACGAGGTCCACCGTGGACCCGTCGGGGACCGGCACCCGCATCGCGATCCCGTCGAGCTTCCCGCGCAGCTCCGGAAGGACCTTCCCGACCGCGCGCGCGGCGCCGGTCGTGGTGGGGATGATGTTCTCGTTCG
>DASRJG010000184.1:0-6317 GCA_035649595.1 Candidatus Polarisedimenticolaceae bacterium
CGTCTCGACCTCTTCATCAACCGCGCCACCGCCGAGCACATCGGCCTCCCCGTCCCCGCCGAGCTGATCGAACGGGCGCGCACGGTGTTCCCGACGCCATGAGCCGCATCGCCGCCCTCACCCGCAGCCTCGCCTTCCGCCTCGCGGCGCCGCTGTCGCTCGCGATGATCGCGATCGCGGCCGGGGTCGGCGTCTACCTCGGACGGTCGGTGCGCGACGAGGGTTTGCGGGAGCTGGGGGAGCGGGCGGAGCTGCTCGCCTCCACGCTCGCGGCGAACGCGGAGCTGCCGCTGCTCGCGGGCGACGCGGACGCCCTCACCGCGCTGCTCACCGCCGCGCGGGCGGATGTGGACGTGCTCGACGCGGCCGTGCTCGCGCGGGATGGACGGGTCGTCGCCCGAGTCGGCGAGGCGCGGCCGGGATCCGCCGGCGCGATCGAGGTCCAGCGTGCGGTCGCCACCGCGCAGGCCGGCTCGGCGAAGGACGAGAGCGCGTTCGCCCTCGATCGCGGCGCGGTCGCGGCGCGGCGGGAGATCGGGCGGGTCCGCCTGACGGTCTCCACCGCGCGCACGACCGCCCGGACCCGCAGGATCCAGGAGCAGATCGCCGCGGTCGGCGCCGCGCTGCTCGCGCTCGCGATCGGCCTCGGGCTCGTCATCGTGCGGATCGTCGGGCGCCCGCTCTCGCGGCTGGTCGAGGCGACGCGCCGCATCGCGCGGGGCGAGGTGTCGGTCCGCGTCGAGGCCTCCTCCCGCGACGAGATCGGCGAGCTGGCCCGGTCGTTCAACAGGATGGCGGAGGACCTGGAGAAGACGCGGGCCGAGCTGGAGGAGGAGCGGCGGGAGCTGGAGCGGCGCGTCGTCGCGCGCACGGAGGAGCTCTCGCGCGCGCAGCAGACGCTGGTCCACGCCGAGAAGATGACGGCGGTCGGGCAGCTCGTCGCCGGAGTCGCCCACGAGCTGAACAACCCGCTGACCGTGGTCCTCGGGTACGCGGGGCTGCTGGCCGAGAGGAACCGCGATCCCGCGATCCAGAAGAAGCTCGAGATGCTCGCCGCCGCGGCGGAGAGCTCGCGGAAGATCGTCCAGAACCTCCTCGCGTTCGCGCGCAAGCAGAAGCCGGAGCGCGCGCGCCTCGACGTGAACGACGTCGTACAGAAGACCCTGTCGCTCCGGAGCTATCACCTCCGCACCGAGAAGATCGCGGTCGATACGCGCCTCGACCCGCGCCTCCCCGCGACCTGGGCGGACCCGCAGCAGATCCAGCAGGTCGTGCTGAACCTGCTCGTCAACGCGGAGCAGGCGATCGAGGCTTCGGGGCACGGCGACCGGATCGGCTTCACCACGCGTGCCGTCGAGGGCGGGATCGATCTCGTCGTCGAGGACAACGGCCCGGGGATCCCGCCGGAGGTCCGCTCCCGCATCTTCGAGCCGTTCTTCACGACGAAGGAGGTCGGCAAGGGGACTGGCCTCGGGCTCTCGATCTGCTATGGGATCGTCGCCGAGCACGGCGGGGAGATCCGCGTCGAGAGCGAGCCGGGGCAGTTCACGCGCTTCACGCTGAACCTCCCCGTCGCGCCGCCGTCGGTGCTCGCGACCGCGGAGCCGGCCGAGCGCGCCCCCGAGGCGATCGCCGCCGCGCTCTCCGTCCTGATCGTGGACGACGATCCGGCCGTCCTCGAGTTCGTCGAGGAGGCGATGCAGGGGGAAGGCTTCCGCATCGAGACCGCGCGGGGCGGCCGCGAGGCGATCAAGCGCCTCTCCACCGGCGCCGGGTTCGACGCCGTCGTCAGCGACCTGCGCATGCCCGACGTGGACGGGCGCGGCCTGTTCCGCTACATCCGGGAGCAGCGGCCGGAGCTCGAGGCTCGGCTCGGGTTCGCGACGGGGGACGTCGCCAATCCCACCTCGCGGAAGTTCCTCGAGTCCTCCGGCCGCCCGGTGCTGGAGAAGCCGTTCACGATCGCCGCGCTGCGCGACACCGTGCGCAAGCTCTCCGGAGGCGCGCGCTAGTACCGGTAGTGATCGGGCTTGTACGGCCCCTCGACCGGGATCCCGAGATACTCCGCCTGCTCGCGGGTCAGCTGGGTCAGCCGCACGCCCAGGTGATCGAGGTGAAGGCGGGCGACCTCCTCGTCGAGCGCCTTCGGGAGCACGTACACCTTCCGCTCGTACTTGTCGTTGTGGAGGTGCAGCTCGAGCTGGGCGAGGACCTGGTTCGTGAACGACGCCGACATGACGAAGCTCGGGTGGCCCGTGGCGCACCCCAGGTTCAGCAGCCGCCCCTCGGCGAGCACGAGGATCGAGTGCCCATCGGGGAAGATCCACTCGTCGTACTGCGGCTTGATGTTGACGCGCCGGATCCCGGGGGTCTTCTTCAGCCCGGCCATGTCGATCTCGTTGTCGAAGTGGCCGATGTTGCCGACGATCGCCTTGTCCTTCATCCGCGCCATGTGGTCGGCCGTGATGATCGACTTGTTGCCCGTGGCCGTGATGAAGACGTCCGCGGTCGTGACGACGTCCTCGAGCGTCGCGACCTGGTACCCCTCCATCGCCGCCTGCAGCGCGCAGATCGGGTCGATCTCGGTGATCACCACGCGGCACCCCTGGCCCTTGAGCGCCTGGGCGCAGCCCTTGCCGACCTCGCCGAAGCCGAGCACGACCGCGACCTTCCCCCCCAGCATCGTGTCGGTCGCGCGCGCGAGGCCGTCCGGCAGGGAGTGGCGGCAGCCGTAGATGTTGTCGAACTTGCTCTTGGTGACCGAGTCGTTGACGTTGATCGCGGGGAACAGGAGCGTCCCGGCCTCCATCATCTGGTAGAGGCGGTGGACGCCCGTCGTGGTCTCCTCGCTGACACCGCGCAGGTCCTTCGCGACGCTCCGCCAGCGGGAGGGGCTCGCGGCCAGTTCCGCGCGGAGCAGGTCCAGGATCACTCCCCACTCTTCCGGGTCGCTCGCCGCGTCGAACGACGGCACCTTGCCTGCGGTCTCGAACTCGACCCCCTTGTGCACGAGGAGGGTCGCGTCGCCGCCGTCGTCCACGAGCAGGGTCGGTCCGCCGCCGTCCGGCCACATCAAGGCCTCGCTGGTGCACCACCAGTACTCGGGGAGCGTCTCCCCCTTCCACGCGAAGACCGGGATCCCGCGCGGGTCCGCGGGCGTGCCGCCGGTCTCGGGCCGGCCCACGACGACTGCCGCCGCCGCGTGGTCCTGCGTCGAGAAGATGTTGCACGAGACCCACCGCACGTCCGCGCCGAGGTCGGCCAGCGTCTCGATCAGGACCGCGGTCTGCACGGTCATGTGGAGGGAGCCCATGATCCGGGCGCCGGCGAGGGGCTTGGCGGCGGCGTGCTTCCTGCGGACCGCCATCAGTCCCGGCATCTCGTGCTCCGCGAGGCGGATCTCCTTGCGTCCGAACTCGGCGAGCGAGAGATCGGCGACCTTGTGCGGCGTGCGGCCGGCCTTCGCGGCGGCGGCGAAGGGGTGGATCGAATCGGCGACGGTGCGGCTCATGAGCTTCTCCTGGATGCGGATCGTGCGTGACGTGAGGCCGACGCGCGGCGGACCGCGCGCGCGGCGAACAGCGCGGGCCCCTTGGCCCGCGGATCGGAGGGGAGGGGAACGTGGCGGACGCCGCCGAAGCCCGCTTCGCCGAGCAGCCGCTCGACGTCGGCTTCGGCGAAGCCGAGCCAGAGGTGGCCCATCTGCGCCCGGTACTCGTCGCGGTCGTGCGGGAGCATGTCCACGAGCACCAGGCGCCCCCCCGGCTTCAGCGCGCGGGCGACCTCGCCGAGCGCGACCGACGGATCGGCGACGTGGTGGAGGACGAGGAAGAGCGTCGCTGCGTCGAGCGAGGCATCGTCCACCGGGAGCGCCTCGAGCGTCCCGAGGCGGAGATCGACGTTCGCGTGGGCGGCGAGCCGCTTCTTCGCCGCGCGGAGCATCGAGGCGGACGCGTCCACGGCGATCACCCGGGAGACGAACGGCGCGAGCGCATCGACCGCCTGCCCGGTGCCGCAGCCGAGGTCGGCCACGACCGCGTCCTCGTCGAGCAGGCCGAGGAGCGCCGGCATGAAGAAGCGGCGGCCGAAGAGCTCGTCGCGGAGCCGGTCCCACTGCGCCGCGCCCGCGCGGAAGAACTCCTCGGAGCGGGAGCGGCGCGCCGCCAGCACGTGGCCGAGCCTGCGCTCGTCGTGCTGGGCGGCGAGCGTCCCCGCCGTCTCCTTCCGCACCAGGAGCCACAGGGCCCGCAGCGGTGCGTCGAGCCCCGAGGCCGCCATCGCGTAGCGGCGATTCGTCCCGTCGGCGCGGGAGGAGAGCCACCCGGCGTCGGAGAGCGCCTTGAGGTGGCGGCTGACCGTGGACTGCGGCGCCTGGACCACGCTGCACAGCTCCCCGACGGTCAGCTCGTTCCGCTCCAGGACGAGCAGGAGGCGGCTGCGCATCGGGTCGCCGAGCACCGACATCTGGCCGAAGAGGGCCGGGGGCTTGGTCATGTATCCATCCGCATATTCGGATGAAAGGATACACGGAGCCGGCGCCTTGTCAAGGTCCGGGGCCCCCGGCTATGGTGGATCCGTGCACGCCGTCGGGCTCGTCCTCGCCTTCCTGCTCCTCGCGGGCCCCGTTCCGCGGTTCACCGCCTACTTCACGCCGGCGTTCACCGACGCCGCCTACCAGAAGGAGGCGGCCGCGCGGGTGCTGAAGGCGTGGAAGGCGCCGCCGGGGGCGCCGGCGGGCAAGAAGACCGTGCTCATCGCGCAGATCGCCCGCGACGGCTCGCTCGCGGGTCTCCGCGACAACATGCTGACCGGATTCAAGCCCTGGGACGACGCCGCTGTCGCCGCGGTCCGGAAGGCCGCGCCGTTCGCCCCGCTCCCGAAATCGTGGCCCCATCCGACGATGGAGGTCCACTTCCACTTCGAAGCGGCGAAGAAGTGATCGTCAGGCGACCGGCCGCTTCGTCGCCGGGTCGTCCGCCCAGGCGACCTTCTTGACCGCCGCCGTGACCACGTAGACGCGGGCGTTGTTGCTCCCCGGGTCGGCGGGGATCACGAAGAACCCCTGCTTGTCGCGGCTGTATCCGGTCGTGAACCCCGCGATCACCTCGCCGTCGGCGAAGGTGACCACGATCTTTCGCCCGGGGCCTTTCGCGCTCGCGACGTCCAGGTCCTCGACGTGCTTGGAGTCGCCGTCGTAGGTCTTGACGAAGAACAGCGCCTTGAGCGCGGTGATCTTCACCGCGATGCCGCGCGCCCCGGCGTCCTCCCGCACGTAGAGGTGGAACATGGGCTTTTGCGGCGCGAAGTCCTGGGTCGTCCCCTTGATCACGCGCCCGTCCGCGAACCGGGCGACGACTGCGGAGCCGCCGACGGTGGGTTTGTCCACGACGAGACCTCCGATCCCCCTTGCAGGGCGCCGCAGAACCTAGGCTCCCCCCGCGGTGGCCGCAAGCTTGTTGACAGCCGCCGGGCGATGTAGGGAGCGGGGCGTTCGGAGGGCGGAATTCGGGGTCGCGGCGCCCGCGCGGACGCACGCGTGACGCGTACGGCCGATTCGGAGCTAAACCTTTAGACCAGAAATACTTACCTTCGAAGCGTCAACAAGCTAGCGGCCACCGTGGAGTTGGAGCTCGTGCTTCTCCTCGACGACGTCCGCGCCCCATCGACGCCCCGGCCGCTCCTCCGTCCGCACGAACCCCTCGGCGGCGTAGATGCGCGCCGCGGACGAGAGGGCGCCGACCGTCCACAGCACGACCGTGTCGTAGCCCGCCTCTTTCGCGAACGCGACGGCCTCGTGGACGAGCAGCGAGCCGATCCCGGCGCCGCGATGGGCGGGGTCCACCAGGAACCAACGGAGCTGCGCGGTCCGGTCGTCGGCGGCGGCGATCGCGACGCAGCCGACGATCCCGCTCGCCGCTTCGGCGATCCACAGGCGCTCGCGCGGCGACTCCCTGAGAGCGAGCTCCGCGAGCGGTCCGGCGACGTACGCCTCGAAGGTGGGATCGAAGCCGTGCTCGCGCGCATAGATCTCGCCGTGCATGCGCACGATCGTCCCGAGGTCGCCGGGGCGGAGCGTCGTGCGGATCGCGATGGCGTTCAAGAGTGAATCCATGAGCTCCTCGTCACGGCTCGGGCGTCACCACCCGGAAGCCGATGTGATGGTCGCCGTACTCGGGCGGGTCCTCGAAGTGACGGTACGCGGAGCGGGCGACGAAGCGGTTGCTTCCCCACCAGCCCCCCTTCTCCACCTTGACCGTGCCGCTCGCAGGGCCGGTGGGGTCGGTCGCGGCTGCCGCGCCACCGTAGGGCGCCCGCCA
>DASRJG010000185.1:0-8545 GCA_035649595.1 Candidatus Polarisedimenticolaceae bacterium
GCGATCAAGACGCACAACCCGTTCGCGGTGAACGACGTGTACCTGGCCAAGACTCTCGGCCTGACGATCGACGGGTTCAACAACTACGGCTCGTCGTTGATCTTCGGCCATCCCCAGGCTCCCACCGGCATGCGGCTGATCATCGAGCTGATCGAGGAGCTGGAGATGGCGGGCGGGGGGTACGGCTTGTTCGTGGGCTGCGCCGCGGGGGACACCGCGGCGGCTTTCGTGGTGAAGGTGGGGCGATGACGGACGAAACTCGTAAGCGGGTCGATTGGTTCACGACATTCCTCGTCGTCGCGTGCTGCGCGCTGGCGGCCCTCGTCATCGCGCTCACGCTGAAGAACAGATCGTTGACGAGCCAGCTGTCGCACATGGCCGAGGCGTCGGCGCCTCCGCAATTCAAGAAGGGGGACGTCGTCGCGCCGTTCCCGGTCGTCGCGGACTCGGGCTCCGCCGAGACGATCGCCTTCGGCGGCGGGGAGTCGAAGACCCTGCTGCTCGTCTTTTCCTCGACCTGTCCGGCCTGCAAGCAGACGATCCCCGAGTGGAACGAGCTGCTCCGGGCCACGCCCCCGGCGCAGAGCGTGCGCGTGATCGGCGTGCAGACGGATCGGCTCGACGCCAACGCCGCGGCCCCCGGGGAGGTGACGGCGGCCTATCCCTTCCCGGTGTACGGCTACAAGCGGCCGAATCCGGACCCGCTGGCCAAGGTGCCGTTCATCCCCGCGGCGATCGTCGTGGACACCCACGGCGTGGTGCTCGACGCCTGGTTCGGCGTGCCCCGTCCCGACGACGTCGCGGCGCTGAAGCGTCAGATCGCCGGCTGAGGAGGGCGCCGGTCAGCGCTGAGGCTCGACGATCACCTTCAGCGACTCGCCCGCCTCCTCGACGAGCCGGAACGCCTCCGCGGTGTCTCCCAGGCCGAACCGGTGGGTGATCAGCGAGGAGACGTCGATCTTCCCCGCGGCGATCGCGTCGAGCGCGGCGCGCATGTCGTCGGGCGGCCCGGCGTAGGAAGAGACCACGGCGATCCCGTCCGCGCCGAGCTCGTGGACGGGGAACGGGAACGTGATCCCCGGCGGGAACAGGGCGAAGACGAGGATGGTCCCGCCCCGATCGACCGCGCGCATCGCGTGCCCGAGCGCCGGCAGCGCGGCGGTCGCGACCACGACGAGATCGGCGGCACGTCCGTCGTTCGCTTCCTGGATGCGCGCCGGCACGTCCTCCTTGCGGGCATCGATCGCCACGTCGGCGCCGGCGCGGAGCGCCGCCGCCAAGCGGAACGGATGGATGTCCGACGCCAGGAGCCGGGTCGCCCCCTGCGCCTTCGCCCAAGCCAGGTGCAGGAGGCCCGACATTCCCGATCCCAGGACCGCGACGGTCTTGCCCGCGGCGCCACCGGCGACCCTCTGACCTCGGACCACGCAGGCGAGCGGCTCGACGAACGACGCCTCCTCGAACGACACGTGCGCGGGGACCGCGAACGTGCCTCGTGCGACGTGGGGCGGCGGAAGACGGATCAGCTCGGCGAACCCCCCCGGATCGAAATGCGTCGTGCGCAGCATCCGGCAGACCGGATGTTGCCCCGCGCGGCAGTAGCGGCAGGCGTCGCACGGGACGTGGTGCGTGGTGACGATGCGATCGCCGGCGGCGAACCCCGCGAGCCCGGCGCCGACCTCCTCCACCACGCCGGACACCTCGTGCCCGAGGACCACGGGGGCCTTCGCGAGCCGGTACCACTCCAGGACGTCGCTCCCGCACACACCGGAGGCCATCACGCGGAAGACCAGCTCTCCCGCCCCCGCACGCGGCGCGGGGCGATCCTCGATGCGAATGTCGCGGTTGCCGTAGTAGACGGCCGCCCTCATCGCGACCTCGGGGAACGCTCCTGTTCGTAGATCGCGGCGGCGGAGGCGATCGAGGCGTCGTCGTGGACCACGGCGCGCACGGCGCGGATCATCCCGACGGGACAATCGGACTGGAAGATGTTTCGCCCCATGTCCACCCCGGCGGCGCCCGATCGCATCGCCTTCCACGCAAGCTCGATGGCCTCGCGCTCGGGGGTCTTCTTGCCTCCCGCGATGATCACGGGGATCGGCGTCGCGCCCACGACATCCTCGAACCCCTCGCAGTAGTAGGTCTTGACGAAGCGGGCGCCGATCTCCGCCGCGATCCGGCACGCGAGCCCCAGGTAGCGCGCGTCGCGCGTCATCTCCTTCCCGACCGCGGTCACGGCGAGCACCGGGATCCCGTAACGCTCGCCGGCGTCCACGAGCTTGGCGAGGTTGAGCAGCGTCTCGCGCTCCCCCTCCGACCCGACGAAGATCGACGCCGTGACCGCGGACGCGTCGAGACGGACGGCGTCCTCCATCGCGACCGTCAACCCCTCGCGGGACAGCTCGCGCAGGATCGACGTCCCGCCCGATACCCGAAGCACGATGGGGACGCCCGAGCCCGCGGGAACCGAGGTCCGTAGGACCCCTCGCGTGACCATGAGCGAGTCGGCGTGCGGGAGAAGCGGCTCGATCGCGGCTCGCGGCCGCTCCAGCCCCGACGTGGGGCCGAGGAAGTATCCGTGATCCACGGCGAGCATGACCGTGCGGCCGCGGGGCGCGCGGAGGATACGCGAGAGCCTGTTGGAGAGACCCCAGTCCATCGATGCCCGTCCCGAATCAGCCCTTCGTTCCCGAGATCTTAACCCGCTCCTCGGCGTGCCACGCGGCGAGGAGCTCTTTCTCCTTGTCGGACGAGATCGCCTTGCCGAGCGTCCCGCGCCGGTCCTGGGAGAGCGTCCGGAACCAGGCGAGCGTGTCCTTGGCCGTCGCCGCCACGGGACGGAACGTCAGGCCAGCGGCGATCGCCTTGCGGCAATCGATCTGCGTGAACCCTTCCTGGCCGTCGTTCGAGGGGACCCAGACGGGGAGATCGGTCCACGGCTGGACCTCCTTCTTCTCGAGGAACGACGCGGGGACCCAGGTCAATCGTGCATCGCCGCCCACGCCCGCCTTGATGCCGTCGAGCATGCCCTTCATGGTCAGCTTCGTCTCGGGGCCGACCGCGTTGTAGACGCCGACAAGACCGCGCTCGATCCCGAGCACGATCCAGGCTCCGAGGTCGCGGACGTCGACGAACTGGACGGGATCGGTCCCATCACCGGGGGCCAGGACCTCCCCGCCTTTCGCGAGCCGCACCGGCCAGTAGGTGAAGCGATCCGTCTTGTCCCCCGGGCCGACGATTAACCCGGGCCGGACGTTCCAGGCACGGCCCGGCATCGCGCTCTCCGCCGCGCGCTCGCACGCGGCCTTGAGGGCGCCGTAGTACTTCCCGATGTCCTCGCTCGTCTCGTCCGGCATCGTCGCCAGCGGGCCGTTCTCCGCCGTCTGCGGCTTGATCCCCTCGGCGAACACGGAGATCGTCGAGATGAACACGTACTGCTTCACGTTGGGGGCGAGGAGCGACGCCGACATCGTCACCAACCGGGGGACGAATCCCGACGTGTCCACGACCGCATCCCAGGACCGCCCCTCCAAGGACTTCAGGTCGCCGTCCCTGTCTCCCCGGAGCTTCTCGACGTCCGGGAAGAGCCCCGGGTTCGTCTTGCCCCGGTTGAAGAGGGTCAGCACGTGGCCGCGCGCCCGCGCGGCATCCACGACCTGCGGACCGAGGAAGGCCGTCCCTCCCAGGATCAGGATCTTCTTCGGCGATGAGGCGCGCGCGGCGCGCTTGGCCTCGGCGAGACGCGGCAGCGCCGCCGCGAGGGCCGCCCCCGCCCCGGCCGCGGCTGCCGTCTTGACGAACGCCCTTCGATTCCGGTTCATCTGGATCTCCTCTCCGAAGCCAGGACCGCATGGCGGCGCGACGCGACGATCGCCAGCCCGATCCATGCCGCGCAAACGACGAGCATACCCGTTGTCACGGCCGCGGGGGGCGGCCCGAGGCTGCGGACCGCGTCGTAGGCCCAGATGGACGCCGCGTCGCCGCCTCGGAAGACGATCGTGTCGATGAACGCCTTGGCCTTGTACTTCTCCTCCGTCGAGACGACCGTGAAGAGGACCTCGCGCGAGGGCCTCTCGAGACCGTACTGCGTCCCGCGCCGCGCGATCTGAACGGCGACGAGCGCGGCGAGCCCCGGAACGCCGGCCATCCCCAGGAACCCCCCCGCGGTGAGGATCGGAAGGACGCACAGGGCCGCCGCGATCCCGAGCGCGGTCAGGACCCAGCCTGTGACGAGGGATTGCAGGAGGAGCGCGACGACGTTCACCCAGAGATCGATCGTCGCGAACAGCGCGGTCCGCGCCGACGGATCGGCGATCGAAGCGGAGACGATCCGGGCCTGGTCGGCGTAGATCACCGTGGAGGTGACCGTGTACGCGAGCATCATCCCCGAGATCGCGAGCAGGTAGGGCGAGGCCAGCGCGAGACGGAAGCCGGCCAGGACGCCGCCCCCGACCGGCCGGTCCGGAGCGCGGCCCGCGTCCTCGGCCTCGGCCGTGCGGCCCCACGCGACCAGCCGGCGGACACAGAAGACCCCCCCCTCGAGCAGAAGGGCCGACGCGACGTAGAGCGCCGGACGTCCCCAGGGCCTGACCAGCGCCGCCGCGAGGGCCGGGCCGGCGATCGCGCCGAGCGATCCGCCCGCGGCGATGGCCCCGAACAGACGCTTCCCCTGGGCCTGGCCGAACGTATCGACCATGAAGCTCCAGAAGATCGAGACGACGAACAGGCTGAAGACGGACACCCAGACGAAGAAGACGCGCGCGATCCAGACGGGGGAGACTCCCGCACGGTCGAAGAGCAGGAACGCGAGCAGATTGATCGCGCAGAAGCGGTAGACGATCGGAATGATCGTCCGTCGCGGGAAGCGGGCGACGACGGCCGAGTAGACCGGCACCGCGAGGAGCATGACGACGAACGTCCCGGTGAACTGCCAGGGCAGGTTCTTGACGCCGCCGATGATCCCCATCTCGTCGCGGAGCGGCCGGAGGATGTAGTAGGCGCAAAGGATCGCGAAGAAGTAGAGGAAGGCCCAGAGCACGGCCCGACGCTCCGCGGGGCGAATCGAGGGAAAGCGTGCGGCGAGCGCGGTCACTCGAGGCGGATGGTACGCCAGGAGCCGATCCGGGTTTCGTGATGCAATGGGGCGTGCCCTCGCCTCGCTCGATGCTCCTCGCACTGGTCGTCCTCGCCTCCTGCGCCGCACGAAGCCCGGGGCCGGGTCGTGGAGAGGCCGGGGAGGTCTGCCGGCCGTGCTTCTGGGACCATCAGCCTCCCGCGCTGCGCCAGGAGCTGATCGACGTCTACGGCGGGCGGCGCTACGACGACGCGTTCGCCGAGGCCGAGCGCCGGCTGCTGCTCGCCGTCGCGACCGGCGACGAGGACGCTCTGTGCCGCGCTCGGGCGTCGTTCGAGCCGATCCTCGAAGAAGGCCCCGGCGCCGACGCGGCGCGGATCCTGCTCGCGAGCGAAGCCTTGGCGTTCACCGCCGACCGCTGCGGCGCCGACGCGGCCGCGGCGTTCTTCCGAGCGTCCGCCCGCGCGCGTGCGGCGTCCGCCTCCTGGAAGGCCGGCGTCTACGACGCGATCGCTGAGCGGCGGTTCGCGCCCCGCTTCGGCGACGCCGCGATCCGCCGCGGGCCTGGGCTCGCGCCCGGGATCCGGTCGTTCGTCCTCGGGAGGAGCAGGATCGTCGTGCCGCCCGGGTCCTCCGTCGGCGCGCAGGTCGAGCGGACCGTGCGCGACTGGCTCTCGTACCAGCTCGCGTGGGACGGACGCGGGCGCGCGGTGACGAGGGACGCCCTCCTCGGCTGGCACGAGGGCGCGCGGCTTCGCGACCTCCTCGCGGCGACGGAGGTGAAGGTCTTCCCCTTGACGGGCACGCTCGTCGCGCGGCAAGGGGAGCGCTGGCTCGCTCCGGACCGGGACGGTGTATTCCGGTACGAGGTGCTCGAGGACAAGATCCAGTATCCGACGACGCTCGTTCGGGGGGACGTCGGGCTCGTGATCGACACGCATGGGATCTCCGCGCTCGTCGAGCCCGCGCGTCGCGCGGGAGTGCGGCTCGTGGTCGGATGCGGCGACACCCCGGACAAGATGAGAGCGGCCTTCGATCTCGCCGGCAGCGGGGTCGACGTCTGGTTTCCGTGCGACCGTTTCGTCGGGGATCTCCTGGAGTACGACGCGCCTGGGGTGCTGATCGGCTCGGCGCCGGTCCGGCGCGAGGGATCCGACGCGGTCATCGGAGACCGCCCCGTGCTCTTCGACACCGCGGAGATCTTCGTCGTCGAGGACTTCGAAGGGGTCGGGCCGCTCCGCTACTACGACGCCCCCGCCCGGTACTTCCGCGCGCTCTCGGGGGACCTGGCGCTGCGGGTGATCTACGTCCCGGTGGACGCGGCGGGGCAGTCGGAGCGCGTGGTGCGCGCCGCCGAGCGGACCGGAGCGGCGGCGATCGGCGTGCGGGTGGAGAGCGAGTCCGACGCCGGACCCGTCCGGTCCTGGCTCTCCGCCTCCCCCCGCCATCGGGCCGTGCTGTTCCACAGCGCGCCCTACCCCGCGGGGTACGCGCTGTTCGCGGACTTCCCCTCCCAGACGACCTTCGGCGACCCCCGGCCCGCGGCGGGCCCTCCCTCACCGTGACGCGGAGACGGCCTCGGAGCGGAATCCGCGGCGCTGCATCCGGCCCCACGCGCGGCGCCGGCGGATCGCGTCCCAGAACGCCTTGACCTTCATCGCGGACAGGAGCTGCCGGTAGCCGAAGTTCTCGAGGATCCCGTACGCGAGCAGCTTCGCGATGTCGGTCCACCCCGGATAGCGCCGGAACGAGATCTCCTCCAGCAGGATCGCGGCGATCGACAGGAACGTCCCGTAGAGGAACGCGACGGCCACGAACATGAGGAAGAACGGCACGTCGAGGATGCCGAGCACATACGAGACCACGACCGCCACGTACCCGAACGTCTCGACGAAGGGACCGAGCAGCTCGAAGACCGCGAAGTACGGGAACGCGAAGAGCCCGACGCTCCCGTATCGCGGATTGAGGAACATGCGCTTGTGGATCCAGAGGGTCTGGAGGAGCCCGCGGTGCCAGCGGTTCCTCTGGCGCGCGAGGACGGCGAGGGTCTCGGGGCACTCCGTCCAGCAGACCGGATCCGGCACGAACACCACCCGGTAGCGCCGCTTCGCGCGCCGCATGTGCTCGTGGAGACGGACGACGAGATCGAGGTCCTCGGTGTCGGTATCGTGCGTGTAGCCGCCGATCTCCAGCACCTCGCGCTTCCGGTAGATGCCGAACGCGCCGGAGATGATCAGGAGCGACTGGAGGTTCGACCAGCCGACGCGCCCCGTGAGGAAGGCCCGCAGGTACTCGACGACCTGAAGGATGGGGAGCGCCCGGTCGGGAAGGGCGACGCGGGTGACGCGCCCTTCCCGCACCTCGCAGCCGTTGACGATCCTGACGATCCCGCCGGCGGCGACGGTCTCCTCCGGCCGCTCCATGAACGGCTTGACCACGCGGAGCAGCGCATTGTCCTCGATGACCGAGTCCGCATCGATCGAGCAGAACAACGGGTAACGCGCGAGATTGATTCCGGCGTTCAGGGCGTCCGCCTTCCCGCCGTGCTCCTTGTCCACGACGTGCAGATTCGGATGCGCGAGCGAGCCGTAGATCCCGCGCACGTGACCCGTCGGGAGGACGCGCCGGTAGGGGCGGTCCGTCCGCCGGAGCTCGTAGGCGTCGGCCAGGCGGCGGAGCGTGGCGTCCCCCGAGCCGTCGTTGACGACGATCACCTCGAACTCCCCGTAGTTGATCATCAGGAGCGACCGGACGGTCTCGACGATCGTCTTCTCCTCGTCGCGCGCGGGGATCAGGACCGAGATCGGCCACGTCATCTCCGACTGCATGATCTGCCGGTAGTCGGAGAAGAACGTCCGGCGGACGAACCGGAGAACCTCGAACAGCGAGAGGAGGAAGAGGATCAGGTAGATCGTGTTCAACGCGAGGAAGTAGCCGAGGACGAAGACGTTGAACCCGACGATGGCGTCCTGCAGCAGGCCGATCACACTCATCGGGCGCTCTCCGCCGCCGCCGGCGCGCCGAGCAGCCGGGCGACTTCCAGACGGACGCGCTCGTCCGCCTGCGTCGCGGCGATCTCTCGAAGCCGGCCGGTCAGACCGCTCTCCACGAAACGCGCCACGACCCATTCGGCCGCGACGCCCGCTGAGCCCGGCGCGACGAGCTGGGCCACGCGCCGGTCGAGCACCCCCGCCTCCTCGAGCATCAGGCAGGCCTGATGCCTCGCGTACGGGTCTTCGTCGGCCAGCGCCCCCTCCAGCGCGTCGATCCCCGACGGGCCGAGCCGCCGCAGCGCTACGGCCGCGTTCGCGCGAACCCACCAATCGCGGTCCATCAGCGCCGCGCGCAGGCCGGGGATCGACTCGACGTCGTGGATCCTCCCGAGGGCCTTGGCCGCCATCGCGCGAACCGGCCACTCGGGATCGAAGAGCGCCGCGCGCAGCGAGGGACTCGCGTCGGGGGCCCCGATCA
>DASRJG010000186.1:0-3897 GCA_035649595.1 Candidatus Polarisedimenticolaceae bacterium
GGCGGAGAGGCTCTCCCCCGCGAGGTGGACGACGGCGTCGATCCCCTCGAGCCCCTCGTGGTCGAGACGCCCCGTCGCCGGGTTCCAGGCGATCTCCCCGTCGCGCGCGGTCCGCCCGCGCGCGAAGCGGCGAATCTCGTACCCCCCCGCGCCGAGGAAGGCGGCGAGCTGACGCCCGAGCATTCCCGAGGCGCCCGTGATCGCGACGACCGGCTTCGCCTCGCCGAGTCGCGGCGCGTGCCGGGCCAGGTCCTCGGCGGTCACTTGCCTCCGGTACCGGAACGCACGCGTGAGCCGCCGCCGGATCGCGGCCCCTCCCACGAGCTCCCCCGCCGCGCCGAGCGGAAGCGCGAACTTGATCCGGTCGGTCAGCTGCGAGCCGCCCTCGCGCCGGTCCTCGAACCGGTGCTCGTGGACCCACCGCTCGAACGGACCGGACTCCTGGACGTCGAGGAACCGCCGCCCCTCCTCCACCTCGCGATGCACGGCGACCCACCGCATCGCCGCGGGCGGCCGGCCGATCCGCAGCGTGACCCGAGAGCCGTCCTCGATCCGACCCGCCCCGTCCACGACCGCGACCCGCTCCCACGGAGGCGCCAGCCGCTCGAACGCTCCGGGGCGCGTGTGCCAGCGAAACGCCTCGGCGGCGGAGACCGGAAGGCTCGCCTTGGACTCGAAGGTCGGCATCCGGGCACAGTATCGCGCCTTTCGATTACCATGCGCGGCTCATGAGCGAGGAGAAGCCACCCAAGCTGCGCGCCGGCATCCCGAAGGAGATCCACCCCGGCGAGCGGCGCGTGGCGATCGTCCCGCGCATGGCGGCGAAGCTCGTCAAGCTCGGGTTCGACGTCCTCGTCGAATCCGGCGCCGGGACCGAGGCCGCGTTCACCGACCACGCCTACGTCGAGGCCGGCGCGAGGATCGTCGAGGGGGCGTCCGCCGTCTGGCGCGAGGCGGACCTGATCCTCAAGGTCCGCGAGCCGGAGGGGTCCGAGCCCGAGCAATTGAAGGAGGGCGCGCGTCTGATCTCCTTCCTCTGGCCCGCCCAGAACAAGGAGCTGATCGAGCGGCTCGCCCGGCGGCGCGCGACCGTGCTCGCGATGGACGCGGTCCCGCGGATCACCCGCGCGCAGAAGCTCGATGCCCTCTCCGCCATGGCCAACATCGGCGGCTATCGCGCGGTGATCGAGGCGGCGTCGCTGTACGGCCGCGCCCTCGGCGGCCAGATCACCGCGGCGGGGACGGTGCGCCCGGCGAACGTCTTCGTGATCGGGGCGGGTGTGGCGGGGCTCGCGGCGATCGGGTGCGCGAAGTCGCTCGGCGCGATCGTCCGCGCGTTCGACACGCGGGAGGCGGTGCGGGAGCAGGTCGAGAGCCTCGGCGGGGAGTTCATCACCTTCCACTTCGACGAGCGCGGAGAGGGGGAAGGCGGGTACGCGAAGCAGATGAGCGAGGCGTACCTCGCGGCCGAGCAGGAGCTGATCGCGGGACACGCGAAGGACGCCGACATCGTGATCACGACCGCCCTGATCCCGGGAAAGCCGGCGCCGAAGCTCCTGACCTCCGGGGCCGTCGTCAGCATGCGGACCGGCTCGGTGGTGGTGGACCTCGCCGCCGAGCAGGGGGGGAACTGCGCGCTGACCGAGCGCGACCGGACGGTCGAGCGCTACGGCGTGACGATCATCGGCGCGACCGACCTCACCAGCCGTGTCGCGCGCCAGGCGAGCGAGCTGTACGCCGGCACCGTGGTCAACCTCCTCGAGGAGGTCGTCCGCGACGGTGCGTTCGCGCCGGATCTCGACGACGAGATCCATCGCGCGATGATCGTGCTGCAGGAGGGGAAGGTCATGTGGCCGCCGCCGAAGCCGGAGGTCCGCGCCGCGGCCCCGCTTCCGGTCAAGCCTCCGGCCCCTCCACCCGTCCCGGAGAAGCCCGCCCCCTCGATCTGGGCGCGGCGCGCGGGGCTGGCGGCCCTGGCGGTGGCGCTCGCGCTCCTCGGCGCCTTCGCGCCCGCGTCGCTGATCCCCCACCTCACCGTGTTCCTGCTCGCCTGCGTGGTCGGATGGCACCTCGTCTGGAACGTCACCCCCGCGCTCCACACGCCGCTCATGTCGGTGACGAACGCGATCAGCGGGATCATCGTCATCGGAGGGATGCTCCTGACGGCGGGGCCGCGGGTGGACCTCGGCACCTGGCTCGCCGCGGCGGCGGTCCTCGTCGCGTCGATCAACATCGCCGGCGGCTTCCTCGTGACCCAGCGCATGCTGAAGATGTTCCGGCGGTGACCCGATGAGCCCGTCGCTCCCGAGCGTCGCCTACATCGTCGCGAGCTTCCTCTTCATCCTGAGCCTCCGCGGGCTCTCCCAGCCCGACACCGCCCGCCGCGGGAACGTGCTGGGCACGATCGGCATGCTGATCGCGATGGCGGTGACGGCGCTCGCGCTCTGGGGGCCGGGGGCCGCGCCGAATCTCCCGTCCCCCTCGACGGCGGGGGTGCTCGCCGCCGCCGTCGCGATCGGCTCCGCGCTCGGCGCCCTGCTCGCCTCCCGCGTGGCGATGACGCAGATGCCCGAGCTGGTCGCGGTCCTGCACAGCTTCGTCGGCGCCGCGGCGGTCCTCGTCGGCATCGTCACGAAGCTCCGGGGAGGACCGGCGGCGGAGACCGGCGGGATCGCGCACGAGCTGGAGATCGCGATCGGCGTGCTCGTCGGCGCGGTGACCTTCTCCGGATCGGTGGTCGCCTTCCTCAAGCTGCGCGGGACCGTCGGCGGGAGGCCGCTCCTCCTCCCCGGGCGCAACCTGCTCAACCTCGCGATGCTGGCCGGCGCCGCGGTCCTCGTCGGCGTCCAGCTCGCGACGACGTCGCACGAGACCGCGGTGCTCTGCCTCCTCGGCGTCACCGCGATCGCCCTCGCGCTCGGCGTCCACCTCGTCGCCGCGATCGGCGGCGGCGACATGCCGGTCGTCGTGTCGATGCTCAACAGCTACTCCGGCTGGGCCGCCGCGGCCGCGGGGTTCATGCTCTCGAACGACCTCCTGATCATCACGGGGGCGCTCGTCGGCGCGTCGGGCGCGATCCTCAGCTACATCATGTGCGTCGCGATGAACCGGTCGATCCTGAACGTCGTCTTCGGCGGGTTCGGCGCCCAGGCGCCGGTGGCGGCCGCAGTCGAAGCGGGGGCGGCGGGCCCCGTGCACGAGACGAGCGTGCCCGAGGTCGCGGAGCTGCTCGGGTCGGCGAAGAGCGTGATCGTCGTCCCCGGATTCGGCATGGCCGTCGCGCAGGCGCAGCACGCGGTGCGCGAGATCACCGACGCGCTCGCCGCGCGAGGGAAGACGGTCCGCTACGCGATCCATCCGGTCGCCGGACGCCTTCCGGGGCACATGAACGTGCTGCTCGCGGAGGCCGGGGTCTCGTACGAGATCGTCAAGGAGATGGACGAGGTCAACGACGAGCTCGGCGACACCGACGTCGTCCTCGTCATCGGGGCGAACGACATCGTCAACCCCGCCGCGCAGGACGACCCGCACAGCCCGATCTACGGGATGCCCGTGCTCGAGGTCTGGAAGGCGGGAAGGGTCGTCATGCTCAAGCGCAGCCTCGCCGCCGGGTACGCGGGGATCGACAACCCCCTCTGCTACCGCGACAACACGCTGATGCTGTTCGGGGACGCGAAGCAGAGCGTGACGAAGCTGCTGGCGGCCCTGCAGGGCGCCGCGTGAGCCTCGCGATCGCCCCCGCGGTCGCATCCGACGCAGGCGTGATCCTCGCGCTGATCCGCGAGCTCGCCGACTACGAGAAGCTCGCGCACGCGGTGACGGCGACGGAAGAGCAGGTCGCCGCGAGCCTGTTCGGCGAGCGCCCCGAAGCCGAGGTCCGGATCGCGCGCTGGGACG
>DASRJG010000187.1:0-73201 GCA_035649595.1 Candidatus Polarisedimenticolaceae bacterium
CGCGGGGCCACCTCGATTGACGGGCGACCGGATCGCGTCGGGTCACTCGCTCTTGTGGCAGACCGCCTCGATGTTGTTCCCGTCGGGGTCGAGGACGAACCCGCCGTAGTAGTCGGCGTGGTAGTCGGGGCGCAGCCCCGGCTTCCCATGATCACGCCCGCCCGCGGCGAGCGCCGCCGCGTGGAAGCCGTCGATGTCCCGCCGCCGGCCCGCCGCGAACGCGACGTGGACGCTGCCGCCGACGGGGTCCCGCCGGGCGAGCCAGAAATCGGTCTTCCCCTCGCGCGTGAAGCCGACCCAGTCCGGGAAGGCCGGGCCGGCGGCGTAGCCGAGCGGGGCCAGGGCCTTCTCGTAGAAGCGCCGGGAGGCTTCGAGATTCGAGACGTTGAGCGCGACGTGGTCGATCATGGTCACCTCGTCCCCGAAAGGGGGCCAGCGTACACCCGCGTGTCGTAGCTCATCACGACCCTCCCGCCGGACGCGTGGGCCGAGAACAACGCCTCGAGCGCGGCGAGCATCGCCTCGCATCGCGGGTCCCCCGCCGCGGGAACGTAGGAGGAGGACAGGAGCCGCGCACGCAGGCCGGCCAGGTCGAGAGGCTGCGGGTTGTCGAAGACCCCGCGCTCGAGCGGTCCCCCGAAAAAGGCCGCGAGCTCATCGTCCACCACGTTCTCGTGCCGGACGACGAGGTAGTCCGTCGCGTGCTCGCGCAGGAGCGCCTCGTACGCGGTATCGAAAGGCGAGGCCTCCACGCGCCGGACGTTCCAGAGGAGCGCGACGGCTCCGCCCGGCTTCAGGATGCGGAGGCACTCGCGCCGGAACGCCGGCCGATCGAACCAGTGAAACGCCTGCGCCGCGACCACGGCGTCGACGCTCGCGGCGTCGAGCGTGGTCGCTTCCGCGGTCCCGTCCACCGCGCGGAAGCCCTCCCGCGCGCCGAGGCGTGCGGCGGCGGCGGCGCGCATCGCCGCGTTGGGCTCGATGGCGATCACGTTCGCCCCACGACCGAGGAGCGCCTCCGCGGAGATCCCGGTGCCGGCTCCCACATCGGCGACGGTTCGCGATCCGTCGAGCCGGAGGACATCCGCCAGCATCCCGATCGCCGCCGGCGGATACCCCGGCCGCGCGCGGACGTAGTCGTCCACGCGATCGGTGAACCGCTGGGTGGGGATCATCGCGCCGCGGCGGCGCGGCGCGCGTGCGCCATCGACGCCCAGAGGTGGTACGAGGCGCCGATCGCGAACGCCACGACGGCCGTTCCGAGCGAGGCCTGTCCCGTGCGCAGGAAGTGCGGGTAGCCGTAGAGGGCCATCGGCAGGTACAGGCCCAGTCCGGTCGCGAGCCCCGGCGAATAGCGCTTCGTGCGGATCGTCCCCACCAGGTGGAACACGGCGTTCGAGGCGAGCAGGGCGGACAACGTGAGCCATCCGGCCACGCCGTTCGGCGTGGGACCGGCGGCGCCCACCGCGAGACATACGAACAGCAGGAGCGCGTTGATCCAGACGTGAAAGCGCGAGGTGATGCTCTTGCGGAACGCGGGCCGGTAGCTGCGATCCCACTCCGCGAAGCCGCCGGGGAAGACGAACTCCTCCACGATATGGAGGACCGCGGCGACCATCGGCCACCAGGAGATGCTCATCGACCCCGCGTTCAGCTGGCGCAGGCCAGGACGGCCACGACGTGACACGCCGTGCCGGCGACGACGAAAAGATGCCACACGAAGTGAGCGTAGCGCGTGCGGCGCATCGCGTAGAAGCCGGTTCCGGCGGTGTAGGCCAGCCCGCCGACCGCCAGCCAACCGAGCGCGTCGAGGGGGATGTAGGTCCAGAGGGGCTTCAACGCGACGATTCCCAGCCACCCCATCGCGAGGTAGAGACCCGTCGAGAGGATCGGATGCCAGGCCCGCCCCAGCGCCTTGAGGACGATCCCCGTGACGGCCATCGCCCAGACCAGCCCGAACAGCGTCCAGCCCCACGGGCCCTTCATCAGGCCGAGCGTGAAGGGGGAGTACGTGCCCGCAATGAGCAGGTAGATCGCTCCGTGGTCCAGCACGCGGAAGACGCGCTTCGCGCGACCGTCCGGGAGCGCGTGGTACAGCGTGGACGACAGGTACATCAGCAGGATCGAGCCGGCGAAGATGCTCGCGCCGACGATGAACCCTCCGTCTCCCTGCCGCACCGCCGCGACGATCAGGGCGGGGACGACGATCGCGGCCGCCAGCAAGCCCACGCCGTGGCTGACGCTGTTGGCGATCTCCTCGCCCAGCGTCGGACACCGTTCGGGAAGGCGGATGCGTCCTCTCATCACCGTCATCGTACGCCGCGGGGCCGTCGCGCGCCCGAGATGGTAGGGTAAGACCCCAGGAGACTATGAGCGGGTTGCTGATCCGGCCGGCCGTTGCGGGCGATGCCGAAGCGCTCGCCGACATCTACAACCACTACGTGCGGTCCGGCGCCGTCACCTTCGACCTCGAGCCGGTGTCGGTCGCCGCGCGGCGCGAGTGGATCGGCCACCACGCGGCCACGGGGCCGCACCGCCTCCTCGTCGCCGAGGAGGACGGCCGCGTGGCGGGGCACGTGTCGAGCAGCCGGTTCCGCGACAAGGCGGCGTACGGGACCTCGGTGGAGACGAGCGTCTACCTCCATCCGGACAAGGTCGGGCGGGGGATCGGGACGCGGCTCTACCAGGCGCTGTTCGCGGCGCTCGCGGGCGAGGACCTCCATCGCGCGTACGCGGGGATCACCCTGCCGAACCCGGCATCGGTCGCGCTCCACGTGAAGCTGGGATTCGCGCCGCTCGGGCTCTACCGGGAGGTCGGGCGGAAGTTCGATCGCTACTGGACGGTCCAGTGGTTCGAGCGGCCGCTGCCGTGACGCCGCGCGAGCCGCTCCCCGACGCGACCGTGCCGGGCACGGTCGGCCTGACGGTCGCGAATCTCGATCGCATGGTCGGCTTCTACACGGAGCGCCTGGGGTTCCGCGTCCGCTCGCGGGACGGGGACGTGGCACGGCTCGGCACGGCCTCGCGCGACATCCTGATCCTCGTCGAGCGTTCGGACGCGAAGCGCGCTCCCCGCGCCACCGGGCTGTACCACTTCGCGGTGCTGCTCCCGTCGCGCCCGGCGCTCGCGCGCTCGCTCGCGCGGCTCGCGGAGCTGCGCCAGCCCTTGCAGGGGGCGTCGGACCATCTCGTCAGCGAAGCGCTCTACCTCGCCGATCCGGAGGGGAACGGGATCGAGCTCTACCGCGACCGCCCCCGGGAGGAGTGGGTGCGCGAGCGCGGGGACCTCGTGATGACGACGCTCCCGCTCGATCTGCAGGCCCTCCTCCAGGAGGACGCGGGGACCGAGGGCGCGTGGAGCGGCCTCCCCGACGGAACGGTCCTCGGACACGTCCACCTCCACGTCGCGCACATCGCCCCGGCGGAGCGCTTCTATCGCGACCATCTTGGGATGACGCTCACGACGCGTTACGGGGAGATGGCGTCCTTCTTCGCGGCCGGGGACTATCACCACCACGTCGCGGTGAATACCTGGCAGGGCGTGGGCGCGCCCCGGCCCCCCGAGGGAGCGCGCGGCCTCCGCGAGTTCACGCTCGTGCTCCCGGGCACGGAGGCGCTCGCGGCCGCGGCCGCCCGGCTGCGCGCGGCCGGGCTCACGCTCGAGACGACGCCGGAGAGCGTGCTCGTGCGCGACCCGTCGGGGAACGCCGTCAGGCTGGAGCAGCCTCCGGGCTCGGCGTAGGCCTCAGCCGCGGTCGCGGAGCGTCGCCAGCAGCCAGTCCCGGTTCATCCGCGCGATCGTCTCGAGCGAGATCTCCTTCGGGCAGACCGCCTCGCACTCGCCATGGTTCGTGCACGAGCCGAACCGCTCGGCGTCCATCTGCGCCACCATCGCGATCACACGGCGGTCGCGCTCGGCCTGCCCCTGGGGGAGCGCGCCGAGGTGGCTGATCTTCGCGGCGACGAACAGGGACGCGGACGCGTTGGGGCAGGCCGCGACGCACGCGCCGCAGCCGATGCAAGCCGCCGCATCCATCGCGCGCTCGGCGTCGTCCTTGGGGACCGGCAGCGCGTTCCCGTCCGGCGCGCTGCCGGTCGGCGCGGAGATGAACCCTCCCGCCTGGATGATCCGGTCGAACGCCTGGCGGTCCACCACGAGGTCCCGCACGACAGGGAACGCCGCGGCGCGCCACGGTTCGATCGTGATCGTGGCGCCGTCCTCGAACGACCTCATGTGCAGCTGGCAGGTCGTCGTCGCCTTCCGCGGCCCGTGGGGTGTCCCGTCGATCACCACTCCGCAGGTCCCGCAGATCCCTTCGCGGCAATCGTGGTCGAAGGCGATGGGAACGTCCCCACGCTCCATGAGACGCTCGTTCAGGACGTCGAGCATCTCGAGGAACGACATGTCCGGGCTGACCGCGTCCATCTCGTACGTGACGAACCGCCCGGGATCGGCCGCGCTCCGTTGGCGCCAGACGTTCAGCGTGACCTTCACGGCTACTTGTAGCTCCGCGTCGAGAGGTGGGCGTTCTCGAAGGCGAGCGGCTCCACGTGGCGCACGGGATCGACTCCCTCGCCCCGGTACTCCCAGGCCGCGACGTGGCAGAACCTCTCGTCGTCCCGCCGGGCCTCGCCGTCCTCGGTCTGGTGCTCCTCGCGGAAGTGGCCGCCGCACGACTCCTCGCGGATCAGCGCGTCGCGGCACATCAGCTCGGCGAGCTCGAGGAAGTCCGCGACGCGGCCGGCGTGCTCGAGCGACGGGTTCAGCTCCGCCCCCTCGCCGGTGACGCGCAGCTCGCGCCAGAACCGCTCGCGGAGCTCCGGGATCGCCCCGAGCGCGTGCGTGAGCCCCCGCGCGTTCCGCGACATCCCGCAGTGGTCCCACATCAGCTTTCCGAGCTCGCGGTGGAACGACGTGGTCGTCCGCCGCCCGTCCACCGCGAGCAGGGCCTTCGTCCTCGCGAGTACCGCCGCCTCGCAGGCCCGCACCTCCGCGTGATCGCGGCTCACGGGTGGAAGGGTGCTCGCCGCGAGGTAGCTCCCGATCGTGTAGGGGACGATGAAATAGCCGTCCGCCAGCCCCTGCATGAGCGCCGACGCTCCGAGCCTGTTCGCCCCATGGTCGGAGAAGTTCGCCTCGCCGATCACGTGGAGCCCCGGGAGCGTGGACATCAGGTCGTAGTCCACCCAGAGGCCGCCCATCGTGTAGTGGACCGCCGGGTAGATCCTCATCGGGACGCGATACGGGTTCTCGTCGGTGATGCGCTCGTACATCTCGAAGAGGTTCCCGTACTTCTCGCGGACCGCCCCCTCGCCCAGCCGCCGGATCGCGTCCGCGAAATCGAGGTACACGCCCAGCCCCGACGCGCCCACCCCGCGCCCTTCGTCGCAGACCTGCTTCGCGGCGCGGGAGGCGATGTCGCGAGGGCAGAGGTTCCCGAAGCTCGGGTACTTGCGCTCGAGGTAGTAGTCGCGCTCGTCCTCGGGGATCCGGCCGGCCGGCCGCGGGTCCCCGCCGGTCTTCGGCACCCAGATCCGCCCGTCGTTCCGCAGCGACTCCGACATGAGCGTCAGCTTGGATTGATGCTCCCCGCTGACCGGGATGCAGGTCGGATGGATCTGCGTGTAGCAGGGGTTCCCGAACGCGGCTCCCTTCCTGTGGGCCCGCCAGATCGCGGTCGCGTTGCACCCCTTCGCGTTGGTCGAGAGGTAGAAGACGTTGCCGTAGCCCCCCGTCGCGAGCACGACCGCGTCGGCCAGGTGCGACTCGATCTCGCCGGATACCATGTCGCGAACGACGATCCCGCGCGCGCGGCCGTCCACCACGATGACGTCCTGCATCTCGTGGCGCGCGTACATCGAGATCTTCCCGAGCCCGATCTGCCGCTCCATCGCCTGGTAGGCGCCGAGGAGGAGCTGCTGCCCCGTCTGGCCGCGGGCGTAGAACGTGCGGGAGACCTGCGCCCCGCCGAAGCTGCGGTTGGCGAGCATGCCGCCGTACTCGCGCGCGAAGGGAACTCCTTGAGCGACGCACTGGTCGATGATGTTCAGCGACAGCTCCGCCAGCCGGTAGACGTTGGCCTCCCGTGCGCGGAAGTCGCCTCCCTTCACCGTGTCGTAGAACAGCCGCCAGACCGAGTCCCCGTCGTTCTGGTAGTTCTTCGCCGCGTTGATCCCGCCCTGTGCCGCGATCGAGTGCGCCCGGCGCGGCGAGTCCTGGTAGCAGAACGCGGCGACGTCGTAGCCGAGCTCGGCCATCGATGCCGCGGCCGCTCCGCCCGCGAGGCCCGTCCCCACGACGATGATCCGATGCTTGCGCTTGTTGGCGGGGTTGACCAGCTTCATCTCGAAGCGATGGCGCTCCCACTTCGTCTCGATCGGGCCGTCCGGCACACCGGCGCGCAGCTCCATCGCGGGTCCTAGCGCAACACGCCGGCGAGCACCGCCAGCGGAACGGAGACGAAGCCCAGGACGACGATCACGGTGAAGACGGTCGCGGCTCCGTTCCGGAGCCGGTTCCATTTCGGATGCGAGGCGCCGAGCGACTGCAGCATGCTCCAGACCCCGTGACGCAGATGGAGGCCCAGAGCGAGCATCGCCACGACGTAGAAGAGGCTCACCGGCCAGCTCGAGAAGCCGACCACGACGTTCCGGTAGACGTCCCCCTCCACGAAGTCCGGATGCACGGTGCCGACCGTGAAGTGGAGCAGATGGTAGACGACGAAGAGGAGGAGGATCGGACCGCTCCATCGCATCGTGCGCGACGCATAGGTCGAAGCGTCCGGCGTCACCACGCGGTAGCCGACCGGACGCGCCGCGAGGCTCGTGCGCGTGAGCGACCAGGCCGCGGCGATGTGCGCGACGACGGCACCCAGCAGGACCGCGCGGAAGATCCAGAGCGCGCCGCCGTGCCCGAGCTCGCGGAGGAGCCGTCCGTAGCGGTTCATCGCCTCATGGTCGGGGAGGAACATCTGCAGGTTCCCCAGCATGTGCACGAGGACGAATCCGAAGAGGACGATTCCCGTGGCGGCCATGACGGCCTTGCGTCCGATCGTGGACGTGACGGGGGAGGCGGGGTGCGCGATCGCCCGGGACTCGGCCATCGGCGGGGAGGATAGCGCTACGTTGCGCTTTTCGCCTTGACCAGATCGCCGCTCGTCATGAAGACCCCCGCCGACAGGTGATGGAGCGTGCGGCGGTCGTCGCTGGCGAAGCGCCAGAGCCCGTCCACGAACGACGCATCGTCCGCCCAGGCGGCGAGCACGTCCGCCACGAAAAGGTCGTACCGCTCCTGCATCGCGGGCTCGGGGACGACGCGGCACTCGAGCCACGCCGCGCACCCTTCGAGCAGCGGGGCGGACACGACCGACGCGGGCGCCGCGGCGAGCCCGTGCTCCGCGAACTTGTCGATCTCCTCTCCGGTGGCCTGGCCGACCGCGTAGACGGTGTCGAGCATGGCCGCGGTCGGCACGTTGACGACGAGCTCCCCCGACGCCTCGACGAGCTGCCGGGTGAACGTTCCCGAGGCGATCACCGCCGCGACCCGGGGAGGATCGTAGTCGAGCCCCATCACCCAGGCCGCCGCCATCACGTTCCTGCGGCCGCCGGCCGCGGAGGTGACGAGCGTCGTGGGGCCGTGGTTGATCAGCTTGTAAGCACGGCGCAGCGGGACCGGGACGCGCATCCTTCGCGGCTCACTTCTTCGCGAGGCTGGTGTAGACCGTCTCGACCCAGCGCTCGACCGGCACGAAATCGGTCGCCCAGCTCTTCCATTCCTCCGGAAGCCCGGCCTTCTTGGCGTCCTCGAGCGAGACGCCGGCGGCGATCTCCTTGCGCACGTGCTCGACGGTCGTCTGGAGCATCCGCTGGAACCGCTTCAGATCGTCGATCGTCGCGAGCGGGCCGTGGCCGGGGATGATCTTCGCCCCCGCGGGGATGCGCGCGAGCACGTCGCCGACGTTCTTGACGTACCCCGCGAGGTCCCCGCCGGAGGCGAGGTCCACGAAGGGGAAGGTTCCGTTGAAGAACTGATCCCCCATGTGGACGACGTTCGAGCTCTTGAAGAAGATCACGGAGTCGCCGTCCGTGTGGCCGTGCGGCACGTGGACGACCTCGATCTCCTCGCCGTTCCACCAGAGGGTCACGCTCTCCCGGAACGTGACGACGGGGAGCGCCTCCTTCGGCGAGGGCTTCGCCGCGAGCCGGGCGCGGACGTTCTCCTGCGCGACGATCGTCGCCTCGCGGCCCAGCGTCGCGTTGCCGCCGGTGTGGTCGCCGTGGAAGTGGGTGTTGAGGACGAACGCGAGCTTGGCGCCCGGGGCGATCGACGCGAGCGCGGCCTTGATCTTCGGCGCCAGCGGGGCGAACTGGTCGTCGACGATCAGGATCCCGTCCGGGCCGGCCGAGACGCCGATGTTGCCCCCCGCGCCGGTGAGCATCGTGACGCTTCCGGAGATCTTGGTCGCCTCGATCTCGACCTTGGAGAAGTCGTCCCCCTGGGCGCGGGCCGGCGGGACGCCGAGCCCGGCGAGGATCGCGACGAACGTGAGGGTGGTCTTCGTCATGCGAGGTCTCCCGACCGGCACGCTATCATGACCGCGTTGCACGAAGATCCCGTCGCATTCGTGGCTCTCGCCCTCGCGGTCATCCTGATCGCGGCGAAGCTCGGCGGCGACCTCGCCGAGCGCCTGGGGCAGCCGGCGGTCCTCGGCGAGCTGCTGGCCGGCGTGCTCTTGGGGAACCTGAGTCTCCTGGGGTTCGCGCGCCTCGAGTTGCTGGAGCACGATCCGAGCCTCGACATGCTCTCGCAGCTCGGGGTCTTGATCCTGCTCTTCTCCGTCGGGCTGGAATCGTCCGTCGGCCAGATGCTGAAGGTGGGCGCGTCGTCGCTCCTCGTGGCGGTGCTGGGCGTCGCGGCGCCGTTCGCCCTCGGGTGGGGGGTGTCGGCCTGGCTGATGCCCGACGCGTCGATCTACCTCCACGCGTTCCTCGGCGCGACCCTCTGCGCCACCAGCGTCGGAATCACCGCGAGGGTGCTCGAAGATCTGGGCCGCTCCACGAGCCCCGAGGCTCGGGTGATCCTCGGAGCCGCCGTCCTCGACGACGTCCTCGGGCTCGTCATCCTCTCGGCGGTGACGGGCGTCATCGCGGCCGCCGCGGAAGGCGCGGGCGCATCGGCGGCGACGATCCTCGCCCCGTTGACGAAGGCGATCGTCTTCCTCGCCGGCGCGTTGACGCTCGGCGCGTACCTCTCGCCGCGGCTGTTCGAGCTCGCCTCGCGGCTCCGGGGGCGGGGAGTGCTCTTGGCCTTCGGCCTGTCGATCTGCTTCCTGCTCTCCTGGGCGTCCGCCCTGATCGGCCTGGCGCCGATCGTCGGCGCCTTCGCGGCCGGGCTGATCCTGGAGGCGGGCCACTACCGGGCGCTGGTCGAGCGCGGCGAGCACGACCTCGGAGAGTTGATCCATCCGATCGGCGGGTTCCTCGTCCCCGTGTTCTTCGTGCTGATGGGGATGCGGACGGATCTGCGGGCGTTCGCGCAGCCCGGCGTGCTCGGCCTCGCTGCCGCTCTCACCGTCGCCGCCGTCGTCGGGAAGCAGGCCTGCTCGCTCGGAGTCCTGCGCGGCGACGCGGACCGGCTGACGGTCGGGATCGGCATGATCCCGCGAGGGGAGGTGGGCCTGATCTTCGCGAACATCGGCCTCTCGCTCGCCGTGGCGGGACGGCCGGTCGTCGAGGCAACCGAGTACTCGGCGATCCTGGTCATGGTGATCGTGACGACGCTCGTCACGCCGCCGGCGCTGAAATGGAGCCTCGCCCGTCAGCGGCGGAGAACGGGTTCGACGAGCCAGTAGGCTCCGACCAGGCGGAAGATCCAGAGCGTCCACGACACGCCGAGCAGCGAGAGGTTGTGCGCGGGAAGGTCGATCGCGGGCTCGCGCGCGAGCCGGCGCCCCAGCGGCCAGGCCACGGAGAGCGAGACGACCGCGGCGGCGATCGGGAGCTTGAACAGGAGGCGGGCCGCGTCCATTGGGATCCAGGCCCTCCCCGCGGCGGCGAGCAGCGCGTTCGCGAGATAAAGGACGACCGGCGCGACGATCAGGACCAGGAGGGGAACCTTCGCCGCGGCGACGGCGCGGCCGAACGCAGCGAGGCGCTCGGCATGGGGCGGCGTGCAGGCGCGCGCCGCGATCGTCGCGCGTCCCGACCGGAACGGCGCAGGCAGGCCGGCATCGCGCAGATCGCGACCGCACCAGAAGCAGCGGCGGTCGAGGTGACGCTCCATGAACGGGCGCGCGATCGGGCGGTGGCCGAGCATGATCGCGAGCCCGCACAGGACGCTCGGCCCCGTCCCGAGCGGCATGCGCAGGTAGAGGATCAGCACCAGGGGAATGAACGCGAACAGCGCTGCGCCGGCGAGCCGCGTGCGCGACATGGGCGCGGAGTATAGTCGCCCGCATGAGATCGCTCGGGCTTCCCGGCTATTACCATCTCGCGCTGTTCGGTGTGCTGCTCCCGTACGTGGCGATCCGCAGCGGGTCCGTGCTGAAGTCGCGCGCCCTGCCGACGCCCAAGGCGCGCTATTTCATCCGCCAGATCGTGACGCTCGCGGTCCTCGGCGGGATCTCCGTCGGGATCGCGCGCGTCGTCGGCATCCCGCTCTTCCCGCGCGAGCTTCCGCCGGCCCGCAGCGTGGCGCTCGGCGCGGCGATCCTCGTCGCCCTCGTCGTCCTGATGAGGCCGCGATGGCGCCGGCGCGTCGCCGAGCGCTCGCGGAACGCCTGGCTGTTCATGCCGCGCACCCCGAGGGAGCGGCTGCTCTGGGCGGGGTGCTCGCTCGCCGCGGGGATCTCGGAGGAGATCACCTACCGGGGAGTCATGTTCGCGCTGCTCTGGTGGATGACGGGACATGCGCTCACGGCCGCCTTGATCGCCGCGGCGGTGTTCTCGATCTCGCACTTCCTCCAGGGATGGACGAGCATGGCGATCATCTTCGCGATCGCCCTGTCGATGCAGATGCTCGCCTGGACCTCGGGGTCCCTCTACATCGGGATGGCTGTGCACGCCCTCTACGACCTCGCCGCGGGACTCTTCTACGGCGCCTACGGCGAGAAGCTCGATTATCCGCTCGACCCGCTTCCGCCCGAGCCCGCCTGAGCGTCCCTTGCTATCGTGCGAGGGGATGAGCGGCTGGATCGATTACGACGAGGCGTTCGAAGGGGGAGCCGAGCGCATCGTCGGCACCGTGAAGGTCCTGCGGGACGTGCACAGCCCGCAGCTGGGGAACGCGCGCGACATCCTCGTCTACCTCCCGCCCTCCTACGCCTCGGCGAACCGGACCTACCCGACCCTCTACATGCACGACGGGCAGAACCTCTTCGACGAGGCGACCAGCTTCGCCGGCGAGTGGAAGGTGGACGAGACGCTGGAGTCCCTGGCGCGGGAAGGGATCGAGGCGATCGTGGTCGGGATCCCCAACACCGGCCGGGACCGTCTGGCCGAGTACAGCGCGTTCCACGACCATCGCTTCGGCGGAGGGCGCGCCGAGGCCTATCTGCGGTTCGTCGTGGAGACCGTGAAGCCGCGCGTGGACGAGTCGTTCCGCACGACCGGCGAGCGCGAGGCGACGGGGACGATCGGCTCCTCGATGGGGGGTTTGATCAGCCTCTACGCGTTGTTCGAGCGTCCCGACGTCTTCGGGCTCGCCGGCGCCGTGTCCCCTTCGGTCGGCTTCGCGCGCCACGCGCCGCTCGACTACCTGGAGACCGCGAAGTTCGTCGGCGGCCGGATCTACCTCGACGTCGGGACCCACGAGGGGATCCCCGTGCGGGCCGTGCGCGAGGCGCGCGATCTCCTAGCCGGCAAGGGCTATTCGCTGGGCAAGGACCTCCTCTACGTCGAGGACGAGGGCGGCCGGCACGACGAAGCCTCGTGGGCGGCGCGGCTCCCCAGCGCGCTCCGGTTCCTGTTGGGGTAGGGGCGCTCAGGCGCGCGGGCGGAGGTCGACCCGCCGGATCCAACGCGTGAGGCTCGGGTACCGGCCCTCCAACGGCATCCGCTCGATCAGGATCCGGTGGAACAGGTGCGTGTCCGCGGGGTCGTGGAGGAGCGCGTATTTCAGGAAGGGAAACGCGCAGCAGTCCGCGGCCTGGAACGCGTCCCCCATCAGGTAGTCGCGGCCGGCGAGCATGTTCTCGAAGAGCACGAGCCACCCCGCCATCTCCGCGCCCCAGGCGTCCATCTTGACCGGATCGGGGTCGCTCCGCTGGAGCTCGTCGAAGATCAGATTCGGAGGGCGCTTCCAGACCCGATTGAACCACTCGATGAACACGTCCATCTCCGCGCGCCGCGCCGGGTCCTTCGGGTACAGCGGCGCCCCGGGGTACGTCTCCTCCAGGTAGCGGACGATCGCCATCGAGTCCACCACCACCTTGTCGCCGTGCGCGCGGTCGACGATCACGGGGACGAGGTCCTGTCCGCTGACGGCGCGGACGACGCCGCGGTCGTCGGGGTCGATCGGCACCGACTCGCACGGGAGCCCCTTGTGGGCGATGGCGAGGGCCACGCGCTCGACGTTGGTCGAGAAAGCGAAGCGGTAGAGCCGGATCACGAGCGCGAGGTTACAACCGCCTCGCGATCGCGTCGAAGGTTTTCCCGAGCCCGCTCTCGAATCGGTCGGGCGGAACGATCAGGCTCGCGACGACCCACCCGTCCGTCTCGAAGTCGAAGAAGTAGCCGGGATGGATCGCCACACCCTCGCGCTCGAGAAGCTCGAGCACCAGCGTCTCTTCGGGGACGACGTTGGGGTAGCGGAACACCGCGCTCCAGCCGGCATCGGGGGTCGCGAGCTCGATGCCGGGGCGCGTCCGGGCGAGCGCGGCGGCGACGCGGAGGTTCTCGCGGCAGCGCGCGAGGATCGCATCGCGCACGGGGGCGGCCTCCCGCAGGATCTCGGCGAGGCCGAGCTGGATCGGGGTCGCCACCGAGAGGTACGCGTCCGCGATGAACTCCAGCCCCTCGAGCGCGGCGGCGGCTCGGTCCGCGGCGCCTCCCACCACGATCCACGACAGCTTGAGCTGCGGGAGACCGCGGCTCTTGGACAGGCCCCCCAAGGCAAAGGTCAGCCCGAGGTCCCGGGCCGCGAACGACCGCGGGGCGGGTGTCGCGAGCGGAAAGTCCAGGAACACTTCGTCGACGATCAGGGGCAGGGCGTCGCCGATCGCCGCCTCGTCGACCCAGGTCCCGGTGGGGTTGTTCGGATGGACGAGGACGAGGGCCTTCGCCCCCTCGATCTGCTCATCCAGTTCCGGCTGCCACGCGTGCGCCGGGTCGAGCCGATAGACCTCCGGCCGCACTCCCTCGAGGCGCGCGAGATGCTCGAAGAGGGGATAGGACGGCGCGGGGACGAGCACGCGGTCCCCCGGCTCGCAGAGGAGCTTGAAGAGGAACCCGTACGCCTCGCTCGAGGAGGATGCGAGCACGATCCTCTCCGGATCGACCGCCGCCCCGCGCGCCGCGTAGGTCCGCGCGATCGCCTCGCGCGCCTCGCGCAGCCCTCTGGGATCGGGCCGGTAGACGAGGCCGCGGGGGTCGCCCAGGGCGTCGAGGAGACCGGCGGGGTAGGCGAAGCCGCACGCCGTCGGGTTCGTGACCGTCAGGTCGAGCGGTACCTCCCCGCGGCGGGCGCGCGCGCGCGTCCAGGCGTTGGCCGTCAGATCGCGGGGGATGCGGGCCATCGGTGCCGCTCCTCGTCGGCCACCCTGACGATCGCCTCGAGCTTCGGCAGGGGCGGATCTCCCGCGTAGAGGACTCGCTCCAGGAAGAGGCCGGACGGCGGGGCGGTCCACGCCGCGGTCGCGGCGCCGCGCGCGGTCCCGCGCACGATCCCCTCGAACTCGGCGACCGTCATCTCCCCCGCGCCGACGCGGACCAGGGTTCCCACGAGGCGTCGGACCATCTTCCACAGGAAGTGGGACGCCGCGAGGCGGACGAGCACGAGCGATCCCTCCTCGGCGGTCTCCGCGCGATCCACGAGCACGCGCGTCGAGCCCTGGTCCTGAGGACGCTCGCAGAAGGGGGCGAAGTCGTGCATCCCGGGAAGGCACGCGGCCGCGGAGCCGATCCGCGCGGGATCGATCGCGCGCTTGATCCACCAGACGCTCCGCTTGGCGAGCGCCGTCCGCCGCCGGGAGATCTGGTAGACGTACGAGCGGAGGACCGCGTCGTGCCGGGCGTGGAAGCGCTCGGGAGCCCGCGCCATCGCGAGCAGGTGAACGTCGTGCGGCAGCGCGTCGTTGACGGCCAGCCGGAACCGTCCGGGATCGACCTGGGCGCGAAGACGGAGGTGGGCGACCTGATGCAGGGCGTGAACGCCGGCGTCGGTTCGCCCCGCGCCCCCGAGCTCGACGACGTCTCCGCCGGCCTCGACGATCGCCCGCCGGATCTCCCCCGCGACCGAGCGGGCATTCTGCTGCTCCTGCCAGCCGCGGTACCGGGTCCCTTCGTACTCGAGATCGAGGCGATAGTTCGGCACGCTACTTCGACTCGTTCAAGCTCCAGTCGTACTCGTGGAACTCGAGCTTGGCGCCGCGCTCGCCGATCGCCTCCGCGATCGGGGCCGGCGCATACGTCCGGAGGAACGCGAGCGCGCCGCCGGCGCTCTCGAAGTCGTCGGCGTACCAGTCGAAGAGCCGCGAGACCGTCAACGTCGTCCGTCCGGCATGCGACACGACGTCGATCGCCCCAGGGGAGGCCAGGTCGTCGCGGACCGCCTCGTCGAGCTGCGCCGAGAGCCGGTCCGCGGTGTACGGCTCCCGGCGGATCGGAGGGCAGGAGCGCGCGGCGCAGTTCAAGGCGAAGTGGATCCGCGGGTCCTTCGTCTCCTCGCGCAGGCGCTTCTCCAGCTCGTTGAGGCTGATCGTCTTCCCTCCGACGTTGAGGACGGGCCGGGAGAAGATCTCGCCGCCGTTCATCCCCTTCGAGAGGTCGCGGATCGAGCTCCGCGGGTTGGCCATCAGCACGATCTCGAGGACCTTCGCGTTGTACAGGTTGAGGAACACGGCCTCGCGCTCCGTCGCGCCGAGCGCCGCCGGATCGAGGCCCCGATAGAGCGTCACGACCTCGGAGATCGTTTTGAGGTCGGCCCCGTCGGCGCGCCAGGCGTCGTACCGCACGCCCCGGGGGGTGACGTACTTGCCGAGCAGAGCCCCGTACGCGCGATTCGCCGCGACGAGATCCGCCGCGGCGGGACTGATGGCGAGGAGCAGGGCCGACGCGGACGCCGCGAGGAGCCGACGCATCAAGCCGCCGCGGTCAGGATCACGGGAGGACCGTCCATGACCACGATCGTCTGCTCGAAGTGCGCCGCCGGCGCCCCGTCCGCGGTCAGCACGGTCCATCCGTCCCGCGCTTCGACCACGCGTCCCGACCCGCTCGTGATCATCGGCTCGACCGCGAGGACCAGCCCCCGGGCGAGGCGCTGACGCGCCGCGGGGTCGAATCGGTTCGGCACGCGCGGCTCCTCGTGGATCGTCCGGCCGATGCCATGTCCGTCGAGGTCCCGCACGACCGAGAGCCCGCTCCGCCGCGCCTCGCGCGAGACCGCGCGGCCGATCTCGTTCAGGCGGGCGCCGCTCCGCGCGGCGCGGAGAGCGGAGGCGAGCGCCCGCCGGGCGCACGCCGCGACCGCGAGAGCGCTCTCCGGCGTGCGCCCCACGGGAACGGTCAACGCCGCGTCGGCCATGTACCCGTCCTTCTCGACGGTGACGTCGAGCTTGACGAGGTCCCCCTCGCGGAGCACGCGGTCCCCGGGGATGCCGTGGACGATCTCGTCGTTGACGCTGATGCAGGTCTCGGCCGGAAAGCGGTAGACGAGCATCGGGGCCGAGCGCGCTCCGAGCCGCCGCAGCACGGCCGCTCCCAGCTCGTTCAGCTCCGCCGTCGTGATCGCGGGGCGCACCGCCGCGGCCATCGCATCCAGCGCCGCGCGGACCACACGTCCCGCCGCCAGCAGCCCTTGCATGTCGGCTTCCGTTTCGACGGACACCAGGTCCTCCTCACTCGTCCCCGGCTTCCAGATGGAACCGGTGCAGGAACCGATGTATCACGGGCGCCAGCATCACGCCCGCGATGACGAGCACCGCGAGGCCGCTGTACAGCGCGTAGGCCCCGGCGAACAGCTTCCCCGGGCCGGTCTGCGGCTCGAACAGCGGGCCCATCCCGGACAGGATCATGGAGGCGTTCAAGAACGCGTCGATCCACGGGAGCCCTTCGAGCCCGTGGTATCCGGCCATGCCGCCGGCGAGCGAGAGGGCCACGAGACAGAGCCCGATGGCGCCGCTCCCGAGGAGCCGGCGCGCGAACACCCGTGGGGGCGGGAGGGGTCGCACCGCGACGAGCCTACGTCACTTCCGCAGCATCTTGAACGCGTGATCTCCGGAGCCGGTGGCGAAGAACTGGAGGATCCACACCATCGCGATCGCCTCGAGGTAGCGCGACGACTCGATCTCGCCCAGGTCGACGATCCCCCACCCGAACGCGCGGATCAGCTCCGAGGCGACGCGCTTCGCCGCGGGATCGTTGCCGCAGATGAACATGTCGGGGGGGCCGCCCGGGAACTTCGGGTCGATCATGTGCTGGTTCCCGATCGTGTTGAACGCCTTGACCACCGACGCGCCGGGGAGCCACCGCTGAACGCGCTCGCCGCCGGAGTCGGCCCCGGCGACGGCGAGCTTCGGCGGCACGCCCCCGGAGAAGTCGAGCGGGTTGGTCGCGTCGAGCACGACCTTCCCCGACAGGTTGCGCGGATCGGCGAGCCGGACGACCTCCTCCGTCGCCGCCCAGAGCGTCGCCAGCACGACGACCTCGCCCGCGGCGGCGGCCTGGGCGAAGGTGCCGGCGGCGGCGGAGCCGCCGACCTCGCGCACCCATGCGCGAACCTTCTCCTGCCCGGGGTCGCGCGTTCCGATCGTCACGGCATGGCCGCGCTTGGCGAACCCCGCTCCCAAGACCCGTCCGACGTCTCCTGTTCCCAGGATTCCGATGCGCATGGTCAGAGCTCCTTGATCATCACGTCGTGCGGTCCGGTCCGCGCCACACACGGCGTCCGGGGCGGAGAGAACACGGATCGGGGAAGAAGGTCGCGACGCCCACGAGGCGTTCGCTTGCGTATGCGCCGAGATGGGAGGTGTCCGGATCGTCGTCCCGGTCGAGGATCGCGGCCTTCGCGGCGAGCCCTTCGCGAAGCACCGGATGGCGCACCGTCCGGGCCTCCACCGCGGTGATCGGCCGGACCTCGATCATCGAGCGGATCGGCCGGCGGGCTTCGCCATGGGGCGATTCTAGCCCGCCGGCCCGGAAACTAGGAACGCTTCGCGTACTGGTTCGTCGTGCTCACGAAGTTCTCCGCGGTCTTGGGAACCGCGGTCCCACCCCCGACGAGGATCTCGCGGGAGGAGAGCGCCTTCCCGTAGAGTCTCTCGTTGGTCTTGGTGTCCGGCTTCAGGAAGTCCCCTTCGATCGAGACGCCGATGAACGCGCCTCGCGAGCGGGACCAGGAGAGGATCTGCGCGTGGAGCTGCGCATCCGTCGCCGCCGTAGCGGTCCTACCGACCGGCCCCGCGACCGCCGAGGCCTCACCGCCGATGGTGAACTTGTCCTCGAGCAGGTGATCGAGACCCGTCTTGTTCATGATGAGGAGGACGACGTCGGCTTCCTGCCCACCGAACTGCCATCCGAGGCTGCCGCCGCCCATCTTGAAGAACGCGGGGGCGCCCATCGAGCCGTCCGCCTGACGGCAGGTGAAGACGCCGCGGCCGAACTCGCCGCCGACCACGAAGGCGCCCTTCTTCAGCTCGGGGAACACGCCTACGCACTCGGCCTTCTCGAGCAGATCGCGCGGGATGCCCTTGTCGGGCGCGTTCACCGCGGACTTGAGGATCTCTGCGGACTGCTGCAGACGCGCGTTCGGATTGTGATCGTCGTCGTCGCCGGCCATCACCGGAGCCACCGCGAGGGCCGCCGCGGCCACGAGCGAGAGAGTCTTGATCATGGAATTCTCCTTTCCGATTCGTACGCATGAAGGCACCCACGGAAGGAGGGCAAGCACGATGCCAGCGCCGATTCGCGCGATTTGCGGCGATTCCCGCCAGGGTGAGGGCGCCGATTACATTCGGTTATAAATCTGACAACCGGGGTTCAAGCGAACGTATCGGCGGACGGGTCCCAGAAGTCGCCCTCGAGACCGATCGACGCGAAGATCGCCTTCATCTCGTCGGGAGCGGGTCGGCGCGCCTCCGGCGTCAGCCGGTTTCCGTACCAGGCGACAGCGAGGCGCCACAGCTGCGGAAGGGAGACGAGCGGCCGGCGCGGAACCTCCGCGTCGCGGCACCAAGCATTCACCTGCTCCTCCGACCGGAAGAAGAGCATCGTGCTTCAGGTGTAGACGATGTCGTCCCACCACCGCGCCGCCGGGACCGCGAAGTGAGCGACGCAATCGACCGTCGCGGGCCCCGACGGGCCGATCGGGATCCGAAGCGGCTCGCCGCTCTGCTCGCACCGGGAGCGGACCTCGGCGTCGGCATGCAGGGCGGCGGCGATGCCCAGGGCGTCCCACGAGCAGTTGGCCTGGTACGCGCGCGCGCCGACGTGCACGCGGTGCTGCGTTCGAACGCCGGAGAACGGCGGGGCCATCAGGATCGTCTCGCCGTCGCTCGCGACGACGAGGACGCGGCGCGCGGCCAGCCGTCCGTAGGCCCCGCGCACGTCCTCGGCCGACACGCCGAGGCGTGCCGCCAGGGTGGAGACGTTCGGGGGCCGCGTCGTCTCGACGACGGTGGCGTACACCGCTTCGCGGACGCGCCCGTCGAGCGCGGCGCTCAGGGGGCCGTCTCGGCGCGCTGGGTCATGACGACGTAGACCGCGGCGGCGTAGACGAGGAGCGGGAGCGTGACCTGGCCGCGGAAGGCGTGCGCCACGAAGGCGATCGCGAAGACCGCGATCAGACCGATCGCGCCCAGCGCCAGCGTCCGGGGGACGAGGAACAGGACCGCCGCGGCGATCTCGACGCTCCCGAGCACCAATGCCGGGAGGCGCCCGCCGCCGGACGCGCGCGGATGCCAGGCGGCGAGGACCGTCTGGACGCTCTGGATGAGCACGACCCAACCGGTCGTCACGTGCAGGATCGTCAGGGCCGATGGTCGTCGCGTGGCGCGTCCCCCCGCGTCGCGGAGGATACGCTAGAGCTGCGATCTCAGAATTCCCGCCGCCCGCTCGAGGAGCTTCTCCCTCCAGGGGCGGCGTTCCCACTGCTCGAGCGTGACGCGCTTCGACGCGAGCTTGTCCGCCTCGAACGCGCGGACCAGCGTCGCCGCGAACTCCGCGTCGTAGACGTTGAGGTTCGCCTCGTCGTTCAGGCGGAACGAGCGGTCGTCGAAATTGGTCGATCCCACCGAGACCCAGAGGTCGTCCACGATCATGACCTTGCAGTGGTACATCGTCGGCTGGTACTCGTAGATCACCACCCCCGCCCGCAGGAGCTTCCCCCATCCGGCCCGCGAGGCCTTGCGGCTGATCTCCGCGTCGATCTTCGTCCCGGGAACGATGATCTCGACGTCCACCCCGCGCCGGCGCGCCGCCACGATCGTCTCGACGGCGAGGTCGTCGGGGAGGAAGTACGACGCGGCGATCCGCAGATTCCGGCGCGCCGAGTCGATCGAGAGCAGGTACATGAGGCGAACGCTCTCGCTCCCTTCGCCGGGGGAGCTCTTGAAGACTTGCGCCTTCGCCGTTCCGGCGGGCAGCTCGTCGGGGAAGTAGCCCTCGTCGTGGAGGACCTCGCCCTCGGTCTCCATCCAGTTGTCCATGAAGGCGGCCTGCATCTGCGCCACCGCGGGGCCTTCGATGCGGAAATGCGAGTCGCGCCAGTGGTCGGCGTCCTGCGCGTGGCCGAGCCAGTTGTCCGCGATCCCGACGCCCCCGGTGAATCCCACCCGGCCGTCCACGACGAGCAGCTTGCGATGGGTGCGGTTGTTCATCCGGGAGAGGTTGTACCAGCGGAGCGGGTGGTACTTCCGCACGTGCACCCCCGCGCTCTCCATCTCCGCGAGGAGCGACCGGTCCAGTCGCCCGCTCCCGACCCAGTCCACGAGCAGATGGACCCGCACGCCCGCCCGCGCACGCTCCGACAGCGCGTCGGCGAACTCCTTCCCGGCCCTGCCCGACCAGTAGATGTAGGTCTCGAAGGAGACCGTCGCCCGGGCGGCGCGGATCGCCTCGAGCATGGCGGGGAAGATCTCGTCGCCGTTCTGGAGCGGCGTCACGCGGTTCCCATCCCGGATCGCGGGGCCGAGGAGGCTCCCCATCGAGCGCAGGAACTGCGCGTCCGAGACGTCGTATAGCGGGCGGACCCGCTTCTCGATCGTCTTCGACCCGGTGGTCAGGTTGAGGACGACGATGGTGACCGCGGCCGCGGCGAGGACCGAGCCGACGGCGACCTGAACGATCCGGGACATCGGATCCTCAGCTCGCCGCGCGCCTCCCGCCTCTCTCCGGATTCTCGGCCTCGATGTTGATCGACGCTTCCGCCAGGGCCGTCAGCAGCTTGTCGGTGTCCCCTTCCTCGTTGAGCGTGCGCTGCAGCACGTCGGCATGGTCGTCGTGCTCCAGCAGCCGCGCCCAGGTCCTGCACGTGCCGTACCCCGCCATCTCGTAGTGCTCGACGTGCTGAGCGGCGGAGATGAGGCCGGCATCCAGGACGTCCGGGTCGGGCTTCTCCTTGATGAGCTCCGCCCCCTCCTTGAGCAACCCGACCATGCCGACACAGGTCTTGCCCTTCGGGCTCACCCCGAGATCGCGGAAGATTCGCTCCAGCCGCTTGAGGTGCTCCTTGGACTGGCGCTCGTGCTGGGTGAACGCCTTCTTCAGGTCCCTGTGCCTCGCGGCCTTGATCATCTTGGGGAGCGCCTTGACGATCTGATTCTCGGCGCTCCAGAGGTCCCGAAGCTCCTCGACGTACAGCGCTTCAAGCGTATCGAGTTTCATGATCCCCTCCGTCAACACGGTAGGAACCGTGCCGGGGAACCTCCATGGGGTGAAACCCGACCTCAGAGCAGCCGGCGGCCTCCCGCCAACGCCTCGAACATCCGCTCCATGAGGGCGGCGACCTCCGCGCGCGTCAGCTTCGCGCCCGGCGCCGAGGACTCGATCCGCGCCAAGCTCGCGCGCGCGAGCACGGCCGGAGATCCCGTGAAGGCGACGAACCCGTCCGGCGCACCGGCGTCCTGCAGGATGCGGACGTACGCGGCGGCGACCTCGAGGTCGCGGCGCGCCAGCGCGAAGACGCGAGCGCGATCGACCGTCCGCGGGAGGTACACCCGACCTTCGGTCGCGTCCGAGTCGCTGTCCTTGAGGATGTTGACCAGCTGCAGCGCCTCGCCGAAGAACCGTGACCGCCTTCGGAGGCGCGCCGCCTGGGGGGCGAGCGCCGCGGCATCGAGCAGGAACAGCTCGGTGAGCATCTCGCCGACGATTCCGGCCACGGCATAGCAGTAGTCGCGCAGCTCCCGGAGCGACCGCAGCCTCAGGTTCCCGCGCTCGTCCCCGAGGCGGACGAACGCGCCCATCCCCATGACGGTGCGGGACAGGTCGCGCCGGATCGCCTCCCGTGCGGGCTCGGGGATCGACCAGTACGCCTCCATCACGCCCGGGGTCTCCCGGAGGAGCTCGAGATAGCCGGCGTGGGAGACCGGCGGATCCTCGAGCCATCGCCGGGCGATCTCGACCTCCGCCCCGCGCGCGGCGAGGAGCCGGGCGAAGGCGTCGAGCCCCTCGAGGCGGCGATCGCGCGGCCAGCGCACGGCGTCCTCGAGCGTGTCCGCGATGCGGAAGAGAAGGTAGGCGAGGCCGACGTGGCGCCGCGTCGGCTCCGGCAGCATCGGAATGGAGACCGCGAAGGTCCGGCTGGTCTTCTCCAGGAGGTCGTCGAGGTTCGCCATCACTCTCACCGAGTGTCCACCCGAGTTCCTTCCGGCGCCCGCCCCCGGATCGCGGCTGCGAAAGCCCCCGGCCTGCGTCCGTCGACGATCGACGATGCGATCCCGCGACCGGCGAGCCGCGCGGCCGCCGCCAGGCGGAGCGCCATGCCCCCCGTCACGTCGACGCCGGCGGCCCCGCGGACGCGACGGGCGGCGCGCGCGGCCTCCGCGGCCGACAGCCGGGGTATGGTCGCTCCGCGATCGTCCAGCACTCCCCGGGTGATCCCGAGCCAGACCGCCCCGCGCACGTCGATGCGCCGCCGCGCGAGCGATTCCGCCAAGACCAGGAAGAGAGCCTCGGTGGAGACGATGGTCGCGCCGCGCGCGGAGTCGAGGACGACGTCCCCGTACACGACGGGGAGGAACCCCTGGGCCAGCGCCTCGACGAGCGGCGGATCGAAGATTCCCGTCACGCGGCCGTTCCGGGCGCGCAGGAAGCTCGAGGGCGCGAGGGAGAACGGGCGCGCGCCGGCCGCCTCCAGGGCGCCGACGACGAGCCGGTGTAGCTCCCCCGCGCGGTGCTGCGTGCGGGAGACCGCATCGCGGCGCCGCCGCGCGGGCGCTCCCGACGCCAATCCGCCTTCCGCCGCGGCGACGTGCCCGAACGAGCCGCTGCCGTGGCCGACGAGGAGCCGCGGGCCGCTCGTGCGCCCGGACGCCTCGGCGATCGCCTCGGCGAGCCGCCGCAGGGTCGCGCCGCGTGCGGCCGCGTTCCGCGTCTTGTCGGTGATCAGGCTCCCTCCCAGCTTCACCAGGATCACCGGGCGCGCGCTCAAAAGAGATGCTCCGTCCGGTCGCGCGGCCCCGTGCCGACGCCGTCGAGCAGCACGCCGCGGAGCGAGCCGATCCGCTCGAGGGCGGTCACGACGAGCCCCTCGGCGGGCGGCTCGCAGATGACGTGAACGTTCGCCCCGGCGTCCATGGTGGCGAAGGCCGGGACGCCGTCGCGGCGCAGCGCGCGGAGGGTCTCCAGGACCTGCACCGTTCCCGGCTTCCAGTAGAAGATCGGCGGGCGGGAGGACATCGCGATCAGGTGGAGCTCGATCGCCTCTTCCTCGAGAACCGGACCCAAGGCGGCGAGGTCGCGCTCCTCGATCGCGCGCTTGACCGCGTCGACGCGGGCCGGAAGCACCCGCTGCCGCGTCTCGAAGTGCGGGCTCGTCGCGGCGAGCCGGTGCCCCTGCAGCGAGGGGACATCCTTCTCCCCCTGGTCCACGAGGGCGATCACGTCGCGCAGGTCCCAATGCGACGCCGGCGCGAGCGGCACCGCGTGCCCCGCGGCATTCCCGTCCGCGGGCCAGAGCACGTAGCCGCCGAGCACCGAGCGTGCCGCGGAGCCCGATCCGCTCATGCGCGCGAGCGTGGACAGCTCGGGAGAGGTGAGCCGCAGGCCGAGCGCCCGCGTCGAGGCGAGCGTGAGCGCGGCGAACCCCGATGCCGAGGAGGCGATGCCGGCTCCGGTCGGGAACGAGTTCCGCGTCGCGACGCGGAACGACCCGCCCCGCCTCGCCCAACGCCGGACCCGCTCGAGGTGAGCGAGCGCGCGCTCGCGGAACCGGAGGTCGGGAAGCGTCAACGATCCGTCGTCGGCGACGATGTCGATGCGATCGGGCTCGTCGGAGCCGTCGGAGAAGGAAACGGTCGAGAGGCTGACGCACTCGGAGAGCGTCATCGACACCGACGCGTTGAGGGGCAGAGCCTGCGCGAGGTCGCGGGCCCCCCAGTACTTGATGAACGCGATGTTCGCGGGCGCCTCGACCGTGGCGGTCGCGATCAACGGACCGGCTCCGTGCGCAGGCCGGCAACCCCGAGCGCGGCGGGTTGGGGCGTCCACCCGGGGGGGACACGGAAGCGCCCGTGCCACGCAGGCTCGGGATGAACGACCAGCACGAGCCCGGCGCCCTTTCCGGTGAGCCCGCCGGCCCCCGACACCTTGGCCGCGCCTCCGTCGGTCTCGATCTCGCGGATCGAGGCGCGGACGCCCTCCGGGACGACGCCGAGCGTCTCGAGCGCCGCCTCGGCCTGCCGGATCGACGGCGCGAGGGCCGAGACGTCGCTGGCCTCCAGCGCCTCGCGTCCCGCCGCCGTCGCCGCGCCGATCGCCTCGAGCGCGCCGCGGAACCGCGAGGCGTCGCGCTCGCCGTTCCGGCGGACCGCGTCGACCATCTCCCCGGTCGTCTCGCGGGGCGCGCCGGAGTCGAAGAGACGGATCGATCCGAGCGCGGCCGGAGCCGGGTGCATCGGCCGGCAGGCCAGGCGGCCGCCGCCGTCGCGGGCGCACCAGAGAATGCCTCCACGCGATACCGACTCGACGTCCACGCCGGAGGGTCGGCCGTGCTGTCGCCGCTCGACGGCGAGCGCCGCCGCGACGATCGACGCGAGGTCGTCGGGACCGCCGAGCGCCCGCCGGACGGCCGCGACGACCGCGACCGCGAGCGCGGCGGAGCTTCCGAAGCCGGCGCCGACGGGGATCCGGGAGTCGACCGTGATCTCGAGCCCTTCGAGCGCGAGCGACGCGCGGCGGGCGGCCTCCGCGACCGCGAGCCAGGCGAGCTCGCCGTTCCGTGACGCGGGGGCATCGTCGCCGTCGAGCGGGAGGATCGACTCCCACGAACGCTCGGCCCGGATGTCGAGCGCGGGCACGACCAGCCGGACCGACCGGCCCGCGATGCGCCGCGCCTCGACGGTCATGCGCGCGTCCACCGTCGCGACGATCGCCGGAAACCCGTAGACGGCCGCGTGCTCCCCGAGAAGGATCGCCTTCCCGGGCGTCGAGAACGCGGCCGCGAGGCTCATGCCCTCGCGTCGCCGCGCGGCGCCGCCCCGCGGCCCAGGCGCTCGTGTGCCCGCGCGAGATCGCGTGAGGTGAACGCCGCCATCAGCGACAGCTCTCCCGCGAGCACCGCCGCGCCGAGGATCTCCGCCAGACGCATGACGGCGTGGCCGGGGCGCTCCGGCTCCGGGGCGACGCCCAGGATCGCGAGCGCCTCCGCCTGCGTGTCGAGCGAGGTGCCGCCGCCGATGGCCCCCAGCGGGGCGTCCGGAATGAAGATCGAGGCGTAGATCGCGCCGTCCTCGCGGGGCTCGATGCAGGTCACGCCGGTCGACCCGCCGACGACGTGGGCGGGGTCCTGCCCGGTCGCGATGAAGAAGGCCGAGAGGACGTTCGCGTAGTGCGCGTTGTACCCCATGGCCCCCGCCGCGATCGACCCGAGCAGGTTCTTGCGGTACTGGACCTCGGCGATGGCCGCGGCATCGGTCTTCAGCGCGTCCCGGAGCGTCGCCGCGTCGAGCACGATCTCGGCGTGGATGCGCTTTCCGCGCCCTTCGCTGAAGTTGACCGACGCGGCCTTCTTGTCGACGCAGTAGTTTCCGGAGAGCGCCACGCAGGGAATCCCCGTCTGCGGCTCGATCAGCTCCCGGACGATCCGGTCGCACGCGATCGTCGCCATGTTCATGCCCATGGCGTCGCCGGTGGTGAACCGGAAGCGGAGGAAGATCGACGAGCCGAACGAGTACGGGCGGATCTCGGTGAGCGTCAGGTAGCGGCTCGTCGCCGCGGCGACGGCGCGGATGTCCTCCTCGTGCTGCCGGACCCACGCGAGGAACGCCCGGGTCTGACCATGTCCGGTCGTCCGGAAGACCGGCGCGCGGGTCATGCCGACGTCCTCGACGTGCACCGCCGCCCCGCCGGCGAGCCGGATGGCCGCGCAGCCGCGATTGATGCTGGCGAGCAGCGCGCCCTCGGTGGTGGCGAGCGGGACGTAGACGTCGCCGTCGCAGTGCTCGCCGCGAACGGTGAGCGGCCCGACGACCCCCATCGGGATCTGCGCGACCCCGATGATGTTCTCGCAATTGCGGGAGGCCGCGTGACCGGCGTCGAACGAGTGATGACCGATGGCGTCCAGACGGGTGTGCGTGATCCGCTCGAGCGCCTCGCGCCGGACGCCCGCCGCCTCGGCGGCGGACAGGTCGTTCGAGATCTCGTGGAAGCGAAGCCGACCTTCGACCAGGGCCCGAATCGTCTCCTCGCGGAAGCCCACGGCATCGTGCACGGCGGTCTTCGTCTTGCTCATCGCTCGGTCTCCTTGCGGATCGGGACCGACCTCAGGTCGGACACGGTTCGCGCCGAAAGACAGAACATCGCGATCTTCAGCTCACGGACGATACGGTCGATCCGCTCCCGAACGCGGTCGGCGGAGTCCACGGCGGCTTCGAGGAACGGCTGGGCGAGCCCGCACAGATCGGCGCCGAGCGCGATCGCCTTGGCCGCGTCGAGCCCGCTGCGGAGCCCGCCGCTGCCGATGATCGTGACGCCCTCGATCCGGCGGAGCTGGCGGATCGACTCGGGCGTCGGGATCCCCCAGCCGGCGAACGTCTCGCCGAGGTCCGCGGTCCCCGCACGCTGCGCCTCGATCCGCGCCCAGCTCGTCCCGCCGACCCCCGCGGTGTCGAGGATCGTGACCCCGGCGCCGGCGAGCCGGCGGCCTGTCGCTTCCGAGAGCCCGCTGCCGACCTCCTTCGCGATGACCGGGACCGGCAGCTCCCGGGCGACGGTCGCGATCTTGGGGAGCAGCCCGGCGAACGCGCACTGCCCTTCGGGCTGAATCGCTTCCTGGAGCGGGTTGAGGTGCAGGACGAGGGCGTCGGCTCCGGCCATCGCGACCGCGCGGCGGCATTCCTCGACGCCGTATCCGTAGTTCAGCTGGATCGCTCCCAGGTTCGCGAGCAGCGGAATCGTCGGGGCGAGCTCGCGCATCGCGAACGTGGGGGACTGGGAGGCGTCTTCGAGGGCCTTGCGCTGGGAGCCGACGCCGAGCGCGACGCCCCGGGATTCGGCGGCCTCGGCCAGATTGCGATTGATGCGCAGCGCCAGCTCCGTTCCACCGGTCATGCAGGAGATCAGGAGCGGTGCCGCGAGCCGTTTCCCGAGGAACGTCACCGACGGATCGATGGCGTCGAAGTCGACGTCGGGGAGCGCCTCGTGATCGAACGCGTACCGCTCGAACGGATGCGAGGCGTACTGCATCCGATCGTCGAGCGCGAGGCGGATGTGCTCCGCCTTCCGGTCGCGCGTCAGGAGCTCTTTCGACGGCGCCATCGTCAGACCGCCCTTCGGGAGACGTAGGCCGGCCCCGCCAACGTTTCGATCATGCTCGAGGCCGCCACCGCCAGCCGCTCCGAGGCGCTCCGGGTGCGGCGGGCCAGGCGGGCGAGCGACGGGATCCGCGCCGGACGCGCGAGCGCCGCCACGGCGACCCTCCACCGGCGGATGCTCCCGTCGGGCCTCGCGCTCGCGGCGACGAACTCGGGGATCGCCTCGTCCGCGGCGTCGACGACGACGCGGAGAATCGCGACGGGCACGCCGAAGGTCGCAGCGGCGCGCGCCCAGGCGGCAGACTCGAGATCCACCGCGGCGGGCATCCGACGCACGCGCCGGGCCAGGGCGTCTTTGTCCGCGACCGTCCGAACGATGGCGCCGACCGAGACGAGGGTGCACGCCTTCGCGCCGCACGACACGGCGGCGGCCAGCCAGCTCCCATCCGGCACCGCCGTCATCCGGTCGTCGGTGAAGACCTCGCGCGCCGCCAGCAGGTCCCCCGCCGCGAGGTCGGCGGTCAGCGCACCCGCGACGCCGATCGCGATCACGCCCGCGCAGGGGGTCCTTTGGAGGAACCGGGTCAGCCCGTCGAGCGCGCGCGCCGGACCGTCCCCGGTCACCGCGAACACGGCACGCGGAGAGCCGCGGAGCCGCCTGCGCGCGACACCGATCTCGTCGGGGAGGGCGGAGACGACCGCGACGGGGAGAGGGCCGCGCATCATGCCGCCGCCCTCGCGCGCTGCGAGAACCACCGCACCGCCCGGCCAAGCGCCGCGGTGACGTCCGACTGCGGAAGCCCGAGCTCGCGCACGGCCTTCGAGGCGTCGAAGTACATCGTCTTCGTCGACATCCTCACGGCCTCGAGCGCGATCCGCGGCGCGCGCCCCGTCAGCCGGGCGAAGCCGGTGTCGATCGCGGCGACGACGAGCGGGAGCGCGTGCGGCACGCGCACGCGCGGCGCGGGAAGGCCGGTGATCGACGCGAGGGTGTCGAGGATTTCCTTCAGCGTCATGTTGCGATGCCCGAGGATGTATTTCTCGCCCACGCGCCCGCGCTCCGCGGCGAGCAGATGCCCCTCGGCGACGTCGGCGACGTCGATGACGTTCAGCCCGGTCGCGACGTACGCAGGCATCCGCCGCGCGAGGAAGTCGGCGACGATTCGACCGGTGGGCGTCGGCTTGACGTCGAGATCCCCGACCGGCGTCGACGGGTTCACGATGACGACAGGAACGCCGCGGGCGGCGAAGGATTCCGCGCACCGCTCCGCGAGGAACTTGCTCCGCTTGTAGTGCCCCACCATGCGGTCGAGCGAGACGGGGGTCGTCTCGTCGGCGGGGCGGCCGTCCGGCGCGAGCCCCAGGGCCCCCACGGAGCTGGTGTGAACGAAGCGCGTGACGCCGGCATCGGCGGCCGCCTGGAGCATCGAGCGCGTGCCGTCCACGTTCACGCGGTAGATCTCGCGGGGGTCGCGGGCGAACAGGCGGTAGTCGGCCGCGACGTGGTAGACGACGTCCACCCGCGCGCACGCGCGCTTGAGCGATTCGGGGTCGGTGAGGTCTCCGGGGACGATCTCCACCGGAAGCCCCTCGAGGGTCTCGCGCGAGGATCCGGGCCGAACGAGGCACCGCACCTCGCGCCCGCGCTGCAGGAGCGCCCGCACGACGTGCGCCCCGACGAACCCCGTTCCCCCCGTGACCAGATTCGACACGCCCCCGTCCTCGCGCTCAGCCGAGCAGGTTCCACGCGGCCATGCGCACCATGTCCTTCGGGCTCTTCCGCAGCTCGGTGACGACCGACGCCTCGAAGCCCGAGTGCATCGAGCAGTTCTGGCAGCGCGGATCGCGCCGCGACTCCCAGTACTCCCAGTCCACTCCCGTCCAGAACTCCTGCCACGTCGCGTAGTACCGCTCGCCGATCAGGTAGCACGGGCCCTTCCAGCCCTTCGGCGTGAACGTCACCGTGCTCCAGGGGGAGCAGTTGTACTCGCGCATCCCCGCGGCGAACTCGAGGAACATCGGCGTGGACTGGAGCCGGTACTTCTTGGAGATCTCCAGGATCCGGCGGAACTTTTCGTTGGTGTCCTTGCGCGTCAGGAAGATGTCGCGATCCACCGACGCGTACTGGTAGCCGGGGGAGATCAGCATGCCGTCGACGCCGAGCCCCTTGAGGAAGGCGCAGAGCTCCTCGATCTCGTCCACGTTCGTCTCGCGGAAGACCGTGGTGTTCGTGATGACCCGGTAGCCGAGCTTCTTCGACTCGCGGATCATCTCGATCGCCTTGTCGAACACGCCGTCCCGGTCGCAGACGTAGTCGTGGGTCGGCCGCATGCCGTCCAGGTGGACGTTGATGGTGAGCCGGTTGTGCGGCGGGACCGTTCCGAAGACCTTCGTGTCCAGGAGCAGCGCGTTCGTGCACAGGTAGATGTGGCGGCGCCGCGCGATGATCCCCTCCACCAGCTCCCGCAGCTCCGGATAGAGCGTCGGCTCCCCGCCGCACAGCGACACGGCGGGCGCCTCCGTGTCGTCCACCGCTTGGAGGCACGCGTCGAGGGGGAGACGGTCCTTCAGCTTCCCGGTATGGCGCTCGAGCGCGCAACCGATGCACGCCAGGTTGCAGGTGTACAGCGGCTCCAGCATCAGGACGTACGGGTACCGGTTCCGCCGGCGGAAGCCTTGCTTCACCTGGTGCTGGATCATGTCGGTCGTCACGTGAAGGGGGAAGCGCATCGAGGGTCTCCAGGGGGCGAGGCGGCCGTCAGCCGCGCTCTCGCGCGTAGCTCGCCAGCGCGAGGAGTGGGAAATAGGTCGCATAGAGGTGATACCGGAGATAGAACACGCGCGGGAAGCCGGTCCCGGTCCACGCGGCGTCGTGCCAGGACCCGTCCCCGTTCTGGGTGTCGAGCAGGTAGGCGACGCCGCGCGCCACCGCCCGGGACGACGCCTCGCCCGCGGCGAGCAGCGTCATGAGGGCCCAGGCGGTCTGCGACGCGGTGGACACCCCGTGTCCCTTCGTCGCGGGATCCTCGTAGGAGCGTTGTGACTCTCCCCAGCCGCCGTCCTCGTTCTGGACCGAGCGCACCCAGGCGGCGGCCCGGCCGATCGCCGGGTGGCTCGCATCGACCGAGGTCCGCGTCAGCCCCCAGGCGGCGAGCCAGGTGCCGTAGAGATAGTTGGTCCCCCAGCGGCCGTACCAGGAGCCGTCGGTTTCCTGCTTCGCGAGCAAGAAACGCGCGGCGGCCGCGGTCGCCGGGTGGGACGGAGGGAGGCCGAGCTTCGCGAAGGTCTCCAGCGCGCGTCCGGTGATGTCCTCGCAACTCGGGTCGATCATCGCGTTGTGGTCCGCGAAGGGGACGTAGGTGAGCAGCTCCTTGTCGCAGCCGCGATCGAAGGCGCCGAAGCCTCCGTCGTCGTTCTGCATCGCGAGGAGCCAGTCGAGCCCCCGGTGGATCGCCGCGCGGCGCTTCCCTTCCTCTCGCGGCTGAGGGAAGGTCACGCCGGCGAGCGACGTGAGCACCTGCGCCGTGTCGTCGGTGTCGGGATAGAACGCGTTCCGGTACTCGAAGAACCATCCTCCGGGCTGGACTCCGGGAACTTTCGCGGCCCAGTCTCCCAGGCGCGTGGATTCCTTTCGCAGCAGCCATCGCGCCGCCTCGAGCATCCGCGGATCGCGGGGGTCCACTCCGGAGGCGAGTAGGCAGTGCAGGGCGATCGACGTGTCCCAGACCGGCGAGAGACACGGTTGGAGCCGAGCCGTCTCTTCGTCCTCGATCACGAGGCGCCCGAGCGCCTCGAGCTGGGAGGCCACCGCGGGATGCTCGTCGGCATAGCCGAGGCTCTTGAGGGCGAGGATGGTGTTCACGATCGGCGGGAAGATCGCCCCCAGCCCGTCGGAATCCTCGAGCCTGCGCAAGATCCAGCGCTCTGCGGTCGCGAGCGCGCGCCGCCTGAGCGGGGTGATCCCGATCGCTTCCACGACGTTGAAGAATCCGGAGACCAGAACGAAGAAGATCCCCCAGAGCCAGGCCTTGAACGATTTCGCCTTGGGATTGACCGCGATGAGGGACGACGGTAGGCGCAGCCCAGGAACGTACAGCTCCGGGATCCCCCTGCCGTCCGGACAGGCCGCGCGGGGCTTCTTCGCCCAGACGATCGAGAGCGGGACCAGGATCGTGCGCGACCACGCCGACATGTCCCCGATGTTGAACGGGAACCAGTGCGGGAGGAGCGACATCTCGGGGATGACGGCGGGACACCGCTTCCAGTCGTATTCCCCGAAGATCGCGAGCAGGATCTTCGTGAACGAGTTGCAGGCTTCGATCCCGCCGTTCTCCAGAATCGCGCGCCGGGCCCGAGCCATCGGCTCTCCGTCGGCGTCGTCTCCGGCCAGCTTCAAGGCGAAGTACGCCTTGACCGAGCAACCGACGTCCACCGGCCCGCCGTCGTAGTTCGTCCAGCCTCCGGTCGGAAGCTGCTTGCGCCGGAGGTGCTCGCACGCCTTCGCCGCCTCCCGCGACGAACCGCGTTCGAGAGTGTGCAGGAGGAGGACGTATTCCGACTCGAGGATCGTGTCGCCTTCCAGCTCGGCGCACCAGTGACCGTCGGCGGCCTGAAGCTCGCGAAGGCGCTCCTGCGCCCGGCGGATCGATTCGGCGACCGGAGAGTCCGACGTCGGCACCGCGGGGAGCGAGTCGGGGACGGCCTCCGCCACCGAAAGGGCGACCGCGGCGGTCTCCCGGGCGACCGATCCGCGGCTCCTCCGCGAGGGAGACACCAACGCCCCCAAGCGCGCCGGCAACAGGCGCTCGACGTACCGTGCGAACTCGATCAGCTCTTCCCGGGCCATGACGCGCTCGATTCTGTATAAAAAAAAGGGCCGGCACTCATGCTGCCGCAGGTGGCGTTCGGCGGCAAGTCCTACTTCAGGAACGGGTAGGAGAAATGCGCCGGCGGGACGAACGTCTCCTTGATCACGCGAGCGCTCGTCCAGCGGAGGAGGTTCAAGGCGCTCCCCGCCTTGTCGTTCGTCCCCGACGCGCGGCCGCCGCCGAACGGTTGCTGACCGACAACCGCTCCGGTCGGCTTGTCATTGATATAGAAGTTTCCGGCGGCGTGGGTCAGGGCCTCGGTCATCGACACGATGGCGTAACGGTCGCGCGCGAAGATCGCGCCGGTGAGGGCGTATGGCGAGCCGGCATCGCAAGCCGCGAGCGTCCTCTCGAGCTGCGCGTCGGGGTAGACATAGACCGTGAGGACGGGACCGAAGATCTCCTCGCTCATCAGCCTGAAGTCGGGTCGCTTCGCCCGCACCACGGTGGGCTCGATGAAGTAGCCCTTGCTCGCGTCGCATCGGCCGCCGATCACGATCGAAGCCTCGCGGGAGCGGCGGGCCGCGTCGATGTAACCCTTGATGGATTTGAACGCGCCTGCGTCGATGACCGCGCCGAGGAAGTTCCGGAAATCGCCGGGATCTCCCATGCGGATCTCGCCGGTCTGCCGCTTGAGCCCCCGCTCCACGCGGGGCCACAACGACGCGGGGACGAACGCGCGCGACGCGGCCGAGCACTTCTGCCCCTGGAACTCGAAGGCCCCTCGGACCAGCGCCGTCACCAACGGCTCGACATCGGCGCTGGGATGCGCGAACACGAAGTCCTTGCCCCCCGTCTCCCCGACGAGCCGCGGGTAGCCGCGGTACCGCGCGATGTTCTCGCCGATGGTCCGCCACATTCCCTGGAAGACCGCGGTCGAGCCGGTGAAATGAACCCCGGCGAGCTCCCCGCTCGCCAGCACCGGATCGCCGACCTCGCCCGCGGAGCCCGGCACGAAGTTGACGACGCCGGGGGGAAGCCCGGCCTCCTCGAGCAGCCGCATGATGAACCAACCCGAGTAGACCGCGGACGACGCCGGCTTCCAGACGACGGTGTTCCCCATCAACGCCGGCGCCGTGGGGAGATTCCCCGCGATCGACGTGAAGTTGAACGGCGTGACCGCGAACACGAATCCTTCGAGCGGTCTGTACTCCAGGGTGTTCCACATCCCCGGGCCGGAGCGCGGCTGCTGCGCGTAGATCTCCCGCATGTAGTGGACGTTGAAGCGGAAGAAGTCGATCAGCTCGCAGGCGGAGTCGATCTCGGCCTGATGGCTCGTCTTGCTCTGCCCCAACATCGTCGCCGCGTTGAGCTCCATGCGCCGCGGCCCCGCCAGGAGATCGGCGGCCTTCAGGAAGATCGCCGCGCGCGACTCCCAAGGCATGCGGGACCAGTCCCGATGCGCCTCGCGAGCCGCCCGGATCGCCCGCTCGACCTCCGTGGCGCCGGCCTTGTGCCAATCGGCGAGGACGTGCCCGTGATCGTGGGGCATCACCGCGCGCGCGACCTTGCCCGTCCGGACGCGGCGCCCGCCGATGACCGGCGTGATCTCGATCCTCCGCCGGGACATCTCCTCGAGCGCGCCCTTCAGCTCGGCGCGCTCCGGGCTGCCGGGCTCGTAGCCCAGCACACGCTCGTTGACGGGGAACGGGACTTCGACGATGCCGTTGGGCATGACCGCCTCCGGAAGAGGCGGCATTCTAGCCGTCGCGTCAGTTGTCTCGCGACAAGGCGCCCTGGACGTCGCTCGCGTGCTCGCTGGTCTTCTGTTCCATCTCGCTGAGGTTGGGCCGAGCCGGGGGGGTCGGCGTCCAGGAATCCGCGCTCGCGGCGGTCGAGGTCGCGGCCGGCTGGGGCTCGGGCTCCCCGGAAGCCCGGCGGTCGTTGTGCTGCTTGATCTCCAGGGCGGACGGCGCTACGGATTTGAAATTGGTCATGGCGACGTAGAACAGGACCGCCACCGCCACGAGGAGGATCACGAAGCCGAAGCCGGACCCTTGACGTCTCATGCCCCCCAATCTCGGTTCCGGCCCGCCGGAGGGCAAGTCGGCCGGAAGCCTGTGGCATCGTGCCGGCATGGGATGCCGCGGCCGCTACGCCCCGAGCCCGACCGGGTCGATCCACCTCGGGAACGCCTCGACGGCGCTCCTGGCCTGGCTCGCGGCGCGGGCGGAGGGCGGAACGTTCGTCCTCCGCATGGAGGACCTCGATCGGCCGCGCGTGGTCCCGGGGGCGGCGGGGAAGATCCTGGCCGACCTCGCGTGGATGGGGATCGATTGGGACGAGGGGCCCGATGTCGGTGGGCACCGCGGTCCCTACGAGCAGAGCCGGCGCGGCGATCTCTACACGACGGCGTTCGAGCGCCTGTTCGAAGCGGGCGCGATCTACCCCTGTTTCTGCAGCCGGCGCGATATCGCGGTGGCCGCGAGCGCGCCGCAGGCGCCGGGAGACGAGGCGCGCTATCCGGGAACGTGCCTTCGGCTGGACGCCGCCGACGTCGCTCGCCGCCTGCGGGAGCGCCGTCCCCACGCCTGGAGGTTCCGGGTGAGCTCGGGAAACGTGCGCGGCTTCTCGGACGTCGCGCGGGGCGACATCGAGCCCGACCCCGCTGGGCTGGGGGATTTCGTCGTGCGGCGGGCCGACGGCGTACCGGCCTACCAGCTCGCCGTCGTCGTCGACGACCATGCGATGGGCATCGAGGAGGTGGTGCGGGGGGAGGATCTCCTCCTCTCGACCTTCCGGCAGCTCCTGCTCTACGACGCGCTCGGTGTCCCGTCTCCGCGCTTCGGACATGTTCCGCTTCTTCACGGGGACGATGGGGCGCGGCTCTCGAAGCGGCACGACGGAGTCACGCTGGAGCAGCTGCGCGCCGGCGGGATGAGCGCCCGCGAGGTCGTGGGCAAGCTCGCGTTCCTGCTCGGGTTGCGCGCCGCTCCGGCGCCGGCCGCGCCGCGCGAGCTGGTCGACGGTTTCTACCTCGCCGCGCTCCGGCGGATCCCGGGCGGCTTGGTGGTGTCCTCCGTTTTCGGCGGGACGTAGCGGCTCAACGGAGGGTCGAGGTTCGCGAGCTGCCAGGCCATCACGGCCATGGCGGTGGCATTCAAGGCGAGGTCGTGGGCCTCGACCTTGTCGAGCGTGTCCGCCATCGTGTGATGGACGTCGAAATAGCGGGTGGCGTCCTGACGCAGCCCCATCTGGGGAACTCCGGCGTCGCCCATCGGCGAGATGTCGGCGCCTCCGCCTCCGTCCTGTACGTCGTCCGCCGCGAACGTCGCGAGCGGCGACGCCAGCTTGCGCACCCGCTCGACGGAGCCCGCCCCCGCGCTGACCCCGAACCCGAGCGGCTTCGCCCCACCCGAGTCGGACTCGATCGCGGCCACGTGCCGGGGAAGCTCCGCGGCGTGCGCCGCCGCGTACGCCTTGCCCCCGCTGAGACCGTTCTCCTCGTTCGTGAACAGGATGCCGCGTATCGTGCGCTTCGGCTTCAAGCCGAGGCTCCTGATGAGCCTCAACGCCTCCATCGTGATCGCGCAGCCCGCGCCGTCGTCCTGCGCGCCGGTGCCGACGTCCCAGGAATCGAGGTGGCCGCCGATCACGACGATCTCGTCCGCGCGCTCGTCCCCCAGAACCTCGCCGATGACGTTGGCCGACTCCGCGTCCGGCAGCGTCTTGCAGGTCAGCGTGTACGTCAGCCGGACGGGCTCTCCGGCGACGAGGAACCGATGGATGAGCTCCGCGTCCTCCGGCGCGATCGCGGCGGCGGGGATGTGCGGTACGCCCTCGGCGTACGCCATCGCTCCCGTGTGGGGCAGCCGCAGGTCGGCCGTCGCGAGCGAGCGGATCAGCATGCCGATCGCCCCCACTTTCGCCGCTTCCACGGCGCCGTTGTAGCGAAGTCCCACGGCCGAGCCGTAGCCGCGGTCGTCCCCGCCGTTCGGGTAGATCCGCTTGTTGTAGAGGACGATCTTTCCCTTCGCCCGGTCGCCGAGCGCCCGCACCTCGTCGAGGCTCGACGCCTCGATGACTTCGCCGGTGATTCCGTCGGGCGGCGTGCCGTCGCTCATTCCGAGGGCGAGAAGGAACATCGGATGCGCCGCCGGCGCGAGAATCCGGCCGCTCGCGTCGCCTCGGACCCAGTGCGGCACCATCACCTTCTCGGTGACCACGCGGTCCAGGCCGTCCCGCCGCATCTCATCCGCGCACCACGCGACGGCGCGCTCGAGGTTCTCCGAGCCGGAGAGTCTCGGGCCGATCCGGTCGGTGAGCCACTGCAGCTTGCGGTACGCACCGTCGCTCCGGAGGCCGGCCTCCATGAGGCGCCGGACGGCGTCGTCCGCAGGGGGCTCCGGTGCAGACGCCCCCGCGAGACCGAGCGCCGCCAGCGCGACGGCGAACCGCAAGACGAGCATCCGCGCATGGTAACCTCGACGACGGAGATCCCGCGATGATCGTCGAGCCTTTTCGAGGCCTGCGCCCCCGCGCCGACCTCGCCGAGAAGATTCCGAGCCTTCCCTACGACGTGCTCGATTCCACGGAGGCCCGCGCGGTCGCGCATGGGGATCCCTATTCGTTCCTTCACGTCGTGAAGGCCGAGATCGACCTGGATCCTTCGATCGATCCCCACGACGAGCGCGTCTACGCGAAGGCGCGGGAGAACTTCGTGGAGATGCGGTCGAAGGGATGGCTCATCCGCGATCCGCGGCCCTCGTACTACCTCTATCAGCAGCGCATGGGAGAGCACGTCCAGACGGGGATCGTCGGCGCGGCGGCCATCGCCGACTATCGGGAAGGCCGGATCAAGCGGCACGAGCACACCCGCGCCGACAAGGAGGACGATCGGACGCGGCTTACGCAAGAAATCGGGGCCCAGCCGGGGACGGTGTTCCTCACGTACCGCGACGAGCCCGCGATCGACGGCCTGACGGCCGACGAGATGCGCCGCCCGGCGACCGTGGACTACCTCGCGAAGGACGGCGTAACCCACGCGTTATGGATCGTGGACGATCCCGAGCGCGTCGCGCGATTCCATGACGCGTTCCGCGAGATTCCCGCAAGCTATATCGCGGACGGCCATCATCGCGCGGCGGCCTACGCGCGAGCGGCCCGAACGACCGGCTTCCTCGCCGCGCATTTCCCCGCGAGCTCCCTCCGGATCCTCGACTACAACCGGCTCGTGCGGGATCTCGGCGGCCTCGCTCCGGCCGATCTCTTCCGCCGTCTCGCGGCGTCGGGGTGCGAGCTGGTCGATCCGTGGCCGACGCGGCGCCCGCCGCGACCCGGCACGTTCGCCATCTACCTCGAGCACCGTTGGCGCCTGGCCACCCTTCCTCCGGGTCCCCCCGGCGATCCCGTCGCGGCGCTCGACGTCAGCCGACTTCAGGACGTCGTGCTCGGTCCGATCCTCGGCGTGGGAGACCCCCGCTCGGACCCGCGCATCTCCTTCGTCGGAGGGATTCGCGGCATGGAGGAGCTCGAGCGGAGCGTGGACTCCGGCCGGCACGCGCTGGCGATCGCGATGTACCCGACCAGTCTCCGCGACGTGATGCGCGTCGCGGATACCGGGGGCGTGATGCCGCCGAAGAGCACCTGGTTCGAGCCGAAGCTACGGTCGGGGATGGTGATCCGCCTGCTCGACGGAGAGGACTAGCCCCGCGACAGCCGGCGGAACAGCTTGTCGCGGAGGACCTGGCTCAGCCCGGGCTTCGCCAGCAGCTTCCGGATCTGCGTCGCCTTGAAATCCGCGGTGAGCCCCTCCGCGGTCGCCGCCGTGACGCGCGGATGGGTCGCGAGGACCATACGGAGCTCCTCGTCCCCCTTGAACCTCGAGTCGTGGGCCAGGGCATCGATCGTGGCCGGGGTCAGATGGGGCGAGACCCCGATCGCGCGGGCCTCGGCCAGGCCGAGATTCGGATTCCGGATCAACGCCTCGAGAACGGCAGGGTTGACGTCGAGCCGCAGGAACTCGCGCTCCTTCAGGCTCGCGTGGGAGGCGAGCGCGATCCGCTGCGCGATCGGGATCGACTCCAGCGCCTTCTTGATCTCGTGGGCCGGCGTTCCGGGCGTCAGGCCGTCGAATGGCCCGGAGGTCTGGCCCTGCTGAAGGAGACGAGCCAGGAGATCCTCGAGCGCTTGCCGCTGGGAGTCGTCCGGGTCCACGAACTGGAGAGCGATCTGGAGATCCTCCGAATCGGGCCCGCGCTCCACCCGGATGACCCGGGCCCGAAGTCGAACCTCGAGGGTCCCCGCCGGCGCTTTCAGGGTAAGCTCCACGGTGTCCGCGGACGGCGTGGGGATGGGGCCGGTCAGGAGCACCCCGCTCCGGCTCAGGTTTTGGGCGCCGCACGAGAAAGACTGCTCCCCGTCCCGGATTTCGGCGAGAACACCAGCGGGAAAGCGGTATCCGCGACGCGGAGTTCCCTCGGAGTGGCCGCTCATCCCCGACCCAGTCCGGGATGCAACCCGGAATCGGCTATCATCCTCGTCACTCCCGGCTGTTTGGGTGGAGAATCGGGTGCGATGGACGTCAAGCTTCCTGTCAATCCAGAAATCTTCAAGTTGGTGGGGCAGATCGAAAGGTTTCGCGACGTTTGGGCGGGAGGAACCTCGATCCCGCCGGATGCGTTGGCGACGCTCAGGCAGGTCTCGCGCCTGCATTCGGTAGCCTCGTCCTGCCGGATCGCGGGTGTCCGGATCACCGACGCGGAAGCCGAGGCGATCCTCTCGGGGGGGGCGTCCGACGCCCCGCAGCGGGACGAGATCGCGGGGTATGCGGCGGCGATCGACCAGACGTTTCCGCGGTTCGGGCCGATCGTGACCTCGGGCGACCTCGCGTCTCTCAATGCGGTCGTCGTCGGCAAACCCGGCAACCCTCCGCCGCCCAGCGTGTTCAGGGAGTCACCGCTTCATCTCGAAGTCTTCGATGCCGAAGGGCGAGCTCAGGGGCGGGTACTCCAAACATTACCCCCCCGGTTGCTGCATGACAAGGTCGAGGATCTCGTCTCCTGGCTCGAGCTGGAGCTCCGCTCCGGCGAGCAGCATGGACTGCTCGTCATTGGAGCGTTCTTCGTCTACTGCTCCTCGATCAGCCCGTTCGAGCGCGGAAACGGCCGCACCGCGCGCGTCGTGCTCCCTCATCTGCTTCGCCGCGCGGGATACGGGTTCGTCGACTACTCGAGCCTCGAGCGCGTGTTCGACGAGATGCGGCTGCCCTACTACGACGCGATCGACCATGCCGAAACCAAGATCTGGACCCAAGAGGCCGATCTGGCGCCGTGGCTGGTGTTCTTCCTCCAGTCCCTGCACGCGCTGACCGTGCGCCTCCAGGGGAAGATCGACGCCGAGACACGGTCGCGCGAGCTGCCCCCGCTCCAACGTGCCATCCTGGACGTCATTCGCGAGCACGGCACCGGTGCCGCGGCACAGCTCATCGCCTCCACCGGCGCGAATCGCAATACGCTCAAGGACAACCTGCGACGACTCGTGGACGGCGGCCTCCTCGAGCGCGTGGGTAGCAAGCGCGGGACCTTTTATCGACTGCCGGGGCCGGAGCGCGCGGCGAGCTCGGCGCCACCGAAGGATCTAAGGTAAGGCGCTCTCCACCGCGGCACGGACGCTCTCCGCGAGCTCGCGGGCACGGGCCAGGGCCCCGCGCTGACGCGCGAGCCACTCGGCGGCGACCGACCGGTCGGTCAGCGTGGGAAGGTTGATCCGGACGTTGAGCGCCGCGCCTTCCGCGGCGGCGAGCGCGCACGCCCCCGCGACGCCGGCATCCGACGCGGAGGCCGGGATTCCGTCCTTCGCGACCTGGAGCGCGAGCTCCAGCGCGCCGATCGTGGACTCGAGAACGTCCAAGGGAACCTTCGCGGCGCGCTGGCTGGCCTGCTCGAGCGCCGTCGCGCGCGCCGCGGCATCCTCGGGAGTCCCCTTCGGCATCCGCATGGCGGCGAGCACCGCGTTGAACGCGCTCGTGTCCCGATCGACGGCCTCCAGGAACTCGTCCTTCAGGCGCTGCGCGCGCGTCCCGATCGCCTCCATCGCCGGGCGGGAGCGCTCCATTCCCGGCTTCGACCAGGTCAGCGCCGCGACCATCGCGGTCAACGCCGAGGCGAGCGCCGCGCAGAGGGCGGAGACGCTTCCGCCGCCGGGCGCGGGGGAGTCGCTGGAGAGCTCGTCCGCGAACGCTCTCAGGCTCCGCGCGACGAGCCCGGAGGGGGGCCCGGCATACCGGTACTCGATGACCTTCTGCGCGGGGTCGAACGGGCCCAGCTCGGCGAGCCCGAGGGAGATGACCGCGGCGTGCACACGCTCCCATTCCGGAACTCCGGTCGTCTTTCCCTGCTTCGACAGGTAGTGATCCCCCGCCGCGAGGATCGCGGCGCGCGGGATCAATCCGACGAGCTCGCTTCCGGTCACGCGGAGGCCGCGGCGGGAGGCCTCCTCGCAGGCGGCGTCGAAGACCGCGTGCACGGGCGTGACCCTGTAGTTGGTGAGGTTGATGGAGATCTGCGCGCGTCCGAACTCCTCGATGTACCAACCGACGGCGCGGCACTCGGTGAAGCGTCCCGGCACGTTGATCGCGCGCCCCTCCGCGTCGCGAAGGATCTTCCCGTCCGGACCGCGCTTCGGCTTCCCCGCCTCGCGCAGCTCCTGAGCGATCGCGTTCGCAAGCTTCCGGTCGCGCGTGTTGAGGTTGACGTTGTAGGCGATCAGGAACTCGCGCGCGCCGATCACCGAGGCGCCGGAGCGCGCGTTGAACCGCGCGGGGCCGAAATCCGGAGCGAACGCGGGATCGCGGAGCTTCTCGCCGAGCCCTTCGTATTCCCCCTTGCGAAGATACGCGAGCGAGCGGCGCTCGGGCGTGGAGGCCGCGGCTTCGTAGAGGTAGACGGGGATCTCCAGCAGATCGCCCACCCGCTTCCCGAGCCGCTTCGCGATCGCGACGCAGTCGTCCATCGTCGCGTTCTGCACGGGGACGAAAGGGCAGACGTCGGTCGCGCCGAGCCGCGGATGCTCCCCGCGATGGCGCGACATGTCGATCAGCTCGGACGCCTTTCGGATCGCGCGGAAAGCCGCCTCCTCGACGGCCTCCGGCTCGCCGATGAACGTGACGACCGTGCGGTTCGTCGCCGCGCCGGGATCGACGTCGAGCAGCACCGCCCCGGGCGTGCCCCGGATCTCGGCGGCGATGGCCTCGATCACCGATCGATCGCGCCCCTCGCTGAAGTTCGGCACGCACTCGATGAGTTTCATCGCGCAGATTGTACGTACAATCCCGCGATGGCCGGCTATTCCAAACGCCCGCTCCTCGACAAGCTGGGCGTGAAGCCGGGCTTCAGGATCGCGATCGTCTCCGAGCCGCGCGGCTACGCGCAAACGCTCGGCCCGCTCCCGGCGGGGGCGACGCGGGTCAGGTCGCTTCGCGGTCCGCTCGATCTCGTCCAGGTCTTCGCCCGCGAGGCGGCGGCGCTTTCCGCGCGCGGCGCCGCGCTGCGCGCCGCGCTCGCCCCCGCCGGGGCTCTCTGGATCTCGTGGCCCAAGAAGGCCTCGGGCGTTCCGACCGATCTCGATGAATCCGCGGTGCGATCGATCGGACTTTCGCTCGGGCTCGTCGACGTCAAGGTCTGCGCCGTGGACGAGGTCTGGAGCGGGCTGAAGTTCGTCGTTCGCCTTCGCGACCGCCAAGCACCGCCGATTTAACCGCCACGTCATCTCCCTGTCACAGGCACCCGCCATCCATGAAGGCGGATGTCGACGTACGGACGACGAAGGGAGGACGCGATGGCCGATGTTCGACACGTGGAGAGCCTGCTCGCCGACGCGATCGAGCTCCTGGAAATCGGCGGATTCCCGCTCGCGGCCGAGGCGCTTCGGGACAGCCTTCGCGGGATCAGGGCCGCGCCGACCGCGGGTGCCAGGCGCCGCCGGATCTTCCAGCTCCGCGATCTGTTCGACGGCATCGGGTCGGCGTGCGACGTCTTCTTCTGCGCCCCGTCCGAGGGAGCCCACGGAATCCGGCTGGGCCGGACCGACGCGCACCGGCGCGACGAGCAGCGGTATCGCAGGACCCTGGAGGCGATCCAGGAGATCCTCGCGCTCGGGGCGGGGGACGAGGAGACCGCGGACGACTGGGAGGGGCCGGCGGCCCGGGTCGCCTGACGGGCTGGGCGCGGCGTCGGCGATAATCCCCGCGGGGGGGACGCCGATGCCCGAGGAGATCTCACGCCGCTCGTTCGTCAAGACCGGCCTCGCGTTCGGTGCCGCCGCGCTCTCCCGAGGGGCTCCCGCAGCGATCGACGCGAAGCCGGCGCGCCCGGTGGTGATCGCGTCCCGGAACGGACACGAGTACACGAACGGCGGACCCCGCACCGCGGTGCAGGAGGCGCATCAGCGGATCGTGCGGGGGGAGGACGTCCTCGACGCGATCCTGGGCGGCGTCACCATCCTCGAGCTCGACCCCGCGGAGGACAGCGTCGGCTACGGCGGCCTCCCGAACGCCGACGGCGTCGTCCAGCTCGATGCCTCCGTCATGCACGGTCCGAAGAAGCGCGCGGGCGCCGTGGCCGCTCTCGAGGGCGTCCGGACCCCTAGCTTGGTCGCGAAGCTCGTGATGGAGACGACCGATCATCATCTCCTCGTCGGCGAGGGGGCGCGCGAGTTCGCGCGGCGGATGGGCGTCCGCATCGAGGACGACCTCAACACGGAGAACTCGCGGAAGCTCTGGCTGGAATGGAAGCGCCGCATCGACCCCAAGCACTACCTCGATCCCCAGAAGCGGGTGACCGAAGGAGCGCGCGCGCGGGCCGCGATGCTGGCGGAGGGGCTCCTCGCGCGGGACCGCGTTTGGGGCACGATCCACATGAGCGCGGTCAGCGCGCGCGGCGAGATCTGCGCCGCGACCACGACGAGCGGGCTGTCGTTCAAGATCCCGGGACGCGTCGGCGACTCCCCGATCCTGGGGGCCGGGGACTACGTGGACGGGGACGTCGGCGCGGCCGGGTCCACGGGCCGCGGGGAGGCGAACCTCTACGGCTGCTCGGCGTTCCTGATCGTCGAGGAGATGCGGCGCGGCACGCACCCGAAGGACGCCGTCGCCGAGGCATTGCGTCGCATCCGCGCGCGCACGATCGAGCGGCGTCTGCGCCGGTCCGACGGAACGCCCAACTTCGACATCAAGTTCTACGCGCTCAACGTTCGCGGCGAGCACGCCGGGATGGCGATGCACGGCGGCGCCGAGCCCAAGTACGCCGTCTGCGACGAGTCCGGTCCCAGGCTCGTCGCGATGGACGCGCTCCTTCCCGGCAAGCCCGAGGACTGAGCGTGCTCACCGCCTGCGCTCTTCTTGCCGCGGGGCTGCTCGCCCCGGCTCAGACGGACGCGGGTGGGGTGCCGCCCCTCCCGTCGACCGAGGCTGTCTGGAGCGCCGTCGAGATCCCCGGGTTCGTGGTCATCGGACCCCAGGACGAGCGGTCGCTTCGGGAGGTGGCGCGCCGCCTCGCGACGCTGAGGCTGATCCTCGGAAAGCTCGGGAGCGGACTCGACACGGGCGGAGAGCGCCCGATTCCCGTGTTCGTGTTCCCTCGGGCCGAGGCGTTCGCGCCGTACGCCCCCGCGGGCGGCGGCACCAAGGAGCTCGGCGGCTACTTCGCAATGGCCTACGGCTATCGCGGCATCGCGATCGATTTCTCCGCCCCGGACGGTTACGGAGCGGTGTACCACGAGCTCGTGCACCACGTCGTGCGCCGGAACTTCGGGGACGTTCCGACCTGGTTCGACGAGGGGATCGCGGGCGTCTACGAGAGCTTCGAGTGCGGTCCGGCCTCGGCGACGATCGGTCGCATGCCGCGGAGCCGGCTCGCATGGTTCCAAAGCCACCCTTTGATGCCGATGCGAGCCCTCGCGGCGGTGACCACCAAGTCCACCGAGTACAACGAGTCCGAGCGGGCGGGAACGTTCTACACGCAATCGCTGCTCGCGGTGCACGACCTGTACTTCGGCCGCTCGCCCCGGGGTCCGCAGCTCGCGAGGTACCTCGAGGCGGTCCATCAGGGGGCGTCCCCGGAATCGGCGCTCGAGGTGTTCGACGGGGGAGCGAATGGTCTGGGCGGGGAGATCGAGGCCTATCTCAAGGCTGGCCAGTTCAGCTTCGTCAAGCTGACGTTCGAGCAGCTCAAGGTTCCGGAGGCCGGACCCGCGAGACGCCTGAGCCGGGCGGAGCTGCTCGAAGCCCTCGGCATGCTCGCGGTCCTCGCGTCCCCGAGCGCGCCCGATTTCGCCGCCGCTCATTTCCGGGCGTCACTCGCCCTGGAGCCGGGGCGGCCGCGTGCGCTGGCGGGATCGGCGATCGTGGCGTACGCGCGGGAGCGCCACGCGGAGGCACGGGCCGCCGCGGAGAGCGCCATCGCCGCCGGATGCGACGATCCCGGGCCGTTCCTGGTCGGGGCGTCCGCGATCATGAGGATCGAGGAGAGCCGGTACGAAGGGATGATCGACCTCGACAAGCCGCCTTCCGCCGACGTCCTGACCGCACGGGGCTGGCTCCAGCGAGCCGTCGCCATCGAGCCCTTCGACACGGAGGCCCTCATCGCGTTCGGACAGACCTACCTGTTCGGGGGAGGAGATCCGTCCCCCGGAATCGCGGCGTTCGAGCGGGCGGATGCGTTGGATCGTCTCGACGAAGCCGGCCTCACCGGACTGCTCGAGCTCCGCGTCCGACAGCGGGATCGCGCCCGGGCCACCGCGCTCGTGGAGACGCGCCTCCGGCCGATCGCGTCCCCCGACGTGCTGGCCCGAGCGACCGAGGCGCTGCTGCGTCTCGACCTCGAGGACGCCAGCGACGCGATCCGCGCGAAGGACTACAAGAAGGCCGCGGCGATCCTTCGCGGAATCCGCGCCAAGACCTCGCGAGCCGACCTGGCCGCGAGGCTCGACGAGCAGATCCCCCGGCTGGAAGCCGCGGCGTCGGCGAAGCGCTGACGTCCTACCAGACCTTGCAGACGTCTCCCGGCTTCTTCACGAGAGCCGCGCCGGCCTTGCACTGGAACGCCTCCGCGAACTCCGGCATGTTCACGACCACGCCGTTGATCCGCGGCTTCGGCGGGGAGTGGGGGTTGATCGTCGCGTTGACGCGGAGGTTCTCCGGCCGCTCGTTCGCGCAGTCCCACTGGGCGAAGCCGACGAAGAAGCGCTGGGCGGGGGTGAGCCCGTCCACGGGGGCGAGCTTCGCGGACTTCGTCGCGTCCTTCCACGCCTCCCAGGCGAGGATCAGCCCGCCGAGGTCGGCGATGTCCTCCCCCGACGTGAGCTTCCCGTTGATCTTGATGTCGTCGACGATGACGTACTGCGAGTACTGGTTGCGGATGCAGTCGGCACGCTTCTCGAACTCCGCGGCGTCCTCTTTCGTCCACCAATCGCGGAGGTTGCCGTCGCCGTCGAACTGCCGCCCCTCGTCGTCGAACCCATGGGTCAGCTCGTGGCCGATGGTGCCGCCGGTGTTGCCGTAGTTGGGGGCATCGTCGAGCTTCGCGTCGTACAGGGGCGGCATCAGCACGCCGGCCGGGAAGTTGATGTCGTTGAGTTGCGGGTTGTAGTAGGCGTTGACCGTCGGCGGCGTCATCGCCCACTCGCCGCGATCGACGGGCTTGCCGATCTTCGCGATCTGGCGTCTCGCCTCGAAGACGGCCGCGCGGGTGACGTTCCCGTAGAAGTCGCCCCGCTTGACCGCGAGCTTCCCGTAATCGCGCCACACGTCCGGATAGCCGACCTTGTTCCGCATCTTCGAGAGCTTCGCGAGCGCCTGCTTCTTCGTCTCGGGGCTCATCCAGTCCAGGCCGTTGATCCGGCGCTTCATCGCGTCCTCGATGAGGTTCGTCATCGCGACCGTCTTCGCCTTCGTCTCCGGCGGGAAGGTGCGGTCCACGAACTCCTTGCCGAGCGCCTCTCCGAGATCGCGATCGACCCAGCCGACGCACCGCTTCCAGCGCGGCTGCTGCTCCTTGACCCCGCGGAGGTAGGCCCGATAGAACGCGAAGTCCTCGTCGACGAAGCGCTTGGGCAGGTAATCCGCCGCCGCGTTGACCACCGCCCACCTCAGGTAGGTCTTGACGTCGGCGAGCGGCTCGGAGCCGATGCGCGCCGACATCTCCGCCATGAACTTGGGCTGCGCGACGTTGAGCCACTTCCCGGGCTTCAGCCCCGAGGAAGCGAAGTACCCGCTCCAATCGAACGTCGGCACCATCTTCGTAAGCTCGGCCGGGGTCGCGCGGTGGTACACGTTGTACGGGTCGCGCCGCTCGACGCGCGTGAGCGACGCCTTCGCGAGCGCGGTCTCGATCCGGAGCACGGTCTCCGCGCCGGCCTTCGCCGCCGGCGCGGGATCGCCGAGGAGCTCGAGCATCTTCGCGACGTGCTCGACGTACTTCGCGCGCGTCTCCTTCGACTTGTCGTCGTCCTTCACGTAGTAGTCGCGGTCCGGGAGGCCGAGGCCGCCGGCGTAGATCGCGGCGATCATGATCGAGGAGTCCTTGGCGTCCTGCTCCACGCCGCTCCCGAACAGCAGGCCGTTGACCGGGAACTTGACGTGGAGGGCGCCGAGCACCCGCCCGAGATCGCGCGAGCGCTTCATCGACGCGATCACCGCGAGGTCGGGGTCGAGCGGCGCCGTGCCCGCCGCCTCGACAGCCGTCTCGTCCATGCAGGCGTCGAAGTAGTCGCCGATCTTCTGCTGCGTCTCCGTTCTCGAGGGGGACGGCTTCGCCGCGTTCTGGAGGATCCCCCAGAGGTAGCGCTGGTTGTCCACGTACAGCTTGCCGTAGACGCTCCAGCTCGCCTGGTCGCCCGGGATGGGGTTGTTCTTCTGCCATCCCCCGCAGGAGAACTGGTAGAGGTCGTCGCAGGGATCCACGGAGCGATCCATCGCGGCGACGTCCAGGCTGGGCGTGTAGGGCAGCGCGTCGTACGGGCTGTCCTCGGCGCGAACGCACGGCGGGACGGCGGCGAGCACGACGATCGAGCAGGCGACGGTCAGCGAGCGGATTCGGTTCATCGGGCGCTCCTCGGGAGTCGGGCCGAGCCGTAATACGGCCCGAGAGCCGGGGAGTTTATCGCCGGTCGCGGGCTTCCGCCCGCGTCAGAACTGGTCGGCCTCCGTCGATTCCCGCAGCGCGAGCGTGGAGGCCGTTCCGCCGGAGATCACCTGAGTGACCTCGTCGAAATAGCCGGTTCCGACCTCCCGCTGGTGCTTCGTCGCCGTGTAGCCGTCCCGCTCCGCGGCGAACTCGGCCTGCTGCAGCCGGGAGTACGCCGCCATCCCTTTTTCCTTGTAGCCGCGGGCGAGCTCGAACGTCGCGTGGTTGAGCGAGTGGAATCCCGCCAGGGTGACGAACTGGAACTTGTACCCCAGCCCCCCCAGGTCCTTCTGGAACGCGGCGATCGACGCGTCGTCGAGGTGCTTCTTCCAGTTGAACGAAGGTGAGCAGTTGTAGGCGAGCTTCTTGCCCGGGAAGACCGCGTGGATTCCTTCCGCGAACCGCCGCGCCTCGTCGAGATCCGGGGTCGAGGTCTCGCACCAGATCAGGTCGGCGTAGGGCGCGTAGGCGAGGCCGCGCGCGATCGCCATCTCGAGCCCCCCGTCGATCCGGAAGAACCCTTCCGGGGTCCGCTCGCGCGTGCAGAACTCGCGGTCCCGGGGGTCGATGTCCGACGTGAGCAGCTTCGCCGATTGCGCGTCGGTGCGCGCGATGATCAGGGTGGGGACATCCATGACGTCGGCGGCGAGACGGGCCGCGACGAGGGTGCGGACGAACTGGCTTGCCGGCACGAGCACCTTTCCCCCGAGGTGGCCGCACTTCTTCTCGGAGGAGAGCTGGTCCTCGAAATGCACGCCCGCCGCACCCGCCTCGATCATCGCCTTCATCAGCTCGAACGCGTTGAGCGGCCCGCCGAACCCCGCCTCGGCATCGGCGACCAGCGGGGCCATCCAATGGTGTTTGGCGGCGCCTTCCGCATGCTCGATCTGATCGGCGCGCACGAGGGCCTGGTTGATCCGACGGACGATCCGGGGAACGGAATCCACCGGGTAGAGGCTCTGATCCGGGTAGGTCATCCCCGACGAGTTCGCGTCCGCCGCCACCTGCCAGCCGGAGACGTAGATCGCCTCGAGCCCGGCCCGGACCATCTGCACCGCCTGGTTCCCGGTGAGGGCGCCGAGCGCGTGCACGTAGTCCCTGGTCTGGAGGAGCTCGAACAGCCGGACGGCGCCCAGCCTCGCGAGAGTGTGCTCGATCCGCACGGTCCCGCGGAGACGGTCGACGTCCTCCCGGCTGTAGGGACGCTCGATTCCGTCGAATCGATGGGCGGGGGTGGCGATCACGTGCGGCTCGGCCATGGGGTCTCCTTCGTGAGGATCTCGTAGGCGGGAAGGGTGAGGAAGTCATCCAAGGTCGGTGAAAGGATCAGCCCGCGGAACAACGCGGCGGCCTCGTCGAGCCCGACGGCGGCGAGCGCCGCGGTCTCCGACTCCAGGAGGCCGGCGACGAGCTCCGGGGTGACGGCGCGCCCGTCCTCGAGCGTCGCGCGATGACGGAGCCACTGCCAGACCTGGCTCCTCGAGATCTCCGCGGTCGCCGCGTCCTCCATGAGGTTGTAGAGCGGCACGCAGCCGACGCCGCGCAGCCAGGCCGCCAGGTACTGGACGCCGACGCGCAGGTTCCAGCGCAGTCCGGCTTCGGTGCGCGTGCCGGCGGGGAGCGCGAGCAGGTCGCTCTCGTCGACGACCACGTCCTCCCGCAGGCGCTCGAGCTGGTTCGGCCCCGACATCGCCGCCGTGAAGATCTCGCGGGCGACCGGGACGAGACCGGGATGAGCGACCCAGGTTCCGTCGTGACCGTCACCGGCTTCCCTGCGCTTGTCGGCGGCGACCTTGGCGAGCGCGGCGTCGTTGGCGGCCGGGTCTCCCTTGATCGGGATCTGCGCCGCCATCCCTCCCATCGCGTGCGCCCGGCGACGATGGCAGGTCTTGACGAGGAGCCGGGTGTAGGCGCGGAGGAATCCCTGATCCATCGTGATCTGCGACCGGTCGGGGAGCACGCGCGTCGGGTCGTTCCGGTGGACCTTGATGAAGCTGAAGATGTAGTCCCACCGGCCGCAGTTCAGTCCCGCCGCATGGTCGCGCAGCTCCCAGAGGATCTCGTCCATCTCGAACGCCGCCGGGAGGGTCTCGATGAGCACCGTGGCCTTGATCGACCGCGGGGGGAGGCTCAGAACGCGCTCGGCGTGATCGAAGATCTCGTTCCACAACCTCGCTTCGAGGCGCCCCTGGAGCTTCGGGAGATAGAAGTAGGGCCCGCTTCCCTTGGCCAGCAACGACGGGGCGTTATGGAAGAGGAACACGCCGAAATCGAAGAGCGCGCCGGGGATCGGTCGGCCGTCCACCTCCACGTGCCGCTCGGGGAGATGCCAGCCGCGGGGACGAACCATGAGCACCGCGGGTGCCGGACCCAAGCGGTAGCTCTTTCCCGACGCCGGGTCGTCGTAGGCGATCGTTCCACGGACCGCGTCCACGAGGTTCGCCTGCCCGTCGACCAGGTTTTCCCACGTCGGGGAGGTGGAGTCCTCGAAGTCCGCCATGAACACCGAAGCCCCCGAGTTGAGGGCGTTGATGATCATCTTGCGATCGACCGGCCCGGTGATCTCGACTCGGCGATCCGCGAGCTCCGGGGGGAGCGGCGCGACGGTCCACTCGGAGTCTCGGATCTCTCGGGTGGCCGGGTCGAAACGGGGGCGCTCGCCGGCGTCGTACCGGCGTTGAGCCTCTCTGCGGGCAGTGAGGGTGGCGGCCACCCGGCCGCCGAATCGGCGGACCAGATCCTCGACGAACCCGAGGCATTCGGGGTTGAGGATCCCGGCGGCCCGGGGGTCTGGCGGGGTGGCCGTGCGAATTCCCATCTTTTCCGCGGAATGTGCGGCCGCTTGATTGGGGGTCATCCCGAGACTCCTATCCTGCACGGCCACCCCGCCAACTAGAGTCCTTAACAACGCCCTCCCTCGCCAGGAAAAGTTTGAAATTATGGGTAAACCGTGCGTCTGCTTGTAAACAAGTAGCTGTAAAGGTGTCAGGGAAGTAAATTGCCGGGGCGCAGAGGTGACGATGAGCGAGCCGATCCGATTGGGTGCTCAGATCCGGTCCCTGAGGCGGCAGCACGGGCTCACCCAGTCGAAGATGGCCGAGCGCCTCGCGATCTCGGCAAGCTACCTGAACCTCATCGAGCATGGCCGTCGGCCCCTCTCGGCGCAGCTCCTGATCAAGCTCGCCCAGACGTTCTCGATCGACCTGAAGGCGTTCGGCGGCGAGGATCAGGATCGCATCCTCGCCGACCTGATGGAGGCGTGCGGGGATCCGCTCTTCGATCCCTACGCGCTGACCCCGGACGATCTCCGCAACTTCGCCGCCCACGCCCCTTCCGCCGCTCGCGCGATGATCGGTCTCTACCGGGCGTTCCAAGGGGCAAAGGAATCGGCGCGCTCACTGGCCGAGCGGGTCTCCGACGGGGCGAACATGCGGGATGGAATCGACACGTTCCACCTCCCCTCCGAAGAGGTCAGCGATCTGGTTCAGCGCCACGCGAACTACTTCCCGGAGCTGGAGGATGGGGCGGAGCGGATCCGCCAGGACGCGGGGCTCGACGGCGAGGACCTCTATCAAGGAATGGCGCGCTATCTCTCCGAGGCGCACGGCGTCACCGTTCGCGTCGAGCGCGTCGGGAAGATGCGCCGTGCCGTGCGCCGATTCGACCCCGCGAGCCGCGAGCTCCTCCTCTCCGAGGTCCTCCGGAGGGGTAGCCGCAACTTCCAGCTCGCCTACCAGCTGTCGATGTTGACCCAGCGCCCCGTGATCGACCGGCTCGCGAACGATCCGAATCTGACGACGGCGGACTCCATCGCTCTCGCTCGGGTCACCCTGGCCAATTACTGCGCGGCGGCGGTACTGATGCCCTACGACCCCTTCCAGAGGGCGGCCAAGGCCGAGCGGTACGACATCGAGCTGCTCGGACACCGGTTCCGGACGAGCTTCGAGCAGGTCTGCCACCGGCTGACCACCCTCCGCCGCCCGAATGCCGAGGGGGTCCCGTTTCACCTCGTCCGGGTGGATGCGGCGGGAAACATCTCCAAGCGGTTCTCCGTCTCGGGGATCCGCATCGCCCGTTTCTCCGGGGCCTGCCCCCGATGGATCCTGCACAACGCATTCCTGACCCCGGGGATGTTCCGCCGCCAGGTTTCGAGGATGCCCGACGGAACGATCTTTTTCGCGTTCTCTCGCACCCTTGCCAAGGAAGGGGCCGGATTCCACGGCGCCCACGCGGCGCACGCCATCGAGATGGGGTGTCCGATCGAGTTCGCGCGTGAGCTCGTTTACTCCGACGGCGTCGATCTCGACAACGTCGCGGCGGCGGTTCCGGTCGGAGTCACCTGCCGCCTCTGCGAGCGGATGGACTGCGAGCAGCGCGTGTTCCCCGCGCTCCAGACCCCTCTCCACGTCGACGAGAACGTGCGGGGCGTTTCCTTCTACGCCCCCGTCCAGGACTGATCGCCCACGCTGGTCTCGCGTCGTCCATCCCCTTGGACGATTCGCTCATTTGGATCACGATTCTGTGGATACCCCCATAGGGGTTGTAGAGTTATGGGTAGGCTATTTGGTATCTCTGTGTCACGACAGTGCTTAGAACAAAACCGAAATTCTTTCATCAGCAGGGCACATAGCTTGCTGCTACCGTGCGGAAGGCCAAAGGGCCACAAAGTTGGGGGAGTAAACAGACATCGTCAGATCACGACCGTAGCCGGGGATGGTCCCCGGATCCCGCACCCCCGCGGAGAGGACACGGCGAGGCGATCGGGCCTCGTCCGCCTCGGGACGGCACGGATCTCACGAGCTGGGAGGCTGGTAATGAAGAAGGTTCTGCTGGCGGTCCTCGCCGGCGCGCTCACCGGGTTGACGTACGTTCCGGCGCTCGCTCAGGACGACGACGCCGAAAAGAAGTTCGTCATCAACGGCGAGGTTCGCGCTCGGTGGGAGTACTGGAACAACTATCTCGATCTGACCGACAACGACGATTCAGGGGATGTGAACGACGACTCGGTCAGCCTCATGCCCTATCGCGCGATCGTCGGGCTGACGGGGACGTTCGCGAAGAACGTCACGGGGCACGTCGACCTGCAGTACGTCGGCTTCTTCGGGGACGAGTTCTCGCCGCAGAAGGACTTCCTTCCCCCGCTCGGTCAATTCTTCACGCCTTACCAGTTCAACACGCAGGGCGTCCAGCTCTACACAGGCTGGCTCGAGATCGGGCACATCGCAGGCTCGAACTTCGGAGTCCGCGGCGGCCGCCAGGAGCACACGTACGGCACCGAGCTCTTCCTCGGTGACAACGACTACTACGCCGGTCTCTCGTTCGACGGCCTGCGCGGCATGTGGCAGGGCGGCAACAGCGACCTGAACTTCTTCTACTACAAGATCGCCGAAGCCGGTGGTCCGAACCCCGGCCCACAGGGCGCCGCGAACGACAGCAACCTGTGGGGCGCGACCTACGACTGGACCTTCAAGAACGGGTTCGGCACGGTCGGCGGCTACGCCTTGATCGGTCAGGACATGAGCGGCAACGGCCCGGTGTTCTTCCCCGACTCGAAGGTCATGACCTACGGCGTGCGCTGGAACCGGCCGATGATGAACAACGACAAGCTCAACATGTTCGACTGGAACGCGGAAGTCGCCCTCCAGACCGGCGATGCCGGCGAGCCGTTCGGCGGCCCGTCCGTCGATCTGTCCGGCAGCATCATCGAGGCCTGGTTCGGCTGGAACTTCGGCGGCCCCGACTCGCACGGCCGCGTCCACATCGGCACGCTGATCACTTCCGGTGAGGACACCAGCACGGCCGACGAGAGCGAGGACTTCATCAACTACTTCGGCGACTTCCACGCCAACAACCGGTTCGGTGATCTCGACTGGGTCGACCAGTTCGGTCCTTCGGACATCACCGACTTCAACGTCGGCTACCAGCACTGGTTCGCCGGCGGCGATCACGCGGTGATGATCGCGTACCACATGTTCAGCGAGACCGAGGACAACGGCGCACCGGAAGACCACATCGGAGACGAGATCGACCTCTCCTATGCCTACCGGTACTCCAAGAACCTCAGCTTCGAGGGCACGGCCGGCCAGGCGATGCCGGACGACGACTTCTTCGGCTTCAGCACCGATCCGGTCATGCGGGTAACGGCTCAAGCCAAGCTGCAGTGGTAGGCCGCCCGTCCTGAGATCGAAAAACCCCCGCGGCCTCCGCGGGGGTTTTTCTTTTCGGGAGGCTCAGTTGCGGAACGGGGCCAGCCAGGCTTCCCGGAGCGCCGACTGCGCCGGCGTCGCCCCCGCGATCGGAGCGATCGAGGCGGACTCCGCCGGCAGCTCTCCCAGCGTCAGCGGGATCTCGAGCAGCTCGTCCCGGCGGAACACGCTCAGCTTGACCGTCTGGCCGGGGGACCGCTCGGCCAGCCGCGGGGCCAACCGTCCGTCGTCCGCGCGCTGGCCGTCGATCGCGATCAGCTCGTCCCCCGCGTACAGCCCCGCGGCAGAGGCGGGGCCGTCCGCTCGCACCGCGCTCACGATCGCTCTGTGTCCCTCCGCTCGGGTGCTCGCGCCGAGCCACCCGCCGCGCGCGTCGTCCTCGGACCCGCCGCGCTTCCAGGTCACGGCGAGCCCCGCGGCTCGGAGCTCCGCGTCGTAGTCCAGCTCGTCGGTTCCCGCGACGTATCGCTCGAAGAACTTCCGGAACATCCCGCCGTGCCCCCCGGCCACGGTCTCGACCGCGGCGAGGTACCCGTCCGGCTCGGGGAAGCCGGCATCGTCGAGCGTCGCCTGGTGGGCGAGGTGTCGGACCACGTCGTCGAGCGATTTCTTCCGCTCGGTGGCGGCACGGATCCGGAGGTCCAGCAGCATCGCGACCAGTCCGCCCTTGAGGTAGTAGGAGACGCTGGAGTTCCCCGTGTTCTCGTCCGGACGGTAGAACTTGATCCAGGCGTCGAAGCTCGCGCTCTCGAGCGACTGGAGCGCGCGGCCGGGCTGCGCGGCCAGCTGGCCCATCTCCTCGGCGAGCCGCTGGAGGAAGCGCTCCTTCGCGTACAGCCCTGCGGCGAGGAGGAACCGCTTCTCGTAGTAGCAGGTCACCCCTTCCATCGACCAGAGCTGCTTGGTGTGGTTCTCCCGCCGGTAGTCGAACGGACCGAGCGGCTTCGGCCGGATCCGCTTGACGTTCCAGACGTGGAAGAACTCGTGCGAGACGAGCTCGAGGAACCGCTCGTACGAGGCGCGCGGCCGGAACCCGAACCGGTCCACGAGGAAGACCGAGCTGTTCCGGTGCTCGAGCCCCCCTCGCCCCGCGGCCAGGTGATGGATGAAGGTGTAGTGCTTGTACGGGAGCCCCCCGAAGAACTCGCGCTGCGCGCGGACGATAGCGCGCGTGTCCTCGACCAGCCGGGTCTCGTCCTCGTTCCCACGTCCCCACAACGCGATCCGATGGGGGAGGTCGTCCACCTCGAACGACAGCAGCCGGTGCGTGCCGCACTCGATCGGGCAGTCCACGAGCTCGTCGTAGTCGCGCGCCCGGAACCGGAAGATCCCGTTCCCGCCCCCCTGCGGCTCCAGCCCGGTCGCGACCTGCCACTTGAACGGGACCGTCACCTCGAGGGTCACCGGGTCGCTGGTGCGGCCGGGCACGAACATGAACACCGCCCCACCGTTCAGGAATCCATGCGAGCCGTCGAGATGGCACGTGCGAACGGTCAGGTCGTGCGCATACACCCGGTAGGTGACCCGGACCTTTCCCGCGACCGGTGTCTCCACGCGCCAGGCGTCCTTGGCCGTCTTCTCCCATCGCGCCGGGTGCCCGTCCGCCTCCACGGCGAACTCCTGCACGTGCCGGGCGTACTCGCGGACCATGTAAGAGCCGGGCGTCCACGACGGGAGGACGAGATCCAGGCGGGGCTCGCTCCAACCGTCGATCGTGACGGTCACCTCGAAGAGATGGTTGTGGGGGCGCGCCATTCCCAGCGCGTAGGAAATTCTCGGCCCGCTCAAGGAGAGCCCTCCGCGACGATCGCCGTCGCCTCGATCTCGACCAGCAGGTCGGGACGCACGAGCGATGCCACCTGGACCAGGGTGGCGGCGGGGCGGATCCCGGCGAACACCTCGCCGTGGGCGCGCCCGACCTCCTCCCAGCGGCCGATATCGGTGACGAAGATGCGAGTCCGGATCACGTTCTCGAATCCGGCCCCGGCCTCCGCGAGCGCCCTTCCGATCTTCTCGAGGGCGTAACGGGCTTGGGCGTAAGGGTCGTCGGGGCCGACCACTCGGCCGTCCGCATCCACGGCCGTGGTCCCCGCCACCTCGATCAGGTTCCCGACGCGGACGGCCCGCGAGTAGCCCACGCTCCCCTCCCACGGGGATCCCGACGAGATGTTGCGCCGGCTCATCGCGCCGCCCGTCGGCGGACGATCGGTCGGCGGGTCGATCGCCGCGCGACCTCCTCGAACCCCGCCTTCCGGAAGCCGCGCAGCAAACCGTGGTGGACGAACGCGCCGGGCTCGTCCCTGTCGGAGTCGGTGGGGTACCCCTCGACGATCCTCGCCCCACGGGACCCGGCGAACCGGGCCGCCTCCTTCAGCAGGGCCACCGTCACCCCACGGTGTCGCCAGTCCCGCCGGACGAAGAAGCAGGTCACCGACCAGACGGGCTCCGCATCGACGGGGGCCAGGACCTTCGATCGGGAGAGCCGCGGATAGTCCTCGCGCGGCCCCACCGCGCACCAGCCGACCGGCTCTCCCTCCGCGTAGGCGAGCAGGCCGGGGGGCGGGCCCTTCTTGACGAGCGCGCGCAGCTTGCGCTTCGTGCCCTTCCCCTTCTGCGCCAGCCAGGCCGACTGCGTCATCCGCCACCACATGCACCAGCACCCGGCGCAGGCGCCCTTGTCGCCGAAGAGCGCGGCGAGATCGTCCCAGCGATCGGCGGTGACGGGATGGATCGTGAGACTACTCGAACGACCTCGCATTCCGCACCGCTCCATCGACGACCGCGCCGGGGAGGATCCGCACGAAGCGCATGAGCGCCGCCATCGGCCACGGGAAGTTGTACACCCTCCGGCCGGCCCGGACCGCGCGCAGGATCCTTCGCGCCGCCTCGTCCGGCTCCAACAGGAACGGCATGGCGCCGGTGTTCTTCGCCGTCATCGGCGTGCGCACGAAGCCCGGGCAGACCGTCGTGACCTTGACCCCGCGGTCGGCGATTTCCGCGCGGAGGCCGTCAAGGAATGAGTTGAGGGCCGCCTTGCTCGCGCAGTAGGCGTTCGTCACCGGGACCCCCAGGTACGCCGCCAGGCTCGACACTCCGACGATGTGCCCCGCATGCCTCTCGAGCATCGAGGGGAGGGCGGCCTCCACCGCGTACACGACGCCGAACAGGTTGGTCCGCATCGTGTCCTCGAACAGCGCCGCGTCGAACTCGTCCGCCGGGATGACGTGCCCGACACCGGCATTCGCGATCAGGAGGTCGATCGGCCCGAGCTCGCGACTCGCCTCGGCGATCGCCGCGTGCATCGGCATCCGCTCGCGCACGTCGCAGGGGATCGCGAGCGCGGTGCCGCCGCCCGACCGGATCTCGTTCGCCAGGCTGTCGAGGAGCGGCTTCCTGCGCGCGACCAGCGCGACCTTCGTTCCCTCGCGGGCGAGGAGGCGCGCGAGATCGACCCCGATCCCGCTCGATGCTCCGGTGATCAGCGCGACGGCATACGAAGGAGTCACGGGTTACCCATCCGTCAAACCCTTCGACTCTACGGACGGGACGGGCCGAAAGTCAAAGGGGACGGCGGCGAGCCGCCGCGACGGCGGCGGCGAACATCCCGCCGATGACACCCAAAACAATCAAGGTTGCGACGCGGACCCAGTCCCCGGTCCCCGCGGGGTGAAGGAGCATCTGGAACGCCCCCCCGAAGTCGAAGGGCTTCGGAGTGGCGCCCCGCATCGCCTTGACCGCGGCGAGGAGCGCGGCGATCGCCGACGAGGCGGCCAGCGTCAGCACTCCGGCGACGATCCCCCTCTGCGCGAGCCCGCGGGTGGTCAGAGGCGCGCCGCGAGGACGAGTGTCCTCGACGACGAACTCCGGATCGCGCACGCCCCATGGGGCGAACCGGGACAGGAGGATGAGGCCGGGGATCCCCGCGACGACGGTCAGCCAGAAGAAGCTCTTCCAGCCGACCGCGTCGACCAGCAGCCCGCAGATCGGCCCCGCGAACACCCGCGGCACCCCCATCAGGCTGGAGAACAGCGCGTACTGCGTCGCCGAGAACCGCTTCTGCGTCATGCGGAGGAGGAGGACCGCGAACGCTCCCGTCCCCATTCCCGAGGTCAGGGTCTCGAAGCCGATCGCCGCGTACATCAGCGGACGGTTGACCCCTCCATCGGCCAACAGGGCGTAGCCTGCGTTCGCGAACGTCTGCAACACGCCGAAGATCCAGAGAGCACGCCCGAGCCCGATCGTCGTCGTCAACGCGCCGCCGACGAAGGACCCGAGGAGCGTCGCGACCAGCCCGACCGTCGCGAGAGCGACCCCGCGGTCCCACTCGGTGTACCCCATGTCGTGGAGGAACGGACGGATGAGCGCCATCGCCAGCTGGTCGGAGAACTTGTAGAAGACGACGAAGGCGAGCATCTCGAGGGCGCGGTGCCTCGAGAGAAAGCCCAGGAAGGGAAGCCAGACCGCCTCTCTCAGCGTGCGCGGAGCGACGGCGCGCTCCTCCGGCTCGGGCGCCTTGAGAGTCACTCCCATCAGCGGGAGGTAGAGCAGCCCCAGACCGACGAAGACCGCGGGCCAGCCGAAGACCCCCGCGAGAGTGATCGCGGTTCCTCCGGCGACGTACATCGCCGCTCGATACGACGCGATCCGCGCCCCCACCGCGGCGCCCTGCTCGTCCGGGCGGAGCACCTCGACCGCGTACGCGTCGATCGCGATGTCCTGGCTCGCCGCTGCGAAGGCGACCAGGAACGTCAGCATGCCGACGGCGCCGACCGTCGCGGGATGCGCGCCGCACAGCGCGAGGGAGGCGGTCGTCACCAGGAGCGCCGCCTGGCAGATGAGCATCCAGCCGCGCCGCCGCCCCAGGAACGGCGGGATGAACCGGTCCATGAGAGGGGACCAGAGCATCTTGAACGACCAGGGGGCCTGGGCGAGCGTGATCGCCCCGACCACACGGATGTCCACCCCGATGCTGCGCATCCAGTCCGGGATCGCGGTGATGACGAGAGCGAGCGGGAGCCCCGACGAGAAGGACAGGAGGACGACCGACGCGGTCCGCCACGAAGCGAGGGCCCGTCCGAGCCGGGCCAGAGGACCGGGCCTGTCAGAGCTCAATCAGCCGCCATGATCTCGACTGAATTGGCGGACGGATCGCGGACGTAGATGGAGCGGGTCCCGTCGCGATGCGTCTTGAGCTCCCCGAAGCGCGCGGCGTCGGGCGTGCTGAAGGCGATATGGGGAGGATGCTGGGCGGGGATCACCAGAGCGAGCTGCACGTTCTCGAAGTCGAGGAGCGCCCACGTGTCGTCCTGGTACGCGACGGCGCACCGGAACGCCCCGGTGTACCACGCCACGGCCGCGGCCACGTCCTCGACCGAGATCGCGACGTGATGGATCCGGTCGAGAGAAGCGGGGTCGACTTCGGTCTTCATGGCGTCCTCCTGGGCGTTCTCATCGTAGGTTCGCGAAGGGCGAGGTTCAAGCCGCCGGGGTTATGCTGACGCGCACGCCCTACTTCCGGAGGAACGCATGCTCGCCCCCCTGTTGCTCGCCGCGATGACCCACACCGCGCCCGCGGCCGACGCCTCGAAGCCGCCCTTGTTCGACGACCTGGGCTCCTACCATCGCGCGATCACGACCGCGAGCGCGGAGGCGCAGAAGTACTTCGACCAGGGATTGCGGCTCGTCTACGGGTTCAACCATGACGAGGCCGAGCGCGCTTTCCGTGAAGCGGTCCGTCTCGACCCCGCCTGCGCGATCTGCTGGTGGGGGGTCGGGCTGACGCTCGGTCCGAACATCAACCTCCCGATCGACGCCGACCGGAACGCGAAGGCGGTCGAGGCGGTGGGACGCGCCAAGGCGCTCCGGGAGAAGGCCGGGCCGGTGGAGCGGGCGTTGATCGACGCTCTAACGACGCGCTACTCCGCCGACCCCGCGGCCGATCGGGCCGCTCTGGACCAGGCCTACGCCGATGCGATGCAGCGGGTCCGCAAGCGCTTCCCGAAGGACGACGACGTCGCCACCCTCGCCGCGGAAGCGATGATGGACCTCAGGCCGTGGAAGTTCTGGACCCCCGACGGCAAGCCGGCGCCCGGGACCCTGGAGATCCTGTCGATCCTGGAGTCCGTCCTCAAGCGCAACCCGAGCCACCCCGGCGCGAACCACTACTACATTCACGCGACCGAGGCGTCCCCGAACGCGGGGCGCGCGCTTCCCTCCGCCAAGCGGCTCGAGACCCTGATGCCCGGCGCCGGCCATCTGGTCCACATGCCCGCGCACACGTACATGCGCACGGGAAACTACGCGGGGGCCTCCGAGGCGAACGCGAAGGCCGCGGCGGTGGACGAGAAGTACATCCGGGCCCACGACGTCAAGGGCGTCTACCCGGCGATGTACTACACGCACAACCTGCAGTTCCTCGCCGCGGCCGCGGCGATGGAGGGGCGCTCCGCGGTCTCGCTCGACGCCGCGAAGCGGACGACCGAGGCCGCGCTCCCGCTGGTCAAGGAGATGCCGATGGCCGAGTTCGTCGTCCCCTTCGACCTCTACTACAAGCTCCGGTTCGGCAAGTGGGACGAGGTGCTCGCCTGGCCGGAGCCCGACCCGTCGCTCGCGACCACGGCCGCGCTCCGGCGGTTCGGACGCGCCGCGGCGCTCGCCGCCCAGGGGAAGGTCCCGGAGGCGCTCGAGGAGCAGAAGGCCTACCTCGAGGCCGCGGCGAGGGTTCCCCCGGACGCGGTCATGAATCTCAACACGAGCAAGGATCTCCTCGCCGTCGCGACGGCGTCGCTCGACGCCCGGATCGCCGTCGCCAAGGGGGACCGGGACGCGGCGATCGAGGCCTGGCGACGGACGGTCGCGGCGGAGGACCTCCTCGCGTACGACGAACCCCCGGCCTGGTACTACCCGACTCGCGAGTCGCTCGGCGGAGAGCTTCTCCGGGCCGGGCGCGCCGCAGAGGCGGAGCGCGTCTTCCGCGACGACCTGGACCGCAACCCCGGGAACGGGCGCTCGCTCTTCGGCCTGGCCGAGGCCCTGAAGGCGCAGAAGAAGACAGGCGAGGCCGCGAAAGTCGAGACGCGGTTCAAGACCGCGTGGGCCCGCGCCGACATCCCCGTGACCGTCGCGGGGCTCTGAGGAGCAACATGGATACCTACTACTGCCCCCATGACCTCGCGCGCTTCGGCGACATGGGGAAGAACCGGCCGGAGCTCTGGGCCAAGTACATGGAGTACTACACGGCGGTGTTCGCGGACGGCGCGCTCACCGAGCGCGAGAAGGCGCTGATCGCGCTCGGCGTCGCGCACGCGGTGCAGTGCCCGTACTGCATCGACGCCTACGCCAACGCCTGCCTCGAGAAGGGCTCCGACCTCGATCAGATGACCGAGGCGGTGCACGTCGCGAACGCGATCCGCGGCGGATCCTCGCTCGTCCACGGCGTCCAGATGCGCTCGATCGCCGAGAAGCTCGGGATGTAGGCGGGCCCGTGGTCTCCACCGACGACCAGCTCGCGACGCTCGCCCGGACGGGGGCCCCCTCGTTCGACGAGCTGCTCGCCGCACGGGGACTGGCGCCGCTGACGACGGCGCGGATCGAGGTCCTCCAGGTCAACGTCGGGAAGCTCTGCAACCAGACTTGCGGCCATTGCCACGTCGACGCGGGTCCGCACCGGCGGGAGTCGATGAGCCGCGAGACCGCGGAGCAGGTGATCGAGCTCCTCCGCCGCACGTCGATCCCGACGCTCGACATCACCGGGGGCGCACCGGAGCTGAACCCTCAGTTCCGCTTCCTGGTGGACGGGGCCGCGGCGCTGGGTCGAAGGGTCGTCGACCGGTGCAATCTCACGGTCCTCCTCCTCCCGGCGCAGGCCGACCTCGTCTCCTTCCTCGCCTCGAGGCGGGTCGAGGTCACGGCATCGCTTCCCTCCTTCCGCTCGAGCGGGACCGACGCCCAGCGAGGGGACGGCGTCTTCGAGAAGAGCCTGCTCGCCCTGCGGCGGCTGAACGACGCGGGATATGGGAAGGGGAGCGGCCTGGTCCTCAACCTCGTCCACAACCCGGTCGGCGCGTTCCTGCCGGGGGGTCAGGAATCCCTCGAGCGCGACTACCGGCGCGAGCTTCGCGCCCGGCACGGGATCGAGTTCGACCGGCTGTTCACGATCACGAACATGCCGATCAGCCGCTTCCTCGAGTTCCTGGAGCGGAGCGGCAACACCGGGCGCTATATGGAGCTTCTCGTCCGCTCGTTCAACCCGGCGGCGGTCGAGGGGGTGATGTGCCGCACGCACGTCTCGATCGGATGGGACGGCGCGGTCTACGACTGCGACTTCAACCAGATGCTCGAGATCCGCCCCGCGTCCGGATCGTCCCGGCTCGGCGATCTCCTGGCGACGGGGGAGCTCCGTCGGACGGTCCGGACGGACCGGCACTGCTTCGGCTGCACGGCGGGGGCGGGGTCGAGCTGCGGCGGCGCGCTCGAATGACGGCGGCGCCGGAGGACCCGGCGCCGCCTTCGGATCAGTAGCAGAGAGCGTTTTGGCCCGCGTTCTCGTCCGCGCCCTTGCTCTTGTTCTCGCAGACGCCGAACGACGGATACATCAACGCCGACGGTTGGTTGACGTGGCACAGGCCGATCACGTGCCCGAACTCGTGGGTCGCGATCGCGTTGAGATAGAACGCCGACCCGGCCGCGCAGGGGCACGACCCGCTCGTCGAGGTCCACCGGTAGACCGTGGTGATCCTCACATCGGCCTCGTAGAGGTTGGCGAAGAAGTTGCCGCCGCACGGGACCGTGAGGAACCCGTCGTTGTCGAGGTAGTTGGTCACGCCGAGGGTCCCGCCCCCGAGCCTGGCCCAGCCGACCGTGTTCGTCCCGTCACGACGATTCGCCTTCGCCGAGGTCGTTCCGGCATAGGTGATCGCCGTCCACGCGCCGATCCCGCCGGTGATCGCGGAGTCGAGCTGCGCGGAGGTGATGCACTGCCCCGAGGTGATCTTCCCGCTCGAGTTGTAACGGACGGGGGCCGGATTGTTGTTGTCGGGCCAGCGGAGGCCGGTCAGACAGTAGGCGGCAACGTGGGGCGCGGCCAGGGCGAGCACGGCTGCGATGGACGCGATCGTGACGATGCGACGCATGGTCTACCTCCCCTCGCCGAAGGTCTCGCGGACCATCGCGCTGTCGAACCTCGGGTGCTTCGCCGCGTATCCGATCCTGGTGCGCATGTCCTCGATCGAGAACGGGCCGTTGCCGACCTCCTCCTCGCCGACGATCTCGAGCCCGTCCTCGAGCGCCCGCGTGAAGGAGACCCGCCCCTTCGCGTCTTCCGTGACGCTGAAGACGCCGTACGAAAGGCCGATGTTGTAGAGCCGCCCGTCGACGTCCTCGATGAAGACGAGGACCTTCTGCCCGGGGCGCAGGACGGTCTCGCCGACGGCGACCGATCGCACGCCGTCCAGCTCGCCGCTCCGCGTGTGGAACGCGACGCTCTGCCCCGGCCTGACGTCCCCCTTGAGCGTCGCCGCGACCTTGAGCGTGACCTCGGTCTCCAGCCCGTTCTCGACGTGGTCCACCCCGCGCAGGGCGACGACTTCCCCGACCACGACGTACCGGGACAGGCGAGCCTGGTCCTCGACCGTCAACCCGATGACTGTGCTCGCGTGAGCCGCGCCCAGCGCGAGCAGACCGATACCGACCGCCAGACACTGTCTGATCCCTTTCATGGGTACTCCCCCCTGTGAAGAGAACTGCGACCCGGTGTCTATACTCGGATTGCCCAGGGTGGGTCAACTGCAACGTGATGGTTTTGAAGGGTATTGGCCGGGTGGGGCTCGATGCGATACGATGCGCCGCTTTCTTGTCCGCACCGGGAAGGGCGAGTACGGGGCGGGGCGGCCTGCGGAGTCGATACAGCGCACCCCGATTGCCGACCTGGCATCGTAGGCATGCCGCTCGGAAGATGCTGGCTGTGGGAGCACACATGAGCACGAGCCGCCGTGGGCTGACTTTTCTGTTCGCCGCTTCGATCGCCGCTTTGCTGCTCGCCGGTTCGATCGCCGTGTCCTCGGGGTGCATGAACTCGGTCAAGGAGCGGATCGCCCTCAAGAAAGGCAACGAGCTCTACGTCGCGAAGAAGTACGAGCTCGCGATCAAGGAGTACGAGAAGCTCCTGGCGCTCAACCCTAAGAGCTGGGAGGGGAACTACCTGACCGCGGTCTCGTACTTGGCGCTCTACCATCCCGGATCGGAGCATCCCAAAGACAAGGAGTACGCGGAGAAGGGGCTCGCCGCCTTCGAGAGGACGCTCGCGCTGACCGCGCCGAGCCCCGAAGAGCGCGAGAAGACGGAGAAGTTCTACCTGAGCTTCCTCGACTCCACGGGGGACAAGGACAAGGCGATCGCCTATCTCGAGAAGCAGCTCGCGACGCGCCCGAACGACATCGCGCTGATCAATCAGATCGCGACGATCTACCAGAAGAAGGGCGACTTCGTCAAATCGCTCGAGTACTTCGAGAAGCGGGCGAACATGGACCCCAAGAACAAGGAAACCTGGTACACGCTCGGGGTGAATTGCTGGGCCCGGTCGTACCACGGCGGGCCCGCCGTCTCCCAGGAAGAGCGCGAGGCCGTGGTCGAGAAAGGGATCAAGGCGTTCGAGCGGGCGCTCGAGATCGACCCGAACTACTTCGACGCCCTCTCCTACATCAACCTGATCTACATCGAGAAGGCGAAGGCGCTCGCCGCCGTCGGCAAGAACGAGGAGGCCGGACAGGCCTACGCCAAATCGGACGAGTACCGCAAGCGCGCGATCGACGTGAAGAAGGCCCAGGTCGCCAAGGAAAAGGCCGCCTGATGTTCGACACGATGCTCGAGAGCACCAACCAGAAGGTCGGCGACCGGAGCAAGTGGTCGTTCCCGGTCGCGGTCGGCGTCCACGTCCTGATCATCGGCTTGATCCTCGGCGTCTCCTATCTGGTCGTGCAGGCCGTCCAGGACCCCGACCTGATGATCTCCTTCATCGGGACCGCGCCGCCTCCTCCTCCGCCGCCGCCTCCGCCTCCGCCCGCCGGCTCTTCCAAGCCCAAGCCCACCGAGGTCGTGAAGCCGACGCCTACCGAGGTCGTCCAGCCTCAGGTCACCCCCGAGATCGTCCCGGAGGCCCCCGCGGCGCCGGAGAGCGAAGGGGTCGAGGGGGGAGTCGAAGGCGGCGTGCCGGGCGGCGTGCCCGGTGGGGTCGTGGGGGGCGTGGTCGGCGGGGTCGTGGGCGGGGTCGAGGGCGGCACGGGTGACGAGCCGATCCTCCCGACCGCCGACGTGACGCTCCCGGTCCTGATCAAGAAGGTCGAGCCCAACTACCCGGACATCGCCCGCCGCGCCAGAATCGAAGGGAAGGTCATCGTCCAGGCGGTGATCGACAAGGAAGGAAACGTCAACGAGGTGAACATCCTCAGCTCGAACAACCCGATGTTCAACGACAGCGCGATCGAGGCGGTCAAGCAGCGCAAATACAAGCCGGCCTTGCAGAACGGGCGGCCGGTCGCCATTTATTTCACCATTCGAGTCGATTTCATTTTGCACTGACCCAAGGAGACGCGATGAATCCCATTCAGATGTTCATGGATTCAAGCTTGGTCGGCCAAGCTGTGATCATCGTCCTCGTCATCCTGTCGATCTACTCGTTCGCGGTGATGATCGACAAGTTCCGCAGCTTCAAGGCGGCGCGCGACCAATCCTTGCAGTTCCTCCCGATCTTCGTGAAGAACCTGAAGGACAACAACTTCCAGGGGGCCCTCGACGCGGCGCGCCGCTACAAGAAGTCCCACCTCGCGAAGGTGGTGTCCGCCGGCCTGATCGAGTACGACAACGACAAGGCCGAGCTGTCGGACAGCCACGACCTCGTGGGAGCGGTGGGACGTGCGCTCGATCGCGCGGTGTCGCTGACGTCGGCGGAGATGAAGAAGGGGACGGGCGGTCTCGCGACGATCGGCTCGTCCGCGCCGTTCATCGGACTGTTCGGGACGGTCATCGGGATCATCAACGCGTTCACGGGAATCGCGAACTCGGGGTCGGGCGGACTGGCGTCGGTGTCGGCCGGTATCGCCGAGGCGCTCATCACGACCGCGTTCGGGATCTTCGTCGCCGTCCCCGCGGTCATGGCGTTCAACTACTTCACCACCCGGCTCGAGAGGTTCCAGATCGAGATGTCGAACTCCTCGGCGGAGCTGCTCGACTTCTTCCTGAAGAAGCACGAGGCGGCGAGTGCAAAACGTTAAGGTCGAGGCCGTCCGGTCCGAGATCAACGTCACGCCTCTCGTGGACGTGGTGCTGGTGCTGTTGATCATCTTCATGGTCGTCACCCCGATGCTCCAGCGGGGGCCGGCCGTGAACCTCCCGCAGGCCTCGGATCCGCCGAAGAAGCCGGAGGACAAGAACGAGTTCCTCGTGACGGTGACCAAGGCGAAGGACCTCTACCTCGAGAAGGAGAAGCTGGCCGAGGGGCAGCTGCTCAGCCGTCTCCAGGAAGAGTTCCTGCGGAACAAGAGCGCGACCGTGGTCGTCAAGGGGGACAGCTCCCTCGAGTACGGGGAGATCAAGAAGGCCCTGCTGACGGTCAAGCAGTCCGGCTTCGAGCGGGTGGGGCTGATCTCCCAGAGGCAGGAAACATCCACGCCCTGACGGGCGATGACAGGCGAGGAGAGATCCCATGGGTATGCAGGTCGGCGGCGGCGGAGGGCTCAACTCCGAGATCAACGTCACGCCGCTCATCGACGTCGTCCTCGTGCTGCTGATCATCTTCATGGTCCTGGTGCCGCTGGCCCAGCGCGGCTACGACCTGGAGATCCCGAAGGAATCGGAGATCCCGGTCGAGGTGGACCCCGAGCATCCGCCGGTGATCCTCGCGGTCAACTCGAACGACTGCGCGCTCGTGCCGCCGCTCGGCGCGGGGCTCCCCCCGGCGTGCAAGGTGTGGCTGAACAAGGAATCGTTCGAGGTCACCCAGCTTCCGACCAAGATCACCGAGGTGTTCAAGAACCGGAAATCGTCGGACAAGATCCTCTTCCTCGCGGCCGAGGAGAAGCTCAACTACGAGGGGATCATCCGGATCCTGGACCTCGCGAAGAAGGGGGACGACTCGCTGAAGATCGGCATCGTCAGCGACGAGCGGCTCGCCCACCCGGAGGCCGCGACCGCGGGTCTATAGCGACGCGTCCCTCGCCCGGCGGTGCCGCAGCCACTCGATGGCGATCGGCATGAGCGACACCGCGACGATCCCGATCACCACCAGGGAGAAGTTGTTCTTCACGATCGGGATGTTGCCGAAGGCGTATCCCGCCGCCACGCACGCGCCGACCCAGGTCACCGCCGCGATCACGCTGTAGGCGAGGAACCGCGGGTAGAACATCGACCCCACCCCGGCGACGAACGGCGCGAAGGTCCGGACGATCGGGACGAAGCGGGCGAAGAAGATCGTCTTCCCGCCATGCCGCTCGTAGAACGCCTGCGTCCGCAGCAGGTGCTCGCGCTTGAGGAACCGGACGCGCCCCGTGAACGCGCGCGGTCCGATCGCCCTGCCGATCCAGTAGTTCGTGTTGTCCCCGAGGAGCGCGGCCCCGACCAGGAGACCGAAGAGCGCGAGCGGATCGAGCGCCCCCGTCGCCGCGAGCGCGCCGCACGCGAACAGCAGCGAGTCCCCCGGCAGGAAAGGGGTGACGACCACGCCGGTCTCGAGGAAGACGATCAGGAACAGGAGGCCGTACGTGGACGCGCCGTGCTCGGCGACGAACTCACCCAGGTGCCGGTCGAGGTGGAGGAACAGATCGATGAGCGTGTGCAGCACGGGCGGGAGAGTCTAGCAGGGGCCGATTGACATCCCCCGCGTGAGGTTGCTAGAACGTGCCGCGGCCGGGCCCGCTCCGGGGAGCGGTCGGGGGTATCCAAGCGTGTCGCCAGGATTCGCCGTCGGTGCCCTCAAGCACGTGCTCGTGGGCAAGCCGATCCCCTCCCACCTGGCCCATCACGAGCGGTACAGCAGGGCGAGCGGTCTCGCGATCCTCTCCTCCGACGCGCTCTCGTCGGTCGCCTACGCGACGGAGGAGATCCTCCGCACCCTGCTCATCGCGGGAACGGCGTCGCTGTGGCTGGTCACGCCGATCGGGAGCGTGATCGCGGGACTGATGCTCGTCATCGCCTTCTCGTACCGCCAGACGATCCACGCCTATCCGGGGGGCGGGGGCGCGTACCGGGTCGCGCGCGAGAACCTCGGGACGATCCCGGGGCTCGTCGCCGCGTCGGCGCTCCTCCTCGACTACGTGCTCACCGTCGCGGTCAGCATCGCCGCCGGCGTCGCGGCCGTCACCTCCGCGTTCCCGCAGTGGCACGTCAAAAGCGTCGAGCTCGCGCTCGCCTTCCTGGTCCTCATCGCGGTCGGGAACCTTCGCGGGATCCGGGAGTCGGGCCGGATCTTCGCGGTGCCGACCTTCTTCTTCCTCGGCAGCATGGGCATGCTGCTCCTGGTCGGCGCGTACAAGGCGCTGACCGGGCAGATCGTTCCGATCGAGTCGGCGGCCGCGGCGTTCGTTCCGCCCGAAACCGCGCCCCTCACCCTCTTCCTCGTCCTCCGCGCCTTCGCCAACGGCTGCACGGCGCTGACGGGGATCGAGGCGATCTCGGACGGCGTCCCCGCGTTCAAGCCCCCCGAGGCCAAGAACGCCGCCACCACGCTCATGATCATGGCGGCCTGCGCGGTGACGCTGTTCATGGGGGTCACGCTCCTCGCCGGCGCCTACCAGGTGATCCCGCGGCAGGAAGAGACCGTGATCTCGCAGCTCAACCGCGCGATCCTCGGCGGCCGCGGCCCGTTCTACTACATGGTCCAGGCCTCGACGACGATGATCCTCGTCCTCGCGGCCAACACCGCCTTCTCCGATTTCCCGCGGCTCGCGTCGATCATCGCCCGCGACAAGTTCCTCCCGCGGCAGCTCGCGAACCAGGGGGACCGCCTCGCCTTCTCGAACGGGATCGTCATCCTCAGCCTCCTCGCGGGGGTCCTCCTCGTCGTCTTCGGCGGCGACACGCACGCGCTGATCCCGCTCTACATGCTCGGCGTCTTCGTGTCGTTCACGCTCTCGCAGCTCGGCATGGTCCTCAAGTGGCGGCGCGAGCGGAGGCCGGGGTGGCTGGGCGGGGCGCTCGTCAACGGGATCGGGGCGACGCTGACGCTGATCGTCCTGTTCGTGGTCGCGATCACGAAGTTCACCGAGGGGGCGTGGATCATCATCGTCCTGATCCCGGTCCTCGTCTTCCACTTCCTCGCGATCCACCGCCATTACGGCCGCGTCGCGGAGCAGCTCTCCCTCAAGGACCTCTCCGCGACGGACAAGCGCCACAACACGGTCGTGGTCCCGATCGGGGGCGTGCACCGCGCGGTGGTCCAGGCGCTCGAGTACGCGCGGACCCTCTCGGACGACGTGCGCGCCGTCTACGTGGACGTGGACCCGCACGCGACGCAGGAGATCCGCGAGCTGTGGACGCAGTGGGGGAAGGGGATCCGTCTCGAGATCCTCGCCTCGCCCTTCCGCTCCGTCATGGAGCCGCTCCTCGAATACATCGAGATCACCAACGACGAGCGTCCCGACGACTTCGTGACCGTCCTGCTCCCCGAGTTCGTCCCCGCCCGATGGTGGCACCACCTCCTCCACAACCAGCGCGCGCTCCTGATCAAGGGCGCGCTCCTCTTCAAGCCGAACGTGGTCGTGACGAGCGTGCCGTACCACCTCCGGGACTGACCGGTCCCGTTGCCGATGATCCCGCTCTCCCGCATCCCGCACCGCGTCGCCGTCCCGGCGCTGCTCGCCCTCTTCGCGATCTGCGGCTTCCTCTCGCTCCGCGGCGACGCGGTGACCTTCGACGAGACGGCGCACCTGGGGGCGGGGGTGTCGTACCTCGAGACGGGGGATTTCCGCATGAACCCGGAGCACCCGCCGCTCGCGAAGCTGATCGCGGCGGCCCCGCTGGTGCTGATGGGGCGCGGCGGCGGGGACTACACCTCCTCGCTCTGGGCGGGGACCCAGGTCGCCCCCGGCGGACCGCGGTCGCGCGCCACGCAGTGGGGGTTCGGCTTCGAGCTGATCAACGGCCCGCACGAATCGACCGCGCGCCGCGATCCGGCCGCGCGGCTGGTCCCCGCGCGGTGCGCGATCCTGGCTCTCGGAGCGCTGCTCGCCACCGTCGTCTACCTCTGGGCCCGGATGCTGTGGGGGCCCTCGGCGGGGCTGCTCGCGCTCGCGCTCGCGGTGACCTGCCCGACGCTGCTCGCGCACGCGCGGCTGGTGACGACCGATCTCGGCGCCGCGCTGGGGTTCGCGGGGACGAGCTGGCTGCTGTGGCGCTGGTTCGTCACGCCGTCGTGGACGCGCGCGGCGGCGGTGGGGCTCGCTCTCGGCGCCGCTCTGCTCATGAAGTACTCCTGCGCGCTCCTCGCGCCGATCGTGGTCGTGCTCGCCATCGTCGCAGTCGGGATCCGCAAAGTAGACCTCCGCCGCGCGGCCGCCGGCGTCGCGGTGATCGCGGCGGTCGCCTACGTCACGATCTGGGCGGCCTACGGCTTCCGGTTCGCGGGCTCGCGCGATCCGGGGTACGTGCTCGACTGGGTCAGCGTCGTGGACGCGGCGCACCCGTTCCCCGCGGTCGTCTTCGCGCGCGATCACAAGCTCCTCCCCGAGGCCTACCTGTTCGGCTTCGCCTACGCCCAGGCCGAATCCGCGTACCGGCTCGCCTTCCTCGACGGGGAGACGTCGATCACGGGCTGGTACCGGTACTTCCCGGAAGCCTTCCTGCTGAAGACGCCGCTCGCGTTCACCGCGCTCGCGCTCTGGGCAATCGGCGCGGCCCTCCTCCGCGCGCGGCGGATCACCTTCGACGGCTGGTGCCTCGCGCTCGCGCCGTCGGTGCTCGCGGTGCTCGCGATCGTCAGCCGCTTCAACATCGGCCACCGCCACCTCACCCCGGTCTACCCCTTCCTGTGCGTCGCGATCGCCCCGGCGGCGGCGTGGGTGGAAGAGCGCGGCCGGCGCGGGATCGCGGCGGCGGCCCTCGTCGTGGGGTGCTTCGTGTCGTTCGCCTTCGCGACGCCGGGGTACCTCTCGTACTTCAACGTGCTCGGCGGCGGGGCGCGCGGCGGCTGGCGCCACCTGGTCGATTCCAACATCGACTGGGGGCAGGACCTCGGGCGCCTCTCGCGATGGATGGCCGACCATCACGAGCGGGAGGTCGATCTCGCCTACTTCGGCACCGGCGATCCTCGCGCCTACGGGATCGGCTTCCGCAAGGTCGCGATGTTCTTCGACTTCTACCCCGACATGCCGATCGTCCGCCCGGAATCGGGGCGGCTCCTCGCCGTGAGCGTCACCTTCCTCCAGGGGGTCTACCTCGACGCCGACCGCACCTTCGCGCGCGAGGTCGTCCGCCGCGGCCTGGTCTCCGAGGCGCGGATCGTCGAGTACCTCGAATGGGGGGACGCCCGTCGCCTGCGCGGGGACGCGGTCGTCCCGAGCGTGGCGTCGTGGGCGGTCGAGCGGGGCCTCATCACCCCCGCGCAGCGCGCCGAGGTCGAGGAGGACATCGTCGCCACCTGGCTGGCCCGGGCGCGCGACCGGCTCACCCCGGTCGGCCGTGCGGGGGACTCGATGCTGATTTACCGTATGCCGTGATGGACGACGACCTCCTCCAGGTCCAGTGCCCGTACTGCGGGGAATGGCAGGAGATCATCCTGGACCCGGAGTCCTTCGGCGAGATGGTCCAGGACTGCGAGGTCTGCTGCGAGCCCTGGGCGATGACGGTGCGAAAGGGTCCGGGCGGCCGCCCGGCGGTCACCCTGCGGCGGGCCTGACAACCTCCTGACAACCCCCCCGGTTTCCTGGTATAACCCCCCGCCGTTGGGCGCTGAAGCGTCCGCCGATCGGCGGGCGGCCAACCCCTCCAAAACTCGAACTCGTCCGGCACGGGCGGGGATTTGTGGCTTGATGCGAGCCGAGGAGAGCGGATGATCCGGAACACATGGCTGCGAGGGCTGTTGACCCTCCTTCCGATCGCGATGATGGCCGTCGCCCTGCTGGCCCCCGGGCCGGCGCTCGCCTCCGAAGGGGGCGAGGCGAACCTTCAGCTCCCCGATCTCGGGACCGTGAGCTTCTTCGGCGGCACCAACGGCCGCACGCTCCTGATGGGCGGGCTGGTGGTCTCGGCGCTCGGGCTCGGGTTCGGTCTGATGATCTACACCCAGCTCAAGAACATGCCGGTGCACCAAGCGATGCGGGAGATCTCGGAGCTGATCTACGAGACCTGCAAGACCTACCTGATCCAGCAGGGCAAGTTCCTGATGATCCTCGAGCTGTTCATCGGCTCGATCATCTTCATCTACTTCTTCTTCCTGCAGCACTTCAGCTTCGGCCGCACGGCGATCATCCTGCTGTTCTCGCTGATCGGGATCGGCGGCAGCTACGGCGTCGCCTGGTTCGGGATCCGCGTCAACACCTTCGCGAACTCCCGCACGGCGTTCGCGTCGCTGCGCGGCAAGCCGTTCCCCTGCTACGCGATCCCGCTCAAGGCCGGCATGAGCATCGGGATGCTCCTGATCTCGGTCGAGCTGTTCCTGATGCTGTGCATCCTGCTGTTCGTCCCCGGCGCCTACGCCGGACCGTGCTTCATCGGCTTCGCGATCGGCGAGTCGCTCGGCGCCGCGGCCCTTCGTATCGCCGGCGGGATCTTCACGAAGATCGCGGACATCGGCGCCGACCTCATGAAGGTCGTGTTCAAGATCAAGGAAGACGATGCCCGCAACCCCGGCGTGATCGCGGACTGCACCGGGGACAACGCGGGCGATTCCGTCGGCCCCTCGGCCGACGGCTTCGAGACCTACGGCGTCACCGGCGTCGCCCTGATCTCCTTCATCCTGCTCGCGGTGAAGGAGCCGACGGTCCAGGTCCAGCTGCTGGTCTGGATCTTCACCATGCGCGTGATGATGGTCATCGCCTCGGGCCTCTCCTACTTCGTCAACGAGGCGGCGGCCCGCGGCCAGTACGAGAAGGCGGACAAGATGAACTTCGAGGCGCCGCTGACGCGCCTCGTCTGGCTCACCTCGATCGTCTCGGTCGTTCTCACCTACGCGGTCTCGTACCTGATGATCCCCGGTCTCGGCGACGGCACGCTCTGGTGGAAGCTCTCGACCGTCATCACCTGCGGCACCCTCGCCGGCGCGATCATCCCCGAGCTGGTCAAGATCTTCACGTCGGTCGAGTCCGCTCACGTGAAGGAGGTCGTCACCTCCTCCCGTGAAGGCGGGGCCTCGCTGAACATCCTCTCCGGCCTCGTCGCCGGGAACTTCAGCGCCTACTGGCTCGGCATGACGATCCTGCTCCTGATGACGATCGCCTACCTCGTCAGCACCACCGGCCTCGCGGATCTGATGATCGCCCCCGCCGTGTTCGCCTTCGGCCTCGTCGCCTTCGGTTTCCTCGGCATGGGGCCCGTCACCATCGCCGTCGATTCCTACGGCCCCGTGACCGACAACGCGCAGTCGGTCTATGAGCTGTCGCTGATCGAGCACGTCCCCAACGTCCGCGACGAGATCCGCAACAAGTTCGGCTTCGAGCCCCAATTCGAGCGCGCGAAACACTTCCTCGAGGAGAACGACGGCGCCGAAGCTGAGGCTGACCCAGTAGGCGATGCCCATCAGCGCCATGATCGTCATACCGAGCCAGTAGGCGCTGAAGTTGCCCGCCACGAGTCCCGAGAGAATGTTGAGTGACGCGCCGCCTTCGCGCGACGAAGTGACCACCTCTCGCGTGTGTGACGACTCGGTCGACGTGAAGATCTTGACCAGCTCGGGGATG
>DASRJG010000188.1:0-2180 GCA_035649595.1 Candidatus Polarisedimenticolaceae bacterium
TCCTCCAGCGCCCCGTAGGCGCATCCGGCCTCTCGCATCAGCTCCGTCCTCCCCAGCTCGAACCAGACGAAATAGTGCGTGTGGTGCGCGACGCCCATCCGGTCCGTCTCCGGATAGCGCACCCGCGTCGTCGTTCGCGCGCGGCGGAGCGCGCGTGGCGCCACGTCAGACACGAGGCCCCTGCACGGCGAGCTGCGCGAGCGTCCGGACCAGCGCCGCCGTGGCTCCTCGCGGGTCGCCGCCTCCGAACACCGCGGAGCCCGCGACGATCACGTCCACCCCGGTCGCCGCGACATTCGGGAGGTTCTGCGCGGTGACCCCGCCGTCGATCTCGATCCGCGTCGGCCACCCCTCTCGATCGATCCACTCCCTGAGTCGTCGCGCCTTGTCGAGCACCCACGGGATCAGCGACTGCCCGCCGAAGCCCGGGTTGACGGACATCAGGAGGACGAAGTCGGCCTCGGGGAGGATCTCGCCCAGGGTCGACAGCGGCGTCGACGGGTTCAGCACGACCCCCGCCTTCGCCCCGGTGTCCTTGATCGCGGCGAGCGTGCGCTGCAGATGCCGCGCGACCTCGACGTGGACCGAGATCATGTCGGCCCCCGCCTTCGCGAACGCCTCGACGTAGCGGTCCGGCTCCTCGATCATGAGGTGGCAGTCGACCGGGAGCTGCGTCACCCGGCGCACCGCCTGGGTCACCACGGGTCCGACGGTCAGGTTGGGGACGAAGTGACCGTCCATGACATCGACGTGGATCAGCGCCGCGCCGCCCGCCTCGACGTCCTTGATCTCGGCCCCGAGCCGCGCGAAGTCCGCGGACAGGATCGATGGTGCGAGCACCGCGCCCACTCTCGTCTCCTACTCGGCGACCGTCAGCTCGACGGGGTCGCGGCGCGCGATCGGATACCCCGACGGTGGCGACTGGCCCACGATCGTTCCCGAGCGCCCTCCGTCGGCGGGGACCTTGCGCACCGCGCCGCTCCGGAACCCGCACAGGGTGATCCATTCCTGGACGTCCCGCAACGGACGGCCGGTGAGATCGGGCATCACCCACCGCGGCGGGCGCGGGCCCTCGGAGACGAGGCGGTGCACGAGCTCTCCGGACACCGAGAGGGCGCCCCCCGACGGCGTCTGCTCGATGACTTGCCCCGCAGGGGCGTCCGCGTCGTGGACGCGCGCCTCGAACCCCGCCGCGAGCCCCTGACGGCGCAGCTCGAGCTCCGCCTGTCGCGCGGGCTGTCCGCGAAGCTCGGGAACGGCGTGGGTCTCCCCCCCGAGGCTGATCACGACCCTCACCGTCCGGCCCCGCCGCACCCGCGTCCCGGGAGCCGGGTCCTGCTGCACGATACGGTCGGTGGCGACCCCGGGATCGTGGCGCCTCTCGGCGACCTCCAGCGCCACGCCGAGCGCCCGCGCCCGCGAGGCGGCCTCGTCGGTCGCGAACCCGGTCCAGTCCGGGAGCTCGATCAGGCTCGAGCTCCTGTCGGTGCGCCACACCACGCAGAACGACGCGAGCCCCACGAGAATCGCGACGCACAGCGTCGCGAGGCCGAGGAGCACGATTCGCGCCGCACGTTTCCAGTCCATCAGAGCCTCACCCCGAGATCTCGTCCGACAGCTCGTTGCGGTCCCCCGCGCTGCGAGGGAAGTGCTCCGCGAGCCGCTCGCCGGCCTCTCCGATCGCGCGCACCAGCCCCGCGACGGGGTTTCCTTTCGCGAACTCCTCCGCCATCGCGTCGCGAAGGGCGTTCCAGAACGCTTCCCCGACCTTCGCGTGGATCCCCGTGTCTCCGACGATCGCGAACCGGCGGTCGTCGACCGCGACGTAGAACAGGATGCCGTTCCGGTCGGCGGTCGCGTCCATGCCCAGCCGGGAGAACCAGCGCCGGCCCGCCTCCATGGCGTCGACCTCGCAGCGCCGCTCGACGTGCACGCGGATCTCGCCGGAGGTGCGCTGCTCCGCGGAGCGGATCGCGGCGAGGACGCGCGACTCGTCCTCCTCGTCGAGGAGCTTGCGGAGCGGGGTTCGCCACAACGCCATCGCCGTCACCACGACCCGGAGGCGCCGCCTCCGCCCGAAAGACCGCCTCCCCCGGAGAAGCCGCCGAAGCCGCCTCCCCCTCCACCACCGCCTCCTCCCCCGAAGCCGCCTCCCCATCCGCCGCCGCCGCCGCCGAAAC
>DASRJG010000189.1:0-9124 GCA_035649595.1 Candidatus Polarisedimenticolaceae bacterium
GGCGGCCGCCGGGACGAGCAGGAGCAGGAGCGGGATCGCCTTCAAGGATGTCTCTCCACGCCGTGAGCCGGCGCTCAGCCTACGACAGAAGAGCACGGAAAACTACCGGTCAGGACGCGGAGATCCCGGGAGGCTGCTTCCGCTTCTCGCTCCGCCGCCGGGGCGCGGGGCGCTTCGGCGTCGTCTCCACGACCGCCGCGAGCTTTCCCAGCTCGAGCATCTGCTCCGCGGTCGTCGTGGCGAACAGGTGCATCGAGCGCGCGACGAGGCCGGTCCAGCCGGTCTGGTGGCTCGCGCCGACGCCGAGGCCCGTGTCGCCGTGGAAGTATTCGTAGAACAGGATCAGGTCACGCCAGTGCGGGTCCTCCTGGAACTTGCGCGAGGCACCGTGAACCGGCCGCCGCCCCGCCTCGTCCCGCAGGAAGATCGACGCGATCCGTCCGGCGAGCTCCTCGGCGACCTGGTAGAGGTTCATGAGCCGCCCCGAGCCGGTGGGGCACTCGACCGTGAAGTCGTTCCCGTAGTAGGCGTAGTACTGGAGGAGGGCCCGCACGATCAGCCCGTTGACCGGCATCCAGATCGGCCCCCGCCAGTTGGAGTTACCGCCGAACATCACGTTGTCGGACTCCGCGGGGAGGTAGGACACCCTGAAGTCCTGATGACCGACGCGGAAGACGAACGGGTGATCGGAGTGCCAGCGCGAGAGGGCGCGGATCCCGAACGGGCTGAGGAACTCCCTCTCGTCGAGCATGCGCGCGAGCACGCGGCGCAGCTTCCCCTCGTCCAGGACCGACGCCAGCCGCCGCCCGGAGTGGCCGGGGGCGAGCGGGTCGTGGATGAACCTGTACAGTTCCGGCCGGGACTCGAGGAACCTGCGGAGCTTGACCCCGACCTCGGAATCCACCCACTGCGTCTGCCCCCCCTCGAGGACGGTCACGGCGCAGAGCGGGAGCAGTCCGACCATCGACCGGACCTTGAGGCGATCGGAGCGACCGTCGGGGAGCTTGAGCACGTCGTAGAAGAAGCCGTCCTCCTCGTCCCACATCCCGGTGTCGCCCCCCGCGTGCATCATCGAGGACGCGATCCACAGGAAGTGCTCGATGAACTTCCGGCACATCGACAGGTAGGCCGGCCGCTCCGCCGCCAGCGCCGCCGCCATCTCGAGCATGTTCTGGCAGAACAGCGCCATCCAGGCGGTGCCGTCCGCCTGCTCGAGGTAGCCTCCCGTCGGCAGCGGCGAGCTGCGGTCGAAGACGCCGATGTTGTCGAGCCCGAGGAACCCGCCCTCGAAGACGTTCTTCCCCTCGCGGTCCTTCCGGTTGACCCACCAGGTGAAGTTCAGCAGGAGCTTGTGGAACATCCGCTCGAGCCACTCGACGTCGCCGCGCCCGTGCTTCGCCTGCTGCATCCGGTACGTGAACATCGTGGCCCAGGCGTGCACGGGCGGGTTCACGTCGCCGAAGTTCCACTCGTAGGCCGGGAGCTGTCCGTTCGGGTGGAGGTAGTTCCCCTGCACGAGCAGCTCGACCTGCTCCTTTCCGAACTCCTCGTCGACGAGCGTCAACGCGAGGACGTGGAATGCGAGGTCCCACGCCGCGTACCAGGGGTACTCCCACTTGTCGGGCATGGAGATGACGTCCGCGTTGTACATGTGGTGCCACTGCGAGTTGCGGGCGCTCCGCCGCCCGCGGCCGAAGGGGCCCGCCTCGTGCTCCTCGAGCCAACGATCGACATCGAAGTAGTAGAACTGCTTCGACCAGAGCATCCCGGCGAGCGCCTGGCGCATGACGAGCGCGGCGTCGGCGGAGAGCGAGCGCGGGATCACCTCCGCGTAGAACTCGTCCGCCTCTCTCTTCCGCGCGTCGAAGGCGGCATCGAAGTCGTCGCCGATCGAGTCCTTCCCGGGACCCAGCCGGAGCCGCACCGCTGCGGACTTCCTTCCCGGCACCCGGAGCGTGTAGTGCGCCGCCGCTTTCGTCCCCGTCATCTCGGGATTGACCGCGTCGCGACGCCCATGGACGAGGTAGGCGTCGAACGCGTCCTTGACGTAGGGGGTCCGGTTCGGGATCCCGTGCAGCCGCGTCACGTTCGTGTCGTTCTCCGTGAACAGGAGCGCGTCGGCCCCTTCGCAGCGGAGGTTCCAGCGACCGAGGTCCTCGTGCTCCGCGGCGATGACCCGGGAGGATCCCTTCGCCCGGACCTCGCCGAGCCGCGGGCGCGGAATCGGGTCTCCCCACGACCAGACGTTTCGGAACCACAGGGTGGGGAGAAGGTGGAGCACGGCCTCGTCCGGGCCGCGGTTGGCGGCGGTGATCCGGATCAGGATGTCGTCGGCGCCGGCCTTCGCGTACTCGACGAAGACGTCGAAGTACCGGTCGTCGTCGAACACCCCTGTGTCGAGAAGCTCATACTCGGGCTCCTGAGGGTTCCGCGCGCGGTTGGTGGCGACGATGTCGTCGTAGGGGTAGGCGGCCTGCGGGTACTTGTACAGGTACTTCATGTACGAGTGGGTCGGCGTGGAGTCGAGGTAGAAGTAGCACTCCTTGACGTCCTCGCCGTGGTTCCCCTCGCTGTTGGTCAGCCCGAACAGCCGCTCCTTGAGGATCGGGTCCCGTCCGTTCCACAGCGCGAGCGCGAAGCACAGCCGCTGCGCGTCGTCGGAGATCCCGGCGATCCCGTCCTCGCCCCACCGGTACGCCCGCGATCGCGCGTGGTCGTGAGGGAAGTAGTCCCACGCGGTGCCGCCGTCGCTGTAGTCCTCCCGGACGGTCCCCCACTGACGCTCGGAGAGGTACGGCCCCCACGCCTTCCACGACACCGCTCCCGTGCGCGCCTCGTCGAGGCGGACTTTCTCGGCGCCCATAGTTCCTCCGATCCGTTTCGTAGCCCGTGTGCGGGTAGGTCTATCACGGGATGCAGGGCCGGGAATCCCGAAAAACTACCAGTCGCGTCGGCCATGCGACTGTGCGAGTGTCGCGCCGGATGAGACGAGCCCCGGTCTTGATCCTCGGCCTGGCTCTCGCCGCCGCAGCCCAGGCCGCGGAAGAGGAGAACGCCGGATGGGAGTTCTCCGCGTCCCTCTACGGCTACGCCGTCCCCGATACCGAGGACTACTGGAACCCGAATCTCACCGCCGACCGGGGCCGGCTGCACCTCGAAGCGCGCTACCAGTACGAGGCGATCGACTCCTGGTCGATCTGGGCGGGGGCCAACTTCAGCGCGGGGGAGAGCTGGGTGTTCGACGCGACCGCGATGCTGGGCGGGGTGTTCGGCGACCTCGAAGGGGTGGCGCCGGGATACCGGCTGTCCCTCGAGCACGGCTGGTTCGGGCTGGCGAGCGAAGGGGAGTACTTCGTGGATACCCACGACAGCGAGGGGAACTACCTCTACAGCTGGACCGAGGCGTGGGGATCGCCCACCGATTGGTTCCGGGCGGGGCTCGCCGTGCAGCGGACGCGGGCGTACGAGACCGACCTGTCGATCCAGCGCGGCGTGTTCGTCGGGTTCACGTACGAGCGGCTCGACGTCGCCGGCTACGTCTTCAACCCGGGGGGGGACGACGCCACCTACGTCCTGGCGGGGCGATTCACCTTCTGAGGGGGCGCCGGCGATTCAGGGGACGTACATCGACGCCCGGATGCTCGCGCGCAGGTTGGCGGGCCGGCGCCGCCGCGCGAGCTTCGACGCGTAGGCTTCCTCCGCGACCTTCGTCGCGATCGCGAGCGAGATCTTCCGGATTTCGCTGAGCGGCGGGTACAGGCAGCCCCGGTCGAGATCGTCCTCGTCCACGAGGCCGGCGAGCGCACGCGCCGCCGCGAGGAACATCCGGTCGCTCACCTTCCGGGCACGGCAGGCGATCGCGCCGAGCCCTATGCCGGGGAAGACGTAGGCGTTGTTCCCCTGCCCTGGGCGAAGCTCGCGCCCCTCGTGAACGACCGCTCCGAACGGGCTCCCGCTCGTGAAGATCGCCTTGCCGCGGCTCCAGGCGTACGCCTGCTCGGCCGTGCACTCCGCCTTCGATGTCGGGTTCGACAGCGCGAAGATCGCCGGCCGCTCGTTGATCGCGCTCATTCGCTCGACGACCTCGCGCGTGAACGTGCCGGGCGCCCCGGTCGCCCCGATCAGCACGTTCGGGCGCAGGGCGTCGATCGCGGGGACGAAGCCGAGCGGCGCGTGCTCGTGGGCGTAGGGAAGGTTGTGGGGCATGAGCCCTTCGCGCCCGCGCACCACGAGCCCGTGAACGTCCACGAACCAGAGGCGGCGCCGCGCATCCTCCACGCTTGCGCCCTCCTCCACGAGTGCGGCGACCATCAGGTCCGCGATCCCGGTCGCGGCCGAGCCCGCGCCGAGGAACATGACGCGCGAGTCGGACAGCGATCGCCCGGTGATCCTCGCCGACGCGTACACGCCGGCCAGCGCGACCGCGGCGGTCCCCTGGATGTCGTCGTTGAAGCAGAGCACCCGGTCGCGGTAGCGGGACAGCAGGGCGTAGGCATTCGGCGTGAGGAAGTCCTCGAACTGGATCAAGGCGTCGGGATAGCGCGCCTGGACCGCCTCGACGAGCTCGTCCACGAGTGCGAGGTAGGCCCGCCCCCTCACGCGCCGCCGCGGATAACCGAGATAGAGCGGGTCGCGGCGGAGCTCGTCGTTGTCGGTGCCGACGTCCAAGGTGACGGGGAGGCACTGCCGTGGCGGGATTCCGGCGCAGGCGCTGTACAGCGCGAGCTTCCCGATCGGGATCCCCATCCCGTTGGCGCCGAGATCCCCGAGCCCGAGGATCCGCTCGCCGTCGGTGACCACGATGATCCGGATGTCGCGCTCGCTCCAGTTGGACAGGAGCTTCACGACCTCTCCCTTGTCGTCGGGCGTGACGAACAACCCTTTCGGCTCGCGGGCGATGTGCGAGTAGCGCTTGCACGCCTCCCCGACCGTCGGCGTGTAGATCAGCGGCATGATCTCTTCGATGTGGTCGATCACCGTCCGATAGAAGAGGTGCTCGTTCCGCTCCTGGAGCGAGGAGAGCGCCATGTACCGGTCGATATCGGACGGCAATCGACGGAGGCTGTCCATCACCCGATCGACGAGCTGCGCTTGGGTCGCGATCCTGTGCGGGAGGAGCCCCCGCAGGCCGAGGCGCTCCCGCTCCGCCCGCGTGTGGGCGATCGAGCGGTAGAGCGTCTTGTCGCGGAGGACGTCGAGCCCTCTCTTCATGGTCGGAGGGCCTCCATCGACGCGAGCGTGTCGGTCCGGGCGCCGGAGCGGATGAGGAGGGCGACCAGCAAGCGCTGGACGTCGCTCATCTTGTCGCGCCGCTCGATCACCCGCCGCGCGAGGGCCGGCTTGTCCGTGATCAGGCCGTCGGCGCCGCGGCTCATCACGCGGAGCATCCAGGCCGGATCGTTGACGGTCCAGGCGTAGACGTCCATCCCCGCGCGATGCGCCCGCCGCACGAAGCGGGCGTTCACCAGCCTCGCCTCGACGGCGAGGAAGTCGGCGTCCAGCGTGGTGAGGTCCCCGAGCGCCTTGGCGACGAGCACGCCGACGCGCCACTGCGGCCTGAGCCGCTTCAGGTCCGCGACCATCCGGTGGTCGAGGGACATGAAGATGCAGTCGCGCTCCATCCCCGCCGCCTCCACCAGCGCGGCCACGCGCTCGACCAGGTGCTGATCATGGCCGTACGACTTCAGCTCCACGACGATCTTCGTCCGCCCCTTCAGCGCGGCGAAGACCTCGTCCAGCGTCGGCACCCGCTCGCCGGCGAAGCGCCGGTCGAAGCGGCTTCCGATGTCGGCGCCGCGGATCTCCGCCGACGTTCGCTCCCAGATCTTCCCCGGCATCCCGGCGACCTTCATGAGGTCGCTGTCGTGCACGACGATCACCTCGCCGTCGGAGCTCTCCTGGACGTCCAGCTCGACGAAGTCGGTCCTCTCGTCGGCGGCGAGCCGGAAGGCGGCGAGCGTGTTCTCGGGGGCCTCCGCCGACGCGCCGCGATGCGCGATCACGAGCACCTCGCGATCGGCGCGTGTGACGACGAGGGCCAGCAGCGCGATCCCGGCCGCGCCCGCGAGGGCCACGCCCGCGAGCGCGGCGACCCAGCGTTTCGACACGCGCGTGCCGGCGCCGGCCTCGTGGGGCAAGTGCGAGTGCGACGGGCGCGCATCGCGGTAGAGACGGACGACGATCAGCGCGAAGAGCGCGCTCTGCACGACCGACACCGCCAGGGCGAACAGCGCCCAGAGGAAGAGGAGCCCGGTGACGAAGGCGAGCAGGAGCGGAAGCGAGCCTGCGGCGTGCGGCGCGCCGGTGCGGCCGACGAGCTGGACGAACGCCTTCGCGCCCAGGAACACCAGCAGGGCGAAGACCGCCCAGGCGAGCAGGACGATCGCGATGAGCGGGCGCCGTCCCGCCGAGAGCGCGGCGCTCGCCCCGAGCGCGCGCTCCGGGCTCACCTTCTCGAACAGGACGAGCGGGAGCGCGAGCGTCCACCGGATGATCGTCCGGACGAGCAGCGCCGCGAGCCCCGCGGCGATCACGGCCACGAGCGCGGCCGCCGCCCAGAACGCGGGAGGCCGTGTCTTGAGGTAGTAGTTGATGTCGTAGCTCCGGAGCAGCAGGGCGTACACGAGCCCGGCCAGCAGCGCGAACGGGACGACGACCGCCAGCACGCGCAGGATCATGTAGCCGACCAGGCGGAGCACGCTCGCGGCGCGTGCCGCGCCGAACCCGAGGGCGCGTCGCGCGCCGAGGCGTCCGCCCCCCGCCGCCGCGAGACCGATCGCCATCAGGCACGACATCTCCACCGCCGTGAGGGCGCCGAGGAGCGATCCGCCCAGGACGATCGCGACGATCCCCTCCGGGGTGGTGACGAAGAACCGCGCGATGTCCACGTCGGCCACGACCCTCGTTCCGGTGCGCGAGATGAGCCAGCGAATGAACAGCGCGACGGCGGGCGCGAGGACGGCGAACGAGACCGCCTTGTAGGCGAGGTCGGTCGCCGCGACGCTCGCCCACGTGCGCGCGAAGTCCACCGCCCCGCCGGTCAGGATCTCGCGGGCCTTCCGCAACATGGCGCTCTCCTCGAGAGCACGCTCCCTAGGCCCGCCAGCTCTGCAGGATGTGCATGTAGTTGATCCGCTCGTCGTCCTTCGGGTCCGGCCATCGGGAGAGACTCGTGCTGCCCTTGATCTGCGCCAGGGTATCCCAACCGCCCGCTTCCAGGACCTGCTCGATTTGGGCCCGGACCCTGCCCAGGTGCTCGGGCCCGTTCCGGAGGAGCGCCGACACCATCTGGACCGCGTCGGCGCCGCACATGACCGCCTTGAGCGCGTCCAAACCCGCATGAACGCCGCCGGTCACGGCGAGGGCGAGGGGCGTGCGTCCCGAGACCGTCGCGAGCGCATGGAGGCGAGGCAGGAGCTCCGTCGAGCTCGACAAGGTCAGCGCGCGCACGACCTGCCGGTTGCGGATGTCGATGTCCGGCTCGTAGAACCGATTGAACAGCACGGCCCCGTCGGCCCCCGCCGACGCAAGCTGCCGGGCGAAGCTCGGGAGGGAGGTGTGGAACGGGGAGAGCTTGACCGCGAGGGGGAGCTTCACCCGCTCGCGGACCGCCGTCACGACGGACAGCAGCCGCCGCTCGACGTCGAGGGCGTTCTCGTCGGGGTCGGTCGGAACGAGGAAGAGGTTCAGCTCCAGAGCATCCGCCCCCGCCTGCTCGACCAGCCGCGCGTAGTTCACCCAGCGCCCCGCAGTCGTCCCGTTCATCGAGGCGGCCACCGGGACGCCGACCGCTCCCTTCACGCGAGCGAGATGGTCGAGGTACGAGTCCGGGCTGAAACGGAATCCGTCCATCGATGGGAACCGGGACGACGCCCGCGCAGGCGCGATCTGCTCCTCGAACATCGAGCGGAGAACGATCATCGCGGCCCCGGCTTCCTCGAGCCTCGCCGCGCCGTCCACCTCGTCCGCGAGAGGCGAGGCGCCGGAGATCAGAGGATGGGGAAGCGTGAAGCCGAGGTACGTGGTCGAGAGATCCACATCATCCCTCCCTTCCGGCGCCGGTCGTGCTGATGTAGCGCTCGCCGCGGTCGGGGAGCATGGTGACCACGGTGTGCCCGCGACCGAGGTGGTGCGCCGTCCGGATCGCTCCCTCGACGTTCGCCCCCGACGACACCCCGACGAGGAGCCCCTCCTCGCGGGCGAGTCGGGCGGAGGCTGCGATCGCGTGCTCGGTCTCGACCCGGACGATCCTGTCCACTTCCTCGAGCCGGACGATCTCCGGAATGAAGCCGTCAGCCAGCCCCTGGATGCCGTGATGTCCGGGGGACCCGCCCGACATCACCGCCGATTCGTCCGGCTCGACCGCCACCATGCGGGCGGCGGAGCCCGCACGCCGGAGGGCGCGGCCGACCCCCATGAGCGTCCCACCGGTCCCCACGCCCATGACGAACGCGTCGATCCTGCCGCCGGTCTGGAGGAGGATCTCGGGTCCGGTCGTCCGCTCGTGGCAGCCGGGATTGTCGGGGTTCGAGAACTGGCTCGGGAGGAAGATCGAGGGATCCCGGCGCGCGAGCGCGCGCGTCTCGGCGACCGCCGCCTCGATGTGGAGGAGCTCGTCGAGCAGGACCAGCTCGGCGCCGAACGATCGGATCATCGAACGGCGCTCCTCGCTGACCGTCCTCGGCATCATGATCACCACGCGGTACCCCTTCGCCGCGCCGGCCATCGACAGCGCGATCCCGGTGTTGCCGCTCGTCACCTCGAGGATCGTCATCCCGGGGCGCAGGGCGCCGCGCCGCTCCGCTTGATCGAGCATCCACTTCGCGATCCGGTCCTTGAGGCTTCCGCCGGGATTCATGAACTCGCACTTCGCGAGGATCGTGCAGCCCGTCTCCTCGCTCGCGCGGTGCAGGCGAACGAGCGGCGTGTTGCCGATCGCGTCGAAGAGTCCCGAGGGCTCGCGGCAGACCGGCACCGTCCGCGGACAGTGGACCAGACGGTCGATCAGAGGAAGTTCTTCGCGGGGGACGATCATGGCGGGCTCCTCCGGTCACCATCTTGATCCGGACCCGCAAACCGAACCGGACCGAATCCGTCCCCTTTCCTCGGTGGCCGCAAGCTTGTT
>DASRJG010000190.1:0-5061 GCA_035649595.1 Candidatus Polarisedimenticolaceae bacterium
GCGCACCTCGCCCAAGCGCTCGCGCCGAGGACCGCCGCCACCAGCGCGACCGCCGCGAGGGCGCGCCGCGGCGCCGAGAGCGTTCCGATCGCGAAGGCGATCAGGAACGAGAGCCCGATCGCCGGCAGATACGCATAGCGATCCGCCGCGACCGCGCCGCCGACGGGGAGGATCTGGAGGACCGGCGCGACGGTCACCGCGTAGAACCCGGCGCCGAACACGAGCCATCGGGCGCGCCGGTACCTCCAGACGAGCGCGCCGATCGCGAGCGCCGCGGCCGCGACCGCGAGGATCTCGGGCGGGAACCCCCGCGCCGGGTAGGGATAGAACGCCGAGAGTCCCCAGGGCGCGACCGTCTTCATCAGGTAGAAGCCGAGCCCGTAGCAGGCGAAGACGACCCGGGCGAGCCATCCGTGCTCGGGCGCGTCCGGGGTCGCCCCGGCCGACCGCTGCGCGGCAATGGCGATCGTGCCGACGATCAGCGCCAACAGGGCGAACGGCACCTTTTCCGCGATCCGCCTCGCGGTCGGCCGGCGCCCGAGGAGATGATCGACGAGGAGCATCACGGGGACCAGCGACACCGCCATCGCCTTCGAGAGAGCCGAGCAGGCGAAGAGGACGAGGGAGGCGGCGTAGGCGCCGCGCCCGCGCGCCTCGTCGCGCCCGTAGCGAGCGTAGGCGATCAGCGCGAGCAGGAAGAACGACACGTAGAGGAGATCCTTCCGCGCGGAGATCCAGGCGACGGATTCCACGCGGAGGGGATGGACCGCCCACAGGAGCGCTCCCGCCCACGCCGCGTCCCGCCGGATCCCCAGGGCCTGGAAGAGACGCCCGGCGCAGACCGCGTTCGCCGCGTGCAGGACGAGGTTGGTCCCGTGGAAGACCGCGGGCTTCAGCCCGAACGCCGCGGCCTCCAGCGCGAAGCTCGCGATGGTCAAAGGGTGGTAGTTCCCGACGACGACCGCGGTCGCGATCGCCCTGATCGCGTCGGCGAGCCCCATGCGGAGGATCGGGTTGTCGGCGACGTAGTACGCGTCGTCCCAGACGAACCCTCCCGAGAGCGCGGGCAGATAGCAAACGAACGCCGCGGCCGCGACCAGGAGCGCGCCGGCGTCGAAGGTGCGCGTGGGCTGTGGGGAGGGGCGCTTCTTCGGCTTCACTCGCAGATCGGCGTCGAGCCGGTGCAGCCCCACACGGCCGACAGGATCGACAGATCGGTGCCGTCGAGACAGCCGTCCTTGTTGAAGTCCACCGCCGACCACGGCGGCGTTCCGGGAGCGCAGCTCCCGAAGGAGCGTCCGAGGAGTGCGAGATCGTGGCCGTCGATCCCGGGCTCGGCGCCGTCGATCGCCGAGCAGGTCGCGTCGTCCGCTCCGCCCGAGCAGTCGTTGTTCTTCCCGTCGCAGATGTCGGCCGCGCCGGGGCGCACCGACGGATCGGTGTCGTCGCAATCCCCCGAGCCCGCGGCGACCCCGTCGCCGTCCTGGTCCGGAAGCCCCGAGCAGTTCGCCGTGCAGCGGAAGATCGCGGTGTACGTCGTGTCGGACGCCGGAGCGTGGAAGGTCCGTGAGTTCTTCACCGCGTCGCTCCAGTGCGCGAAGACCCAGGTGCGCCCCCCGACGGTCTGGGGGGTCGGAGCTTGGATCGTACGCTGGAATCCCACCACCGAGTCGAAGGAGAACGGCGCGGTCACCTGGGTCCCGTCGTGCGAGACGCGCAGCCCGACGCCCTGAGGGCTGGCGTCGAGCGTGATCGTGGCGATGTTCGGCAGGAGGTCCACGAACACGGAGGAGGACAGCACGGCGGCGGAGCCCAGCGGCGTGCCGTTGTCGGCCGCGCTCAGGTGGACCCGGTACCGGACGTTGGTCGACTCCTCGCCGTTCGTCGGGATCGTGAACGAGCCCCCCGACCCCGCGATCGGACCGAGGAACGGGTGCGTGTGCGTATCGTGGTGGAACACGATCGTCCAGGAGAGCTTCGAGGGGGGAAGCGCCCCTTGCTCCGGATCCGTCGCCTCGCCCGAGTAGGCGATCGTCTGCCCCGCGTTGTAGTGGAAACCATCGGCCGGAGCGTCGATCGTCGGGACGGGAGGACTGTTCCCGGAGACGATGTGGAGGACGGGGGCCGCGGCGGTCGAGTTCGCCGCGCCGCGCTGGTCGTCCACGGTCAGCCTCGCCGTGTAGGTCCCCGAGGCGTACGTGTGCGACGGGTTGGCGGAGGTGCTCGTGCCCCCGTCCCCGAACGTCCACGAATAGGCCAGGTCGTCCCCATCCGGGTCGGAGGAGCCGCTCCCCGTGAAGTGGACCGTCAGCGGCGCGGCGCCGGCGAGCGCATCCGCCGCCGCGACGGCGACCGGGGCCTTGTTGGGGCCTGCGGAGGCGAAGCAGGTCTCGTGGATCTCGCCGTTGAGGCTGACCCAGGCGAGGCATCCGGAAGGAGCCTGCTCGATGTCCACGACCGAACTCGCATCCGGGATGAACATCTGGATGTCGCCGACGGTCCCGTCCTGCGCGATCGCGCCGCTGCGGATCCAGCTCGCCTCGTAGTCGCCGAAGAAGAGACGTCCCTCGTAGGAGGCGGGGAAATTGCCGTTGCGGTAGACGGGTCCCCCGACGATCGCGGCGCCGGTCACCGGCGGGGTCTGCCCGTGACCGTACGCGTAGGCGGGGAAGACGGCCGCCGCGGGGGGCGGCGAGCAGCTCCGGAAGGTGTCCGGACCTTCGTAGCAAGGGTAGCCGTAGTCGGCGCCCTTCGCGCCGCGGTCGATCTCCTCCCACCGCGCCTCGCCGACGTCGCCGATCCAGGGGATCCCCGTCATGCGATCGATCGAGAAGCGGAACGGGTTACGAAGCCCCCAGGCCCAGATCTCCCCGCGCTTTCCCGCTTGTCCGAAGAACGGATTGTCCGGCGGGATCCCTCCGTCGCGGCGGATCCGGAGGAGCTTTCCGCGAAGATCGTTCAGGTCGCGCGACGCCGGGTTCGGCTCCGCGTCGGTGTCGTTGTCTCCCATCGACGCGAAGAGGGTCTTGTCGGGGGCGAAGCGCACGGTGCCGCCGTCGTGATTGTTCGCCTGGAGCTGCGGTCCGCGGAGGAGGATCTCCTCACCGCTGAGCGCCCCCCCCGCCTCGCGGTAGCGCACCACCCAGTTGTACCCCCCCCACGGAACCCCGGCGATCTCGCACGAGGTCCCGGTCACACCCACGGCGCGAGTGTAGTAGAGGTAGACGAAGCGGCTCGCGGGCTGGAGGTAGTCCGGGTCGAACGCGATCCCGAGCAGCCCGCGCTCGCCGGCGCTGTCCACGCAAGGAAGGGTGAGCGCCGTGGTGACGATCCCGGTCACCGCGTCGCGGCGGAGGATCCTGGCGGGCCCCTTCCCCGAGCCGTCTCCCTTCTCGAGGACGAAGGCCGCGCCGCTTCCCGGCTCGTAGGCGATCGCCGTCGGAGTGTCGGCCGTGAACAGGACGCGGTCGGAGAAGCCGGCGGGGGCGCTCGCGGCGACGGCCGCGCTCGTGGCGAGGATCGCCTCGAGCACGAGCCCCGGTACGACCTTCCGGATCCGCAAATCCCCTCTCCTAATCGGTATTCGTCGAGGATGCCACGCCGATGTGGGGCCCGCTACCGCGGCCGGCCGGTCACGCGCGTCCGACGCGGCGTCTCAGGAGCCCGTCCCCGGTCGGCTGGAACCGCTGGCGCTCGAGCCACGAGGTCACTCCCGCCTTGTCCGGGTGGGTCGCGCGGACCTCGTTGAGCATGTAGTTGACGCCGCGCGCGACCGCTTCCTGCTCCAGATGATCCAGGATGAACCGGCCGACGCCGCGCCCTCGGGCTTCGGGGGCGACGACGAGCAGGACCTCGGCGTCCCCCCAGGTGAGGTCCATCCAGCCGTAGCCGACGACGCGACCGTCCTCCTCGACGCGGAACCACTCCCCGGGCGCGAGCGACCCGGGCGCCCCGGGGGCTCCCGCGAAGATCCCTTTCGGCGCGCCGTTGACGAGCGCGGACTTGTGCGCGTCCCACACCGGCGTGTCCTCGTGGATCCATGCGAGCGCCATTGCCGCTCCTCCGAGCCGAGTCTAACCTGCGGGGGTGGCGTTCCGGATCCTCGCTGCCGCTTCCGCTTCGCTCGCGCTCGGCGGCTGGCTCACGTACTGGGACCTCGAGGCGGGGCTTCGTCGCATGGAGACCGCTCCCGGAACGTACGCCGACGTCTTCCTGTTCGCGGGGCGGCTGGACCGCGAAGGCCGGCCGGAACTGTCGGGAGCGGAGATCGACTGGCCGGCGACCGTCGAGCGGGTGCGCGCGGCGGGGGCGCGTCCCTGGCTGACGCTCGTCAACGATCGCGCGGGGGCGCCGGGGGAGCCGCCGGCGCTCAAGGATGCCGCGATCGTGGGCACGATCCTCCACGACGCCTCGCTCCGGCGCGATCACCGGACCCGGATCGTCGCGCTCGCCCGCCGCCTGACCGTGGTGGGGGTGGACCTCGACTACGAGAACCTCCCCGCATCCGAGCGCGAGCCGTACACGGCGTTCGTCCGTGAGCTCGCGGGCGACCTCCGCGACGCGGGGCTCTCGCTGTCGGTGACGGTCCAGCCGAAGTCGGGAGACGTGCGGTCGCGCGGGGCCGGGGCCGCGGATTGGCGGGCGCTGTGCTCCGTGGCGGACCGCGTTCAGGTGATGCTGTACAACGAGCACAACGCGAGCACGGAGCCCGGCCCGATCGCCTCACGAGGCTGGATCGATCGGGTCCTCGACTACGCCGCTCGATCCTGCCCGACGGCGAAGCTGGTCCCGGTGCTCAAGGTCTCGGGCATGGACTGGGCTCCGGGCTCGGCGGAGTGGGTCACCCACGCAGAGGCGTCGGAGCGCGCGCGCCGCCACGGCGCGCGGATCCGCAGGGAGCGCTCCGGCCGGAGCCCTTGGTACGCCTACGAGGACGCGGCGGGGCATCACATCGTCTACTTCGAGGACGCGAAGAGCCTCTCCGCGACGGCATCGGCGCTCCGGCGCCGCGGCTTCGAGAAAGTCGTCTTCTGGTCGCTCGGCGCCGAGGATCCGGACGCG
>DASRJG010000191.1:0-8815 GCA_035649595.1 Candidatus Polarisedimenticolaceae bacterium
AGGTAGTCGCGCTGGCGGAAGACGAGCAGGTCGCCGACGCGCGGAGAGTGCTTCAGCGGGCCGGCCGCGATCAGGTCGCCCCCGGCGAGGTGAGGCGCCATGCTCGTGTCCTCACCCGCGATCGGGATCACGGCGCCGCCACGCTCCTTGAGGAGCAGCTCGAGGGCCTCGTCGCTCAGCACGGAACGTTGGATCGCATGGGGACGGCGGTTTGTCGAGCTATCCGCCGCAAAAAACTTGACCTCCCCTGGGCCAGCGGGGGGGGCGTTTCCGTCGGGCCCAGGAGAGGTCGAACACTGACCAGGAGGAGGTCATGTGGCAATCGGAGAAAAAGCAACTGGGATGCCAAGTCCTCGTCCGTCGAAATTCCAAGGAATTTGCTGGTTCCGGGCCGGAATGGCAGGACGGGGCGACACATCGTGGCCGGTTGCGGACGCCAGGCTGACGCGCCGTGACGGCGCCGGCGCCGGATTGGCGCCTTCGGCGTCATTCTCCGGCGCTGGCGGCCTCGCGGAGGAGCGCACGCGCGATCACGAGCCGCTGGATCTGGTTCGTGCCCTCGTAGATCTGGGTGATCTTCGCATCGCGCATGTACTTCTCGATCGGATAGTCCTTGCAGTAGCCGTAACCACCGAAGAGCTGGACGGCGTTCGTGGTCACCATCATCGCCACGTCGGTCGCGAACAGCTTGCACATGGCGGAGAGCTTGGAGAGGTTCTTCGCCTTGGCATCCGCGGCGCGCGCGGCGGCGTAGACGAGCTGGCGCGCCGCCTCGACCTGGGTTGCCATGTCGGCGAGCATCCACTGGATCCCCTGGAACGAGTTGATCGACTGGCCGAACTGCTTCCGCTTGCCGGTGTACTCGACCGCGAGGTCGAGCGCGCCCTGCGCCAGGCCGAGCGCCTGCGCCGCGACCCCCGGACGCGCGAGGTCGAGCGTCATCATCGCGTGCTTGAACCCCTGACCCTCCGCCCCGCCGAGCAGCTGCTCGCGCGCGACGCGGCAGTCGGTCAGCTCGATCTCGACGACGGGGACGCAGCGGATCCCCATCGTGTCCTCCTTCTTGCCGACGCGATAGCCGGGCGTGCCGGCCTCGACGACGAAGGCGGAGATCCCGCGCGCCCCCCGCCCGGGCGCCGTGACCGCGAAGATCGTGTTGTAGGAGGCGACGGCGCCCCCCGTGTTCCACTTCTTCAGCCCGTTGATCACGTAGCCGTCGCCGTCCCGCTCGGCCTTGGTCACCATCGACCCCGCGTCCGATCCCGCGTCCTTTTCCGAGAGACCGAAGGAGATCAGCTTGTCCCCGGCGGCGATCCCCGGGAGCCAGCGCGCCTTCTGCTCGTCGGTTCCCCCGAGCAGGATCGGGAACGATCCGAGGGCGTTCACGGCGTACGCCACGCCCATGCCGCCGCACGCCCGCGAGAACTGCTCGACGACCAGGCACAGGTCGAGGATCGTGCCGCCGGCGCCGCCGTATTCCTCCGGGACCCAGACCCCGGAGAGCCCGGCGTCCTTGATCGCCTGCTGCACGGACCACGGGTAGGTCGCCTCGACGTCGTGCTTCGCGGCGACGGGGCGGATGAACCGCTCGGCGACCTCCCGCGCGCGCTCGGCGAAGTCGATGTTCTGGCGGGTGAGCAGCTCGCGGGTCATGACGAATCCCCCGGAAAAAGAGGCGCACTGTAGCACGCGCGCGCCCCGGGGTTTGGTAGCATGCTCGGCCGCTCCCGACCCATGGACTACAAGAACCTCTTCCGCAAGATCGAGCGCAACCTCCGGACGATCGAGCGTTCCAACGACCTGCTGGCGACCCTGTTCGAGATTCTCCGGCGGCTGGTGGACGACTTCCAGGACGACGTCGGGCTCGTCGGGGGCCGGATCTACGAGCGCACGGGCGCCGCCTACGTCCTCAAGCGGGAGTATCCCGAGGACCGGGCGCCGCGCGGGTTCCGGGTGCCCGCGACCTACGGCCCGATCCAGGAGCTGCTCGAGCGGGGGTACGTCTACAGCCGCCTCGGCGACACGGGGGTGGACGCGAAGATCGAGTCCGCGATCGGGGTCAAGCGGTTCGCCGCGATCGGCATCGGCGAGCACTGCAGGCAGGTCGTCGCGTTCACGCTGAAGGAGGACTCCGACTCCGAGGAGGTCGGGCACACGCTCAACACGATCCGCCACGCGATCAACCTGAAGCTCCGCAGCGAGAAGTTCGCCGACCGCTTCGCGGAGGCGCGGGCGATCCAGCTGTCGCTGCTCCCCCCCGCGGCGCCCCCCTTCGCCGACTACGACATCGCGGGGGCGTCGGTCCCCGCGGAGGAGGTCGGCGGGGATCTCTACGACTTCATCCTGGTCGGACGGAGCCTCGGGGTCGCCGTCGCCGACGCCTCCGGCCACGGCCTCCCGGCCGCGCTGCAGGCCCGCGACGCGATCATCGGCCTGCGCATGGGGGTCGAGGAGAACCTCCGGATCTCCGCGACGCTCGAGAAGCTCAACCGCGTCGTCAACCACTCCGCTCTCGCCTCGAAGTTCATCTCGCTGTTCTACGGCGAGCTGGAATCCGGCGGGACGATCGTCTACTGCAACGCGGGGCACAACCCGCCGCTGCTGTGGAACGGCACGACCTTCCGCGAGCTGTCGCGCGGCGGGATGATCCTCGGTCCGAACCCGGACGCGCAGTACGAGCGCGGGTACGAGACGATCGAGCCCGGCTCCGTGCTCCTCGCCTACACCGACGGGATCGTCGAGGCGGTCGACCCGGACGACGAGCCGTTCGGCATGGAGCGGCTGCGGACCGTCGTCCGCGACGGCTCGTGGAGCACCGCGCGCGAGCTGGTGGACGCGGTGTTCGCCGCCGTGCGCGCCCACGCGGGCGGCGACGACCGCGACGACGATCAGACCGTGGTCGCGGTCTTCCGGCCGGCGAAGGCGGCGCGGGGAAAGACGCCTAGCCCTCGATGATCAGGAACGCCGCGCCGACGAGCGCGATGAGCACGCCGCTCGCGGTCTCCATGTGCCGGGCGACGGCGGGGACCGGAAGCCGCCGCGCGCCGGCGACCCCGGCGACCGAGAGCCCCACCATCAGCGCGATCGTGGTCAGCGAGTAGGCCAGCGTGACGAGCACCACGGCCGCGGTACCCTGCTCCGCGGTCGCGACCATGATCGGCAGGACGAGCACGCACGGATTCAGCCCGACGATGAGCGCGAGCGCGGCCGCTCCCTTCGTCGCGTCCGCGCGGATCCAGGCGTCGTCCGCGTGGTAGTGCAGGTGCTCCTCGCTGACGACCCCCTCGCGCCCGTCGCAGCGCGACGCCTCGTCCGGGCGGTGCAGGAGCGCGCCGCCGGGATGGAAGTGCCCCCCCTTTCGCCACGCCCACACCGCGTACGCGGCGCCGAAGAGCACGAGCAGGACGCCGCTCGCGCGCGCGAGGCCCGCGCCCACGGCGCGCGCGGCCGTCTGGCCGATCGCCAGCGCCGCGATGCCGAGTCCCGCCGACAGGAGCGTGTGGACGATCGCGGAGAGCCCGGAGACGGCGGCCGTCCGGCGCGACGACCAGCCGCGCGCGCGGCCGACCAGGACGAACGGGAGCCAGTGATCGGGGATGAGGGTGTGGAGCGCCGCGGTCGAGGCGGCGGTCAGGAGGAGGAGCGAAGGGATCGCACCGGACACTAACGCGCGACTTCCTGCGCCCGGATCTCGCGGATGACCGTCACCTTGATCTTGCCGGGATAGTCCATCTCGGACTCGATGCGGCGGGCGAGGTCGGACGCGAGCAGCCCGATCCGCGCGTCGTCCACGATCGCCGTGTTCGCGATCACGCGGATCTCGCGCCCGGCCTGGAGCGCGTACGACTGCTCGACTCCCTCCATCGCGTTGGCCAGGCCCTCGAGCTGCTCGATCCGGCGGATGTACTCGGCGACGCTCTTGCGGCGCGCCCCCGGGCGCGCCCCCGAGAGGGCGTCGGCGGTCGCGACGAGGATCGTGATCGGCGTCGTGACCTCGACATCCTCGTGGTGGGCGGCGATCGCGTTCACGACCTCCCAGTGCTCGCCGCACCGGACCGCCACCTCCGCCCCGATCTCCGGATGGGTCCCCTCGCGCTCGTAGTCCACCGCCTTGCCGATGTCGTGGAAGAGGCCGGCGCGGCGCGCGCGCATCTCGTCGAGCCCGAGCTCGGCCGCCATGATCCCCGTCAGGTAGCCGACCTCCTTCGAGTGCATGAGCACGTTCTGGCCGTAGGACGTCCGGTAGAGCAGCCGTCCGAGGAGCTTGACCATCTCCGGCTGGACCTCCTGGATCTCCATCTCCTTGAGGGTCTGCTCGCCGGCCCGGCGCATCTCGTCCTCGAGCCGCCGGGCGTTCCGGCGCGTCAGCTCCTCGATCCGCTTCGGGTGGATGTTGCCGTCCCTGAGGAGCATCTCCAGGACCCGGCGGGCGACCTCGCGCTTGACGGGGTTGAAGCCGGAGAGCTGCACCGACTCCCCCGCCTCGTCGAGCAGGAGCTGGATCCCGGTCACCTGCTCGAACGCCTTGATGTTCTTCCCCTCGTGGCCGATGATCCGCCCCCGCATCTGCCCGCCCGACGGGAGCGCGAAGTGCGTCACCGTGCGCTCCGCGGAGAGGTCCGAGGCGATGCGCTCCATCGCGAGCGAGACGATCTTCTGGGCTTCGGCCTCCGCCCCGCGCTGCGCCTCGTCCTTGATCTCCTTGACCATCGCCGCGGCCTCGAAGCGCACCTCGGCCTTCAGGTTCTGCAGGAGCTGGCGCCGCGCCTCGTCGCGCGTGAGACCGGACGCGCGCTCGAGCCGCGCGTTCTCCTCGTGGACCATGTGCTCGAGCGCCTCCTGCCCGTGCCGCAGCTCCACCTCGCGCGCGGCCAGCCCCTGCTCCCCCTCGCGGAGGACCTCGCGCTGCCGCTGGATGTCCGCCTCGAGCTCCGTCAGGCTGTCGCGCAGCAGCTTCAGCTCCCGCTCACGCTTCGCGAGCTGCCCCTTGCGCGAGCGCAGGTCCCCCTCGGCCTTGGACTTCTCGCGCAGGATCTGCTCCCGCGCCTCGACGATCTGCTGGCGCTTCAGGCTCTCGGCCTCGCGGCCGGCGGCCCGCTGGATCTCCTCCCCCTTCTGCCGCGCCGCGTCGAGGCTGAAGGCGCCGAGGCGGTTGTTGAGGAACCAGCCGAGGGCCGCTCCCGCCGCCGCGGCGGCCGCGCCGACCAGCACGATGCCGAGGACGCTCATCGGGGATCCCCCACCGCCGCGTCCCCCACGAAGGGGTTCGTCCGGCGCTCCCGTCCGATCGTCGTCTCCCCTTCGTGCCCCGGGTAGCACGCCACGTCATCCGGGAGCGCGAAGAGCTTGCCGCGGATCGAGGCCACGAGGGTATCCCAATCCCCGCCCGGAAGATCCGTGCGTCCCACCGAGCCGCGGAAGAGCGTGTCCCCCACGAGCATCTGGCTGCCGCGCCGGAGGCAGACCCCCCCGGGGGTGTGGCCCGGGGTGTGGATCACCTCGAACGCGGTCCCGTCGAACGGAAGCGGCGCTCCCTCGACCAGCTCGAGGCCCGGAGCCGGGGAGTCCTCCGCGGCGAGGCCGTACAGCGACGCCTGCAGGCGGACGTTCTCGAGGAGGGGGAGGTCGGCCGCGTGGATCGCGATCGGCGCTCCCGTCGCCCGGTGGAACGCGGCGTTCCCGGCGACGTGGTCGAGATGGCCGTGAGTGTTGACGATCAGCGCGCACGCAAGGCGCCGCTCGCGGAGGACGTCGAGCACCGGCTCGCTTCCGATCCCGGGGTCCACGACCATCGCGCTCCGGCCGCCGGGGCCGACGACGACGTAGGTGTTCTCCGCGAACGGTCCGTAGGTGAAGACGAGGATCTCGAGGGGGCGCATGGCGCGGCGGTCAGGGCTTGCGGGCGCGCCGTACCGTCGCCAGCACGCGCTTGCGCAAGCGGAACGCCTTGGGCGTCACCTCGACCAGCTCGTCGTCCTTGATGAACTCGAGCGCCTGCTCGAGGCTCATCATGCGCGGCGGCACCAGACGGACCGCGTCGTCGGAGCCCGACGCCCGCATGTTCGTCAGCTTCTTCTCCTTGGTGATGTTGACGTCCAGGTCGCTCGCGCGGGAGTTCTCGCCGATGATCATCCCCTCGTAGACCTGGTCTCCCGGGGCGATGAACATCGTGCCGCGCTCCTGGAGGTGCTCGATCGCGTGCGCCGTCGCGCGTCCGGGCCGGTCGGAGACGAGCGCCCCCGTCGCGCGCGAGGGGATGTCCCCCTGCCAGCCGACGTAGCCGTCGAAGAGGTGGTTCATGATCCCGGTGCCGCGGGTGTCGGAGAGGAACTCGGTCCGGAAGCCGAGCAGGCCGCGCGAGGGGATGCGGAACTCCATGCGGACCCGGCCGGTGCCGTGGTTGACCATCCGCGTCATCCGGCCCTTCCGCGCGCCGACCTTCTGCGTCACCACGCCGACGAAGCTCTCCGGGCAGTCCACGATCAGCTGCTCCTGCGGCTCGTGGATCGCGCCGTCGATCTCCTTCGTGACGATCTCCGGCTTCCCGACCGACATCTCGTACCCCTCGCGCCTCATCATCTCGATGAGGATCGCGAGCTGGAGCTCGCCGCGACCGGAGACCTTGAACGCGTCGGGGGACTCCGTCTCCTCGACGCGGATCGAGACGTTGGTGAGGATCTCCTTGAAGAGGCGCTCGCGCAGCTTGCGCGAGGTGACGAACTGCCCCTCCAGGCCGGAGAGCGGGGAGTCGTTGGAGGACACGACCATGGAGATCGTGGGCTCGTCCACCGTGATCGGCGGGAGCGCCGACGGCGTCTCCGCGTCGGAGATCGTCTCGCCGATCGAGACCGAGAGCAGCCCCGCGACCGCGACGATGTCGCCGGGGCCCGCCTCGTCCACCTCGACGCGACGGAGCCCGTCGTACCCGTAGAGGGCGGTGACCTTGACGCGGGCGACGGACCCGTCCAGGCGACAGTGGCCGAACTCCCGGCCGCGCTGGATCCGCCCGTTGAAGATGCGGCCGATCGCGAGGCGCCCGACGTAGTCGTTGTAGTCGAGCGTCGTCACGAGGAGCTGGAGCGGCAGCGCGTCGTCGTACCGCGGCGCGGGCACCGTCCTCAGGATCTCGTCGAACAGAGGCGTCAGCGGCTCGTCGGGGCCGTCCGGCGTCCGCCGCACGATCCCGCGACGGGCGTTCGCGTAGAGCACCGGGAAGTCGAGCTGGTCCTCCGTGGCGTCGAGATCGATGAAGAGGTCGTAGACCTCGTTGAGGACCTCCTTCGGGCGCGCGTCGCTGCGGTCGATCTTGTTGATCACCACGATCGGCGCGAGACCCGACTCGAGCGCCTTGCGGAGCACGAAGCGCGTCTGCGGGAGCGGCCCTTCGGAGGCGTCGACGAGGAGCATCACGCCGTCCACCATCTTGAGCGTCCGCTCGACCTCGCCGCCGAAGTCGGCGTGGCCGGGCGTGTCCACGATGTTGATCCGCGTCCCGCGATAGAGGATGGCCGTGTTCTTGGCCATGATCGTGATCCCCTTCTCGCGCTCGAGGTCGATGGAGTCCATCACCCGGTCCGCGACGTACTCGTTGTCGCGGAAGATGCCGCTCTGCCACAGCAGGGCGTCCACCAGGGTCGTCTTGCCGTGGTCGACGTGGGCGATGATGGCGAGGTTGCGGACGTCGTCCCGGGTTTTCTGGGGCATCGGCGCCGCATGGTAGCATGCGGGTTTCCTCATGAGCTCCGAGCAGGACGACCGCCTCGTCGAGCGGATCTACGACGCTCTCGACGAGGGCGAGCCGGAGCGCGCGCTCGCGGAGACGCGGATCGCCCTCCACGACGCGCCGGACGATCCGGTCCTCCACTTCCTCGCCGGCATCGCGCTCCTCACGCTCGACCGCCCCGAGGACGCGGCCGCCGCCCTCGACCGCGCGATCGACCTCGATCCGGACGATCCGGAGTTCCGCGCGGCGAGGGCCAAGGCGCGGTTCGCGGCCTGCCGCTTCGCGGACGCGAGGGAGGACGCCGAGCGGGCGCTCGCCGCCGAGCCCCGCCAGGCGGAGGCGCTGTCCGTGCTGGCCCTCGTGCTGGAGCGCGAGGGGCGCTTCGACGAGGCGGACCGGAAGCTCGCCGCCGCCGCGCGCCTCGACCCGGAGCGCTTCCCCGCCTCCGTGCGCCTCTCGCGCGAGGCCTTTGACGAGGCGGTGCTCGGCGCGGGGGCGATGCTGCCGGAGGAGTTCCGCGCGCGCCTCGACGAGGTGCCCGTCGTCGTGGAGGACCTCCCCTCGCTCGCGGTCCTGACGGACGAGTCGCCGCCTCTCGACCCGGAGCTGCTCGGGCTGTTCGTCGGCACGGCCCTCAACGAGCGGACGTTCGCGGCGCCGGGAGTCGAGGCGCCGCCGCGCATCCTGCTCTTCCGCCGGAACATCGAGCGGTTCGCCCGGGACGCGGACGAGCTGCGCCGCGAGATCGCGCGCACCCTCCACCACGAGCTGGCGCACTACCTCGGCTTCGCGGAGGACGAGATGTCCGACCTGGATCTCGACTAGCCCGAGCGCCCGCCCCCCTCGATCCAGACGGCGCCCCCTTCGACGTGCTCGCGCTTCCAGATCGGGACGGTCTCCTTCAGCGTGTCGATCGCGAAGCGGCAGGCCTCCATCGCGGCGGCCCGGTGCGGCGCGGCGATCACGACGGCGACCGAGGCCTCGCCGATCTCCAGGCGGCCGACCCGGTGGACGATCGAGACGCGGGAGACGTCGAAGCGCGCGCGGGCCTCCCGCGCGATCGCCTCCATCTCGCGCTCGGCCATCCCCGCG
>DASRJG010000192.1:0-2758 GCA_035649595.1 Candidatus Polarisedimenticolaceae bacterium
CGTGGGATGCCAGATCCGCCAGTGCGAATGCTCGACCTCGTATTCCAGCGTGCCGCCGTCGCGCTGACGGGTGTACCCCCAACCGCGATGGGTCATGAACTCCGCCTCGGAGCCCGGCTCGATCCCGCGCACGCGCGTGCCGGTGAACCGGAACCCGACGAGGCTGACATAGGGGACGCCGTTCCAGAGGTCGAGCTCGGTTCCCCGCGGGACCCGCGGGTCGAGCAGGGCGTGCTCCACCGAGTAGTTGAGCAGGACGAGCTGCTCCCAGCGCGCGGTCAGGAACGGGCGCGTGTCCACAGGTAGAACGGTATCGGCAATACGGCCGCCGCGGCGGTGAACCCCCAGACCTCCCACCCCGAGCCGCGGATCAGGATCATCACCACCACGAGCCCGATGGCCGCGAAGACCGGCGCGCGGCTCCGCTGCGCCGGGCGGAACTTCGAGGGGTCGCGGCGCACGAGCACGACGAGGGACGCGCAGACCATCGCGATCGCGATCAGCGCGGTCGCGGTGGAGGCGAGCGCGATGAAGTTGTACGCGTTGAGCAGCGTCCCCGAGAAGTAGGTCGAGGCGAGGAGCGCCGCCATGACCCCGGAGACCACGAGCGAGGCGACCGGCGCGCCCGTCTTCGGGCTCAGCCGCTCGAGGAAGCGCGGGAACAGCCCGTCGCGCGCGCCCGCCTGGGGGATCCGCCCGGCGACGAGGATCCACCCGTTGAGGATCCCGGCGATCGATACGAGCGCGCCGATCGCGATCAGCGACTCCCCCGCCGGCCCGAACACCCGCCGCGCGGCGACGGCCATCGGGCTCGGGCTTCCCGCCAGCTCCGCCGACGGGAGCGCGGCGGCGACGGCGAGCGCGACGAGGAAGTAGACGACCGCGGCGAGGCCGAAGCCGGAGAAGGTCGCGCGGCGGATCGTGCGCGAGGGATCGGTGATCTCCTCCGCCGGGACGGTCGCGGTCTCGGAGCCGAGGAACGGCCAGGCGACGAGCGCGATCGCGGGGAAGAGCGCCCCCCACCCCTTCGGCGCGAACGGGATCAGGTTCGCCGACGTGCCGTGCGGGAGGAGGGCGGCCGCCAGGATCAGGAGCGGCACGATCTTCAGCGCTGTCGTCACCGTCTGGACCGCGCCTCCGGCTTTGACCCCCGCGACGTTGACCGCGGTCATCGTCCAGAGCAGAGCCTGCGCGAGCAGGAACGCCGCGAGCGGCCGGTGGAACACCGGGAAGAACACGGTGGCGTAGCCGACGAACGCGGTCATGAACGCCGCGTTCCCCACGACGCAGGAGATCCAGTAGAGGGTCGCGGTGACGAGCGCCGCGAGCGGTCCGAACGCCATCCCGGCGTAGACCTGGAGTCCCCCCTGGATCGGATAGGCCTCCGCCAGGTCGGCGTAGACGGCGTTCAGCGCGAGGTAGCCGAGGGCGACGATCGGCCACGCGAGCAGCGAGAGCGGCCCGGCCGCGTCGGCGAGCGAGGCCGGGATCACGTAGATCCCCGAGCCGATGATGTTCCCCGCGACCAGGGCCGTGGTCGCGATCGGGCCGAGCCCCCGGACGAGCTGCCCAACCGCCCTTCCGCTCATTGAGGCATTCTATAGACGTAGGACTTCATGAGAGCCCTCCTCGACCGTGCCTGCGCGCGCCACGGCGATGCGCCCTACCTGGTGTTCCGCGACACGACCTGGAGCTACGCTCGCACGGGGGAGATCACCGACTCGCTGGCCGCGGGGCTCCTCGCGCTCGGGATCGCGCCGGGGGAGCGGCTCGCCATCCGGCTGCCGACCGGGCCGGATCATCTGTTCCTGTGGCTCGCCAGCGCGAAGGCCGGGATCGTCTCCTGTCCCCTCCACCCCGACCTCAGCGAGGCCGAGGCGGGCGCGGCGCTCGCGTTCCTCGAGCCGCGCGCGGTGGTGCGCGCGTCGGGGGCGATCGCGGTCGGGGGCACGGTGGCCGCGCGCGTGGAGGAGCTGCTGGCCGCGCGGATGTCGCTCGCCGGAGCCGACCATCCGACCGCGGACACGATCGCGACCATCCTGACGACGTCCGGAACGACCGGCGCGCCGAAGGCCGCCATGCTCTCGCACCGGATGGCGGTCCTCACCGGCGAGGCGTTCGCGAGCTGGCTGGGCCTCACCGCCCGGGACCGGCTCTTCACCTGCCTCCCCCTGTCGCACATCAACGCGCGCTTCTACTCGACGATCGGCGCGCTCGCCGCGGGGGGGTCGCTCGCGATCGAGGAGCGGTTCTCGGCCTCGCGCTTCTGGACCTGGCTCCGCGAGACCGGGGCGACCGAGGTGAACGCGATCGGCGCGATGCTGAAGATCTTGCTCGAGCGCCCCCCCTCGGAGGAGGACCGCGCGCACGGCCTGAGGCTCGTCTACGCCGCGCCCGCGCTCGGCCGCGAGGCGCACCTGGAGTTCGAGCGGCGGTTCGGCACGCGGCTGGTGATCGGCTACGGGCTGACCGAGAGCACGTTCGGGTTCATCCACCCGCTGTCCGGCCCCCGCGATCTCGACTCGATGGGGATTCCCCGGAGACATCCCGATTCGGCGCTCCCTTCGGACGTGCGCCTCGAGGACGGGGAGGTCTGGCTCAAGAACCCCGCGACCTTCTCCGGCTACTTCAAGGACGACGCCGCCACGAACGAAGCGTTCGCGGACGGGGGCTGGCTGAAGACGGGGGACCTGGCCACGCTCGGCGACGACGGGAGCTACACGTTCGCCGGGCGGAAGAAGCTCGTCATCCGCCGGCG
>DASRJG010000193.1:0-9405 GCA_035649595.1 Candidatus Polarisedimenticolaceae bacterium
GCACCCCGACCTGCCGACCGGTGGGGCGCCCGACCGGTGCGGGGGTGCCCTCCGCGGCGGCGGGCGCGGTCCTGACGCGGGCGGCCCACCGGAGCACGTAGAGGATCGCGATCGCGGTCACGACGACCCAGACGATCATCCGGTACCCCATCCCCGACAGCTTCTCGACCTCGGCGATCCGCTGTCCGACCACGACCGTGAACGGGTTCAGGAAGGCGCCCGAGAAGCCGGCGCCCGCGCCGACGAGCGCGATCGACGCCCCGGTGATGTCGTCGTAGCCGAACCGCCGGGCCAGCACGACCAGCGTCGGGATGAACGGGAGCGTCTCCTCGGCGAGCCCCATCGTCGCGCCGCCGAGCGAGAACACCGCCATCAGGGCGACGAGGATCCACGGCCCGCGCCCCCGTCCGGCGCGGACGACCGCGCCGATCGCGGCGTCGACCGCGCCGGTCGCGGCGACCACCGCGAACGCGCCGCCGATGATGAAGATGTACATGACCAGGTCGGGGACCGCGAGCAGCCCGCGCGGGTATGCGAGCACCACGTCGGCGGCGGATGCGGGGTCCGCCTGGACGGCGTGGAACGACGACGGCTCGACGATCCTGCGTCCGTCCCTCTCGATCCGCTCGTACCGGCCGGCCGGGAGGACGTGGGTCGCGACGGCGGCGATGGCGGTCAGCGCGAACAGGAGGACGTAGGTGTGCGGCACCCGGAGCCTCACGCCGCGCTCCCGCAGAACACGATCGCCGCCCCGGCGTAGATCCGGGCGGCCGCCCGCACCTCGGCGAGGGGCACGTGCTCCCGCGGCGAGTGGGCGACGGAGAGGTCCCCCGGACCGAGGACGACCGACGGGATCCCGGCGAAGTGGGACAGGAGCGACGCGTCGGTCCAGGCCGGGAAGATCGTCGAAGGCTCGTCCGCGCCGACCACGTCCGCCCGCGCCGCCGCCACCGCGCGCGCGAGCGCATGGTCGGGGGCGAGCAGGGTCGCGCGATGCTCGAGCGTCGCCATCCCTCCCGGCACGCGGCGGATCGACGTCGCGAGCCCGGGAAACCCCTCCCGGACCGGGGCGAGCAACCGCTCCAGCTCGTCGAGCACCCCGTCGAACGTCTCCGAGACGACGGTTCGCCGATCGAGGGTGACGACGCACTCGGCGGCGACCGTCGAGGGCTGGTCCCCGCCGCGGATCGTCCCGACGTTCAGCGTCGGCGCGCCGAGCGGACCTTCCGCCCGACGCGCGAGCGCGGGGAGGAGCTCGTCCTCGACGCGCGTCACGAACCGGGCCGCCGCCGCGACCGCGTTGATCCCGGCCGACGGCGTTCCCCCGTGCGCCGCCCGCCCCCGGAACGACACCTCCAGCCATTCGAGGCCGCGGTGCCCGAGCGCGAGCCGGTTCCCGGTCGGCTCCCCGACGATCGCGCCGTCGGCGCGGATCCCGGAGGCGACGAGATGCTCGGCGCCGAGGCTCTGCATCTCCTCGTCCACGACCGCAGCCAAGGTGAGCTCCCCCGCCGAAAGCGACCCCGTGGCGGCGAGGGCGGCGAGCGCGGCCGCCATCGCGGTCAGCCCTCCCTTCATGTCGCAGGCCCCGCGCCCCCACAGGAGGCCGTCGCGGACCTCCGCCGAGAAGCCGGCCCCCGGCTCCCCCGCGTTCAGCGGGACGGTGTCGGTGTGCCCGCAGAGGACGAGGTGGCGCCCCGGCTTCCGGCCCTCGACGTGGGCGATCACGTTCGGACGGCCGGGGGCCGCCGGATCGAGCGTCGTCTCGACACCGCGCTCGGCGAGCCAATCGGCGAGAAGGCTCGCCGCACGCTCCTCCTGCCGCGCGATCCCCGGATGGCTTGGCGTCCGGACGAGCGCCGCGAGGAGACGTTCCCAGCCCGTGAGGTCGATCGCCGCCGAGAGGTCCGGCGACCCCGTCACGCGCCGCGCCCGGCTTGGTAGGCGTGGATGATGTCGCGGATGCGGAGGGCGTCCCCCTTCGTGTGCCCCTCGGAGACGATCGGGGTCGCGCCTCCGGTCGACTCGATCCGGATCGAGGAGAAGATCAGCCCGGTCGAGATCGACACGGACGCGATCTTGGCGATCGGGATGCTGTCCTCGCTCTGGCCGATCCACTTGGACTTGATCCTGGCGACGCGGTCGGCGGTGATCTCGATCCGCGTCGGGAAGATCGCGTTGCCCGAGGTGAACCGGCTCGCTCGGAAGACCTGCGGCGGCGCCATCGGCGCGAGTATAAGGGGAGCGTTCTCATCGCACGACGAATTCGACGACGACCGTGAAGTAGATCCGCACCGGTCGTCCGCCCATCGACGCGGGCCGGTAGCGCCAGCGCCGCACCGCGTCGCGCGCGGCGTCGTCGAACAGCGGGCTGGTGGACGACAGGACCTCGACCGACTCGACCGCGCCGTCGAGCCCGATCACCGCCTGGAGCACGACGCGGCCGTTCATCCGCGCCCGGCGTGGCGCGGACGGATACTCCGGCTCGACCTTCGTGAGCAGGACCGGACGCTCCATGGAGGGAGTGAGGAGCTGCGGACCGTCGTCGCCCCCCTCGCCGAGCCCTTCGCCGTTCCCGTCGCCATCATCCAGGCCGGTGCCGCCTCCGCGTCCCGAGCCGTCTCCGAAGTCATCCGACGAGGTGTCCGGGCCGATCCCTACGTCTTCGGGCGGCGCCGGCGTGTCCACGGGCGGAAGCGGGACGATCTCCGTCGGCGGGCGCACCGGCGGGCGGGGCTCGACCGGACGCGCCGGACGCGCGCCGCCTCCGCCTCCGCCGCTGCGCGGATTGTGCGGCGTGGTGAGGTCGATCGACAGACGCGCCGGCGGGATGTAGATCACCGGGCGCGGTCCGGGCACCTGCGGCATCGGGACCCAGATGAAGCTCGCCGCGAGGAGCGCGAGAACGAGCGCGGCGTAGAGCGCCGCGACGGCGGAGAGCGTTCCGACCCGGCGGTTGCCGGCATGGAGCCCTTGGGCCTCGAGCGTGCCTTCGAACATGGGGCCTCCTTCGAGGATCGGCTGTCTCGAAGATCGGACCGTTGGCGCGCGTCGAAGTTCCCGGCCGGCGCTTGCTGCGGCGCCGGCGCCGCAGTTCGGAGAGAATGGTTCGGTGCGATCGCCGGCCGCAGCCCTCCTGCTCCTCGCCGCCGTCGGCTGCGGCAGCCGCCCCGCGCAGCTCGTTCCCCCGGTCAGCCGCGCGGAGCTGGTGGACGCCGACGCCGCCTTCCCGCGGGTCCGCTTCGCCGACGGCCTCGTCTCCGAGAACGACCGCTGCCCGGTGACCAAGCGGAAGCTCTCGATCCACTTCCCTCCGGTCTACGTGAACGGGAAGCCGATCGGCTTCTGCTGAAGGCCCTGCGTCAAGGTCTTCGTGCAAGACCCTCAGATCCAGCTCCGGGAGCTCGGGATCGCCCTCCCCGACGCCCTCGATCCGTCGAGGTCGGCGGTGCTCGACGCCGAGCACCGGTCGTTCGTCGGGTACGAGACCTACTTCTTCGCCGACGAGGCGGACAAGCGCCGTTTCGACGCCGACCCGACGGGGTCGTGCGGGATTCTCACCGACCCCGTGACCAAGCAGCGGTTCCGGCTGGGGTCCGATCCGCCCCGCTCGGAGTACGGCGGACGGACCTACTTCTTCTTCGACCCCGAGAGCCGCGAGACCTTCGAGAAGGCCCCGGACGCGTTCGCGCGGCCGAACTACGACAAGATCGAGATCCCCGGGATGCCGATGATGCGTTAGCGGCGCGCCGCGGCCCGCCACGACCTCCCCGCCGCGTCGCCGCGCATCGCGCGGCCCGCCCGCTCGAGGCGCTCGAGGTGCGCACGCGCTTGCCGCTCGCGGAGGAACGCCGGGGCTGCCGGCGTGTCCGCGTAGGCCTCCTCCGCGATCGCCGCGAGGTCGCGAGGCTCCTCCCCGAGCGCGGCGACGATCCTCGCTTCCCGCTCCCGCCGGTGCGCGAGCGCGGCGGCGAGCGCGCGTCCGGGGAGAGGAGGGCCGTGCGCCGGCAGCACGGTCGCGGGGGCGAGCGCGGCGGCCTTCGCGAGCGAGTCGAGGTAGAGGTCCATGTCGCCGTCGTCGAGGCCGACGAGGATCGTCGAGAGCCCGCTGACCAGATCGCCGGCGATGAGCACGCGCCGGGCCTCGTCGAAGAACGCGAGGTGTCCCGGGGCGTGGCCGGGGGTGTGCACCGCGCGGAGCGTCATGCCGTCGAGGTCGAGCGTCTCGTCCGCGCCGATCGGCTCGGTCGGCGCGTCGCTCGCGGGGAGCCTCGCGAGCGTCTCGGGATGGGCGGCGATGGGGATGCGGAGCGCGCGGGCCACGGTGGCGGCTCCGGCGACGTGATCGCGGTGGTGGTGCGTCAGGACGACCGCGCGCGGGCGGTCCCCCGCCGCCATGCGACGCGCGATGACCGCGAGCAGCCTCGCGTTCTCCTCCGGATCGGCGCTTCCAGGATCCACGACGACGAACGACCGGCCGCCGGGGATCCAGACGTTGGTGCAGGAGGCGGGGGGGAGGGTCCGCGACCGGACGGGGAGCGCCCAGATCCCCGGCGTGAACTCGATGCGGGGGACCGGCTGCTCCTCGGCGTTGAGGCGGCCGATCCGCTCGGCCAGCGACGAGGGGTCCGACGCCGGCTCCGCGACCATCGATCGGAGGATCGGCAGGAGTGGTGGCGGGACCATCACGCGCCCCTCCTCCCAGCCGGCGAGCACGCGGGAGGGCGCCATGAACTCCACCGCCTCGATCTCCTCCGGCGCGGGGGGCGCCGAGGGCAGCTCGGCACCACTGGGGAGCGCGGCGACGAAGAACCGCGTCCGGAAGCGGAAGGGGAAGAACGGTGGCGTGGTCCGCTCGCCGGCATCGCGCCACGCCTCGACCGGGATCGCGAGCCCGGTCTCCTCGAGCAGCTCGCGCGAGGCGCACCGCTCGAAGGCGAGAGCGCGCGCGGGCTCATCCGACGGCTCGAGCTTCCCCCCCGGGAACGCGAGGTGTCCCGCCATGAAGCGGGAGGTCTTCGCGCGCTTGCCGAGCAGGACCTCCGGGCTCCCGTCGGCGCGCGCGCGGACGACGATGCCGAGCGCCGAGTCCATCGCGTCGGGGATCGGCGCGGGCTCGATCTCGTCGGGAAGCTCGCTCACGGCCGGGGCCTACTTCTTCTCGAGGTGCCCGCCGAACGCGAAGCGCATGGCCGAGAGGACGCGGTTCTGGAACTCGGCCTCCCCGCGGGAGTCGAACCGCTCGTAGAGGGCGGCGGTGAGCACGTGCGCGGGGACGCCTTCGTCGATCGCGGCGAGGATCGTCCAGCGACCCTCCCCGGAGTCCGAGACCCGCCCCGAGAACTCGGAGAGCTTCGGGCTCTTGAAGAGCGCCTCCGCGGTGAGGTCGAGCAGCCACGACGCCACCACGCTCCCCCGCCGCCAGAGCTCCGCGACGTCCGCGAGGGCGAAGTCGTACCGGTAGTGCTCCGGGTTCCTAAGCGGCGTCGTCTCCGCGTCCGCCGTGCGTCCTTCCTTTCCGATGCCGGCGTGCGCGAGGATGTTCAGCCCTTCGGCGTAGGCCGCCATCAGGCCGTACTCGATCCCGTTGTGGACCATCTTCACGAAGTGCCCGGCGCCGTGCGGGCCGCAATGGAGATAGCCGCGCTCCGCCGTCCCGCCGGCCGACTCGCGCCCCGGCGTCCGCGCGATCGAGCCGGCTCCCGGCGCGAGGCTCGCGAAGATCGGATCGAGCCGGGCGACGGTCTCGCGCTCGCCTCCGATCATCAGGCAGTAGCCTCGATCCAGCCCCCACACGCCTCCCGACGTCCCGCAGTCCACGTAGTGCAGCCCGGTGCCGGCGAGCCGCGTGGCGCGATCGATGTCGTCCTTGTAGTAGGAGTTCCCGCCGTCCACGATCACGTCGCCGGCGGTGAGCAGCGGGGCGAGGTCGCGGAGAACGTCGTCCACGACGGCGGCCGGAACCATCAGCCACACCGCGCGCGGCGGCGTCATCATCCCGACGAAGGCGCGGAGATCGGTCGAGCCGCGCGCCCCGTCCTTGGCCAGCGCCGCGACCGGCGCCTCGGAGCGGTTGTAGACGAAGCACTCGTGCCCGGCGCGCAGGAGGCGGCGCACCATGTTGCCGCCCATCCGTCCGAGGCCGATCATCCCGAGCTGCATGACGGCATGTTAGCCTCGATTCGAGATGTCCCGAGAGATCTTCGTGCTGTCGATCGAGGAATCCGAGAGGTCCTTCGCGCGTCTCGTCGAGAGCGACGCGCGATCGGCGGTCGCCGCTCGAGGATCGTTCGCGTTCGCGATCCCGGGAGGGTCGGCGGCGTCCGCGCTCCTCCCCGCCCTGATCGGCGCACCGGTGGACTGGCGCGCCGTCGAGGTCTTCTGGGTGGACGAGCGGGACGTCCCCGCCGACGACGAGCGATCGAACGCGCGGCTCGCCCGAGAGGTCTGGCTGAACCGGTTGCCGGTCGCGGTGCGGGCGATTCACGAGCTGCGCGGCGATCCCGAAGCCTACGAGCGGCTGCTTGTTTCGCGCTTCGGCCGCCCTCCGCGGCTGGATCTCGTCCTGCTCGGCGTCGGCGAGGACGGCCACGTCGCCTCGCTCTTCCCCGGGCATCCGCTGCTCGACGCGCGGGAGCGTTACGTCGCCTCCCTCGACGATGCGCCGAAGCCGCCCTCCCGGCGCCTCACGCTGACTCTCCCGGCGCTCGCCGCCGCGCGCCGCGTCGTCGTCTTCGCCGCGGGCGGCGGAAAGGCGGCCGCGATCCGCGAGGCGCTTTCGGACCCGGCGTCGCCCCTCCCCCTCGCCCTCGTCCTGCGCGCCGCCCACAGGGCGACGATCCTCTTGGACGCCGAGGCCGCCTCGAAGATGGGGGGCGGCTGATGTTGCTCGCGGCGTTCGCCCTGGCGGCGGCGCTGGCCGCGGAGCCGGAGCCCGAACCCGCGCCGGAGCCCGAGCGCAAGACCGAGACCCGCAAGAGCTATCTCCTCCCCGCCTTCGAGATCATCGACTTCGAGTTCCTCCTGAACCGGATCGACTACGCGATCTACGGGGAGGACTACGACGTGGACGGAGAATCGATCCGCCGGAACCTTCGCACGGGGTTCGTGGAAGAGCACGACCCGTTCACGATCAATCAGCTCGGCCACCCGTACCAAGGATCGATCTACCACGGCTTCGCGAGGTCCACGGGGCTCAACTTCTGGGAGGCGCTCGGCTACACCTTCGCGGGGAGCCTGCTGTGGGAGATCGCGGGCGAGACGACGCCCCCGTCGCGCAACGACCAGATCGCGAGCGGGATCGGCGGGAGCTTCCTGGGGGAGCCGCTGTTCCGCATGGCGAGCCTGCTGCTCGAGCGCGGACACGCGCGGCGCGGCTGGCTCGAGACGGGGGCCGCGCTGATCTCGCCGCCGACCGGCCTCAACCGCCTCGCAGGCGGCGACCGGTACGACGCCGTGTTCGACAGCCGCGGGGCGACCTACTACAGCCGTTTCCAGATCGGCGTCAGCGGGACCATCCAGAGCGCGCCGGAGACGGTGAGCCTCGAGGAGACCGAGGGACTCCTGGACTTCTCGCTCGAGTACGGTCTCCCGGGCGCGCGCGGCTACGCCTACCGACGGCCGTTCGACTACTTCGCCTTCCAGGGAACGGCCTCGACGGCGAACGGGATCGAGAACGTCCTCGTGCGCGGATTGCTCGCCGGGCGCGACTACGGCGGGGCTCCACGCGCGGCGTGTGGGGGCTGTACGCCGGATACGACTACGTCGCCCCGCAGACCTACCGCGTGTCGAGCACGGCACTCTCGCTCGGGACGACCTGGCAGTGGTGGATGTCGGAGTCGGTCGCGCTGCAGGGAACGGTGCTCGCGGGGATGGGCTACGCGGCGGCGAGCGCGGTGGACGCCGTGGACGATCACGACTACCACTACGGCATCGCGCCGCAGGCGTTGCTCGCGACACGATTGATCTTCGGCGATCGCGCGTCGCTGGACCTGACCGCGCACGAGTACTTCGTCAGCGACGTCGCGTCGGCGCCCGCCGGCGGGCACGACGACATCCAGCGCGGCGATGTCTCACTGGCGATCCGCGTCGTGCGCAAGCACGCGGTCGCCCTCAAGTACCTCTGGAACCGGCGCGACGCGTCGTACGCGAGCTTCCCCGGCACGACGCAGAGCCGCGGCACGCTCGGCGTTTTCTACACGAGGATCGGGCACGATCGGTTCGGCGCCGTCGATTGGCGCTAGAATGCGCGCCCATGAACGACGCGATCCGCAAGGCACTCGGCGACAAGGCGGACGACTACCTCGGCTTCGCGAGCCCGAAGATCCCGAAGTCCCGGCTCCACCTTCCGGGGCCCGACTTCGTCGACAGGGTGTTCGCCGCCTCCGACCGGAGCAACCGAGTGCTCGGGAGCCTCCAGCGCTTGTTCGTCACCGGCCGCCTCGCGGGGACGGGCTACCTCTCGATCCTCCCGGTCGATCAGGGGATCGAGCACTCGGCGGGGGCCTCGTTCGCGAAGAACCCGGACTACTTCGACGCGGGGAAGATCGTCGAGCTCGCGGTCGAGGGGGGCTGCAACGCGGTCGCCTCCACCTTCGGCGTGCTGGGGATCGTCTCCCGCCGGTTCTCGCATCGGATCCCGTTCATCGTGAAGATCAACCACAACGAGCTGCTGACCTATCCGAACAAGGCCGACCAGATCCTCTTCGGCACGGTGAAGGAGGCCGCGGACATGGGAGCGGCGGCCGTCGGCGCCACCATCTACTTCGGCTCCGAGCAGAGCGGACGGCAGATCGTCGAGATCGCCCAGGCGTTCCACGCCGCGCACGAGATGGGGATGGCGACCGTCCTCTGGTGCTACCTCAGGAACCCGGCGTTCAAGAAGGACAAGGACTATCACCTCGCCGCCGACCTCACCGGGCAGGCCAACCATCTCGGCGTGACGATCCAGGCGGACATCATCAAGCAGAAGCTGCCGGAGTCCAACGGCGGGTTCAAGGCGATGGGCACGGGGGGCTCGAGCTACGGGAAGCTCGACGAGCGGATGTACGCCGAGCTGTCGAGCGACCATCCGATCGATCTGTGCCGCTACCAGGTCGCGAACTGCTTCATGGGGCGCGCCGGGCTCATCAACTCCGGAGGCGCCTCGGGGGCCGACGACTTCGGCGAAGCGGTGACCACCGCCGTCATCAACAAGCGCGCCGGCGGGATGGGGCTGATCAGCGGTCGGAAGGCGTTCCAGCGCCCCGTGGCGGACGGGGTGGCGCTGCTGCACCGGATTCAGGATGTGTATCTGGAGCCGGCGGTGACGGTGGCGTGACGGGGCATGCCCCAATGATCGCCAACAGTAATTTGAAGTCATCCATCGAAAGACTCCTGAGGTAACTTGCGCGGGCGATTGTGGGA
>DASRJG010000194.1:0-2515 GCA_035649595.1 Candidatus Polarisedimenticolaceae bacterium
GACCGGATCGGCCTCGCGCTGATCGAGGCCGGCGAGAGGCGCGGCCTGCTCAAGCCCGGCGGGACGATCGTGGAGCCGACCTCGGGGAACACCGGGGTCGCGCTCGCGATGGCCGCGGCGCTCCGAGGGTACAAGCTGATCTGCACCGCACCCGACAAGATCTCGAAGGAGAAGGCCGCGCTGCTGCGCGCCTACGGAGCGGAGGTGATCACCTGCCCTACCTCGGTGGACGCGGACGACCCGCGCTCCTACTACAAGGTGGCCGAGCGGATCCGCGACGAGCGGGGCGCCTACCTCCCCTACCAGTACTACAACCCCGCGAACCCCGAGGCGCATTACGCGACCACCGGGCCGGAGATCTGGAAGCAGACCGACGGAAAGGTCACGCACTGGGTCGCGGGCGTGGGAACCGGCGGCACGATCGGCGGCGTCGGCCGCTATCTGAAGGAGCAGAACCCCGGGATCCGCGTGGTCGGCGTGGACACCGTGGGGAGCGTCTACGCCTACTACCACGAGCACGGGAAGCTGCCGCCGGCCGATCAGATCCATCAGTACTTGATCGACGGGATCGGGGAGGACTTCCTCCCGACGACCGTCTGGTGGGACGCGATCGACGAGATCGTGACGGTGGACGACAAGTCTGCGTATCGGGCGGTATTCGAGCTGGCGAAGCGGGAGGCGATCTTCGTCGGGTCGTCCGCCGGGGCCGCGGCCGCCGGGGCGAGACGCGTGGCGGAGGGGGCCTCCGCCGACGCGCTCGTCGTGACGCTTTTTCCCGACTCGGGGGAACGCTACCTCTCCAAGCTCAACCCCGACTGGCTACGCGAGCGGGGCCTGCTCGAAGAGGGGATGTTCTAGCGGTTCCCGTTACCGTGGCCTTTGTCGTGGCCGTGGCCGTGCTTGTTGCCGTGGCCGCGCCCGTGCCCGCCGCCGTGATCCTCTCCCTGGTCGTCGTCGTGGCCGTGGCGCTCGTGACGGTCGTACCGGTCATCCCGATCGTACCGGTCGTGGGCGTGCCGCGAGCGGTACTCGCGGGTCATGATCGTCCGGACGTCGCGCCCGTCGCGCCGCCAGTCCATCGCCACCTCGGGCGAGACGCCGTAGTACTCGTGCGCCATCCGCACGCAGACGAGGTCGCGCGCCTGACGGTCGCTGAGGCGGACGACGTACCGGGGGTCGCGCTGGTGCTTCTTCCAGTACCCATACGCCTTGCCGTAGGGCGGGCCGGGGTCGCGCGCGACCGGGACGTACCAGACGTCCACGGGCACGCCGATCCGCACGCCGACGTCGTACCAGGAGAGGCCGTTGCGCCGGTAGGCGAACACCGCCTCAGGGGTCAGCCGCGTGTGGGAGCAGAGGTACAGGAACACCGTGAGGTCGTCCGGGTCCGCGAACCTGCGGCCCCAGCCGTCCACGACTCTCGGCTCGCGGTCGAAGTAGCGCGAGGAGATCGAGAAGAAGAGGCGTCCGTCATCACCGGCCGGAACGTTCACGCCGAAGCTGACATCCACTCCGGCACGCGCCGTCGAGCTTCCGGCGGCGACCACCGCGATGACGAGCGCAGCGAAAACGATCGTGACCAAGCGTTTCATGGCGAGTCCTCCGCGACCCTCCCTCGGGGTCCCGGGGGGCTTATTGCAGGACGCGTACCGTGCGCGCCGGCCGCGAAAAACGATCTGATTTGCGAGGAAGATTACGAACGCGTACTCGATCGCGTACGCGTTTCGTCCCCGGCAGCGGACAGGGCGTCTACTTGGGCTCGATGCTGATCCGGAACACCGTCCCCTTCGGCAGCTCGCTGTTGACGCCGTCGAGGCCGAGCGAGTAGGTGATCTGCCGCCCCGCGCGGAGCGGGAACAGCTTCGTCCCGCCGCTCGCCACCGCGACGAGCCGGCCGTCGGCGTCGGTCACCGCGAGCGCCACGCCGATCTTGGCGGACGTGGTGCTCAGGTTCGAGATCGAGATCTTGACCTTCGGCCCGCTGAACAGACCGGTCGTCGAGCCGTCGTCCGCGCCGAGGTCGAACTCGACCGAATCGAGCCTGAGCCCCTCGGCGAACTCGGCCCCGACCTGGAGCGTGGTGTTCGGCTTGAACGCGTACGCCTTGCTGAACAGCTCGGCGCGGGCCGGCGTGAAGGCCAGAAGCGCGGCCGCGGCCAGCACCCTCTCGGCGGTCCTCATCCGTGGGAGCATGAATCCTCCTTCGGCGCCATCCTAGGTCGGCGCCCCGCGTCGCCGCCACACCCCGCTCCGCCCCCCGGTCTTCTCGAGGAGCACGATCCTCTCGATCTCGATCCCGCGGTCGACCCCCTTCGCCATGTCGTAGAGGGCGAGCGCGGCGGCCGAGACCGCCACCAGCGCCTCCATCTCCACGCCGGTCGTCCACCGGGTCTCGGCGGCCGCGGTGATCACGGCCCGCCGGTCCTTGGGGGTCAGCTCGACGTCCACGCTCAGATGGGTCAGCGGCACGGTGTGACAGAGCGGGATCCAGTCGGGGGTGCGCTTGGCGGCCGCG
>DASRJG010000195.1:0-5091 GCA_035649595.1 Candidatus Polarisedimenticolaceae bacterium
GGGCGAGAGAAGCTGCGGCGCGCCGATCCTCTCGTAGTAGACGTCGAGCCAGGACGCGATGTGTCCGGCCACCACCGTGCCGCCGAGGAGCATCACGCCGCCCGACAGTCCGGCGAACGCCTTGAGCCGCGACAGCCAGAACCGCCGCTGCGGGGTCGTGCCGAACGCGACGTTGACCGCGATCTCGAGCGAGCCGAACGCATGGCTGGCGACCCAGAGCAGGACGGGAACGGCGACCGCCACCAGCGCCCCGCCGCGGACGCTCTCCCCCATCGTGTCGAGGGAGGTCGCGATCTCGCGCGGAAGGAAGGGCGCGAGCGCGGCGAGGACCGCGTTCGTCCCCACGGTCTCGGGGAGGAGGCGCGCCAGGAACCTCCCTCCCAAGAAAAGGAAGGGTGGAAGCGAGAGGAGGGAGAAGTAGGCGACGGCCGCCGCGTGGTTCGGGCCGTGGTCGTCGGAGAAGTGGCGCAGCGCGCGCCACAGCATCGAGAAGAACCGTCGGATCGCGAGGGTCACCGCATCTCACGCTCACGGCGGCTCCGGAACGTCAGCCGCAGCGGCGCGGCCCCGAAGCCGAACCGCTCGCGAAGGCTGTTCTCGAGGTGCCGGCGCAGGGAGAAGTGGAGGCGTCGGGCGTCGTTGCAGAAGAGGACGAACCGGGGCGGCCTCACGCCCGTCTGCGTGGCGTAGAACAGCCGGATCGACCCCCCCTTGGCCGGCGCCCCGCGCTCGCGGGCCGCCTCCTCCTGGAGCCAGCGGTTGAGCTCCGGAGTCGCCACCTTCCTCGAGGCGTCCGCGTACTGCTCGTCGATCCGGTCGAGGATCTTTCCGATTCGCAGACCGCTCTTCGCGCTGACCAGGACGACGGGGATGTCCTTCATGAACTTCAGCCGCTCGCGGACGTCCCGCGTCCAGGACTTCGCGGACTCCTCCCGCTGCGGAACGAGGTCCCACTTGTTGACCGCGATCACCACCGGTCGCGCGGCGTCCGCCGCATAACCCGCGATGTGCGCATCCTGCGCGGCGAGCGGCTCGCTTCCGTCGAGCACCAGGACGACGACGTCCGACCGCTCGATCGCTTGCCGCGTCCGCATCACCGACAGCGATTCCACCGCCTGCTGCACCCTTCCCTTCCGGCGCAGACCGGCCGTATCGACGAGGAGATACCGGCGCGCCCCCACGGAGAGCAAGGTGTCGACGGCGTCGCGAGTCGTTCCGGGGATCTCGCTGACCGTCATGCGCTCCTCGCCGACGAGCCGGTTGAGGAGCGAGGATTTCCCGACGTTCGGACGCCCGACGAGCGCGACCTTGATCGCTTCCGGAGCCGAGGGATCGGCGGCGGCGTCTTCGGCCCGCGCGGGAAGACGGCGGTCGATGACTTCGAGAAGCTCCTCGATCCCCCGCCCGTGCTCCGCCGAGATCGCGATCGGCTCGTCCAGACCGAGCCGCGCGAGCTCGTGGACCTCGTGGTCCTGCGCGGGGCCGTCCACCTTGTTCGCCACGAGGACGACCGGCGCCCCTCGCCGCCGCAGGAACGCGACGACGTCACGATCGAGCGCCGTGACCCCGGCCCGAGCGTCGACCACGAGCAGGACGAGGTCGGCCTCGGCGAGCGCCGCCTGGGCCTGGAGGACGATCTCGCGGCCGAACGGGACGTCGTCCCAGCGGAGGCCTCCCGTGTCGATGACGCGAAACGAGCCGGTCTCCCGATCCACCGTCCCGTAGATCCGATCGCGCGTGACCCCCGGCTGGTCGGTGACCAGGGCGCTCCTCCGGCGGACGAGCCGGTTGAAGAGCGTGCTCTTGCCGACGTTGGGAGCACCGACGATCGCGACGATCGGAGGACGGGCCACGCCGGGAACCTAACATGCGTAACTGTTGAACGGCAACGGGTTAGAGTTCTGCCGCGCCTTGACAGCCCCGCGCGCGCTCCGTAGACTCCCCCTCCACGGCGTCCCGGGGGCTCTCATGATCAAGGCCGACATCATCAACCGGGTCTCGGAAGATGCGTCGATCACCAAGGTCAAGGCGGTCGAGGCCGTCGAGGCGGTGTTCGAAGCGATGAAGTCGGCGATGCAGCGAGGGGAGCGGATCGAGCTTCGCGGCTTCGGCGTCTTCCAGGTCAAGCCGCGAAAGAAGGGGATCGGACGGAATCCGCGCACGGGGCGGGAGGTCCGTATCCCGCCGGGCAAGACGATCCGGTTCAAGCCCGGGAAGAACCTGCGGAACCTCAGCTGATCAGCGCGCGCGCTCGAGCGTGAATTCGACGACGGCGGTCCCATCAGCGCCGACCTCGACCGTTCGCGCCGCGGACGCGTAACCGGGACGCACGGCCTCCACGCGGTGGCTCCCCTGGGCGATCGCGATCGGTCCGTGGAGCCGCGACAGCTCGGATGCGAGCCCGAGATACTCCCCGTCGAGATAGATCGCCGTGTCCGCCGGATCGGCGTGGACCGTCAGGCGCCCGCCGGAGGGCTCTCCCCCGCCGGAAGGCTTCTCGGACGCCGCGATCGTTCTCCGCTCCTCTCCCTCTCCCTCGGCCAGCACGTCGTCGAAGACGTATCGCGCCCCCGGCCGCGCATCGACCTCGACCACGAGCGTGCGAAATCCGCTCTTTCGGAACTCGAGGACGTGGTGACCGGCCGGGATCGAGAGCGTGTCCCATCGGCCGTCGTAATCGCGGGCGAAGCCGACGGATTCGCCGTCGAGCCAGACCTCGGCCTTCGCCGGCGTGACGTCGGTCTCGACGGCGGCGGGCACGTGCACCTGCGGGCCGTCTCCCGCGTAGACGTAAGCGGGCCCGTAGGGAGCGTAGCCGTAGCCGTAGCCCGGCCATCCCCAGCCCCACCAGCCACCCCAACCCCATCCCCAGCCCCAACCGTAGTAGGGCGCGCACCATCCCCAGCCGGGATACCCTCCGACCACGCCACCGCCGTGGTAGCCGTAGCGGGCGGTTCCGTTCGCGGTTCCGCGCGGCGCGACCGCGCCCCGCGCCGCGCTCGGGCGAGCGGCCCTCACGGGGGCGGAGTGAGCCGATGACCTGGGAACCGCATGACGGTTCTGGGCCAGGGCGGGGATCCCGACCGCGAGCGTCGCCGCGATCGCGACTCCGATTCGGAAGAGAAACCGAGCGCGTGTGCTCATCGCCGCACCCCCTAGGAGATTCAGCAACATTCATACCGCTTGTCCGGAGTCCTGTCAGGCGCTTTCCCCGGCCGGTGTCCTCTTCGAAGCTCACGCGCTGTCCGCGATCGGAGACGTATACTCGGCTCATGCCCGACCCGCTCCCCATCTCTCCGGGTCGGCGCATCCTCTGGCTCCACGCGGGGCTCCTCGCGGCGACGATTCTCACGACCACCATGGCCGGAAGCTGGGTCTGGGAGGGAACGTGGGACTCGCGCCTTCCCTGGACCGCCTTGCTCGATCCCCGGCGACTCGCGCACGGGATCCCCTATTCGGCGCTGCTCTTGGCGATCCTCGGCGCTCACGAGATGGGTCACTACCTCGCCTGCCGCTCCTACGGCGTTCCGGCGACGCTCCCGTTCTTCATCCCGGGCTTTCCCGTGATCGTCGGCACGCTCGGCGCGGTGATCCGCATCCGGGGGACGATCCCGAGCCGGCGGGCCTTGTTCGACATCGCGGCCGCCGGTCCGATCGCGGGATTCGTCGTCGCATTCCCGATTCTCGTGATCGGAATCGCCCGGGCGATCGAGCTTCCACCCGACGCGGAGATCCACGGCGGGCTCGGGCCGCCTCTGATCTCCCTCGTCTTCGAGAAGCTTCTCCACGGAAGCGCCTCGCTCCAGGTCGACTCCGTCTACGGCGCGGCCTGGGTGGGGATGCTCATCACCTCGATGAACCTCTTCCCGGTCGGCCAGCTCGACGGAGGGCACGCTCTCTTCGCCGTCTCTCCGCGTCGGCATCGTTTTCTGTCGTGGCTGACGATCGCGGCGACGGCGGGCCTCATCGCGTGGCAGGTCCTCGTCTCGGGAATCGTCCCGGCGTACACGCTCTGGCTCGTGATCCTCCTGTTCCTCCGCGGACGTCACCCCCGGCTCCTCGACGAGACCACGCCCCTCGGCGGGGGGCGGGTCGCGGTCGCCGTGCTGCTGGGAGCGATGCTCGCGCTCACGTTCATCCCCGCGCCGTTCGTCCTCGAGTGAGACGGTCCACGATCCGGCGCTCGGGATCAGCGTCACGCTCCCGTCGCGATCGGTGCGCAGAACCGACGCGCCCGCGCGTTGCAGCCGCGCGAGCGTCCCCGCGGCGGGGTGGCCGAAGCGGTTCCCCGCCCCCGCCGAGACCACGGCCCATCGCGCGCCGACCCGTCCGAGGAAGCCGGGCGTGCTGCTCCCCGCGGCGCCGTGGTGCGGGACCACGAGAGCGTCCGCCCGCAGCTCCGGCTCGCGTTCCACCATGGTCCGCTCCGCGTCGGCCTCGACGTCCCCCGGGAGGAGGATCGAGGCCCCGGGGCATGAGGCCGCACGGACGACCAGGCAGCGGTCGTTGATGGGGCGCCAACGGTCCTCGATCGCGGGGTGGAGGATCGCGACGTCGAAGCCGGCGATCGTCGCGACGTCGCCGCGCGCGAGGCGGCGCACGGCGACCCCCCTGCGGACCGCGTCGGCCGCGAGATCGCGCGCGAGCGGGTCCCGTTCGGAGCCGGCCGCGAGCCAGAGCTCGCCGACGTCCATGTCGCGCAGGACCGCCCGCGCACCCCCCGCATGGTCGTCGTGATCGTGAGAGAGGACGAGCGCATCCAGCCGTCCACACCCGGCGGCGATCAAGCGGGGAACGACGATCCGGTCCCCCGCATCGAACCGGCCTCCTGCCGACGGTCCCGCATCAGCGAGCACGCAGCGGCCCTCCGGTCCTCTCAGGATCACGGCGAGCCCCTGGCCGACGTCCAGGACGACGACGCGAGCGCTCCCCGTGCCGACGGGTCCGACGCCGAGATGGAGGGCGATCGCGCAGAGAGCCCATCCGAGACGGGACCCTCTTCCCGGCCTGAGCCATGCGGCGAGGAGGAACGCGACGTACGCCGCCACCAGGACTCGCGACGGCGCCGCGACGCGCAGGTGCCCTCCGGGA
>DASRJG010000196.1:0-6468 GCA_035649595.1 Candidatus Polarisedimenticolaceae bacterium
CATCGAGGAGCGGATCCGGCGGCTGCTCGGTCGCTGACATGACGAAGTTCGAGGACAAGAGGCGCTGGGCGCGCCGCGATGCCGAGACGGAAGAGACCGAGGTTCCGGAAGGGCCCGAGGAGTCCCCCCGGGCGCCCGCCGTCGATCCCGCCGAGGCCGAGGCGCTCCGCGCGCGCGCCGAGGCGGCGGAGCGGAAGCTCCGGGAGATCCAGGACACCTTCGTCGCGGCCAAGCGCGACCTCGAATCCACGCGCGAGCGTCTCGAGCGCGACCTCGGGCGGAAGGTCGAGATCAAGTTCGCCGGCCTCGTCTCGGATCTCCTGGAGAGCGCGGACGACCTCGACCGGGCGATCGACCAGGGGGCCGGACTCTCGGCCGCGGCGCCGGTGGTCGAAGGGGTGGCGCTCGCGCGGGACCGATTCCTCGCCGCTCTGGGCAAGGCCGGGGTGACGCGCCTCTCCCCCGAGGGAGAGACCTACGATCCGAACACCGCGGAGGCGGTGGGGGTGGTCCCGGTGAGCGATCCCGCCTCGCACGACGTCGTGATGCAGGTCGAGCGGGCGGGGTACGCGCTCGGCGGGCGCGTCATCCGCCCCGCTCGCGTCCTCGTGGGACGGTTGCTCTCCTGAACCACCCTGCATGATCCGCACGCTCCGGATGTACCTGCGGTTCACGCGGCCGTTCACCCTGCTCCCCCCGCTCCTGGGCGTGATCTCCGGGGCGATCACCGCGTGGGGCTCCGCCTCGAACCCGCAGGTCCTGGCCCACGCTCCGCGGCGCCTGACCCTCTCGATCGCGGCCACGGTCCTGCTCGGCTCGATCTGCGCGGCGCTGCTCAACGCGGCGTCGAACGTCGTCAACCAGTACTACGACTTCGAGAACGACAGGATCAACAAGCCGACGCGGCCGCTGATCACCGGCGAGATCTCGATGCGCTCGGGGTTCCGCTACGCGATCGCGCTCTACGCCGCCGCGGTCCTCCCGACCTGGCTCGTCGTGATCTGGCCCGCGTCCTCGATCGCCGATCGCCTGGCCGCGCCGGTCACCGCCCACGAGTGTTTCCTGATCTTCGTGCTGGGGATGATCTTCACCTTCGTCTACAGCGCCCCCGCGCTCGGGAGGACGAAGGCCGACGCGTTCCTCGCCAACCTGACGATCGCGATCCCGCGCGGGTGCCTGCTGAAGGTCGCGGGCTGGTCGATGGTCGCGTCGATCGCGCACCTGGAGCCGTGGTTCATCGGCTCGATCTTCATGCTCTTCCTGGTCGGCGCCGCCTCGACCAAGGACTTCTCGGACATGAAGGGGGACGAGGCGGCGGGATGCCGCACCCTCCCGATCCGGTACGGGGTCCGGCGCGCCTCGCGGATGATCGCGCCGTTCTTCGTGTTCCCGTGGCTGCTGATGCCGCTCGGGGCCCGGGTCCGCGATCCCTGGGCGCCGGAACACGCGATCCTCACGGGGAACCCCCGGGTCCTCACCGGGCTCGGGTTGGGTCTGGCCGTGTGGGGGTGCTACACGGTCTATCTGATCCTGCGGAACCCCGACGACCTCGCGCGCGTGGAGAACCACCCGTCCTGGACCCACATGTACCTGATGATGATGGCGGCGCAGGTCGGGTTCGCGGTCGCCTATCTGGTCTAGGAGAGCGTCGCGACGAGCAGCGCCTTGATCGTGTGCATGCGGTTCTCCGACTGGTCGAACACGATCGACCGCGGGGACTCGAACACGTCTTCGGTCACCTCGAGCCCGTCCAGGCCGTGGGTCGCGTGGAGCGCCTCGCCGGTCGACGTCTCCCGGTTGTGGAACGCCGGGAGGCAGTGCATGAACTTCGCGCGGGGGTTGCCGGTCGCGTCCATGAGCGCGGCGTTGACCTGGTACGGCTCGAGCAGCGCGATCCGCTCGGCCCACTTCGACGGCGGCTCCCCGAGCGAGACCCAGACGTCGGTGTAGACGAAATCGCACCCCCGCACGCCGGCCGCCGGGTCGTCGGTCAGCGTCGTCCGCGCCCCCGAGGCCGACGCGAGCTTGCGCGCGCGGGCGACCACGCTCTCGTCCGGCCAGAGGCTCTCGGGCGCGGCGAGGCGCACGTCCATCCCCATCGCGGAGCCGCCGAGGAGCAGCGAGTTCCCCATGTTGTTCCGGGCGTCGCCGAGGTAGCAGAACGCGACCTCCGCGAGCGGCTTGTCCGCGTGCTCCTCCATCGTCATGAGATCCGCCAGGATCTGCGTCGGATGGGAGGCGTCGGTCAGTCCGTTGTAGACGGGGACCCCCGCGTGGCGGGCGAGGCTCTCGACCACCGACTGGGCGAATCCCCGGTACTCGATCGCGTCGTACATGCGCCCCAGCACCCGCGCGGTGTCCTTGATCGACTCCTTGTGACCGATCTGCGATCCCTGCGGATCGAGGTACGTGACCCCCATCCCGAGGTCGTGGGCGGCGACCTCGAAGGCGCACCGCGTGCGCGTGGAGGTCTTCTCGAAGATCAGGCAGAGGTTCTTCCCCACGAGCGGTCGCCGGCCGCGCCCGGCGGCGCGGTCGCGCTTCAGCTCGTGGGCGAGGTCGAGGAGCGCGCGGATGTCCGAGGGGGCGTAGTCGGAGAGCTCGAGCAGGCTGCGACCGGCCAGATTCACGCTCATGACCGCTGATCCTATAACATCCTTTCGCGTGATCGAATCGACCGTCCCGCGCTCCACGCCGCTTCGGCTCCTCGCCGACCAGGCGTTCTCGCGCACGGCCGGCGCCCCGCTCGTCTCCGGGAACGCGGTCCGGCTCCTCAAGGACGCCGCCGAGAACTACCCGGCGTGGCTTCAGGCGATCGCCGAGGCCGAGCGGTCGATCTTCTTCGAGAGCTACATCGTGGCCGACGACGAGATCGGCCGGGGCTTCCGGGACGCGCTGGCGGCGAAGGCCCGCCAAGGCGTCCGTGTCTACCTCCTCCACGATTGGCTGGGCTCCCCCGGGCGGGTGTTCGGGCGGTTCTGGGGTCCGCTCGTCGCCGCGGGGGGGTCGGTCCGCGCGTTCAATCCGCCGCGATTCGACAGCCCGCTCGGCTGGCTGTCGCGGGATCATCGGAAGTCGATCTGCGTGGACGGACGGGTCGCGTTCGTTTCCGGGCTGTGCGTCTCGCAAGCCTGGTGCGGCGTGCCCGCGCGGGGCAGGGACGCCTGGCGCGACACGGGGATCGAGATCCGCGGACCTGCGGTCGCCGACGTCGAGGGCGCCTTCGCCACGGTCTGGGAGGAGGCGGGAGATCCGCTTCCCGCGGAGGCTCTCACGGACCCGGCGTCGATCGCGGCCGCGGGGAGCGTCGCGCTGCGCGTCGTCGCGGGCACGCCCATGACGGCCGGCTTGATGCGGCTCGACCAGCTCATTGCGGCGATCGCCCGCACGCGCCTCTGGCTGACCGACGCCTACTTCGTTCCGGTGAGCGCCTACGTGCACGCGCTGTCCGCGGCGGCCCTGGACGGCGTGGACGTGCGCCTGCTCGTCCCGGGCGCCTCCGACGTTCCGCTCGTCTCGCCGCTCTCGCGAGCCGGCTACCGGCAGCTCCTGGAAGCGGGGGTCCGGATCTTCGAGTGGAACGGGACGATGCTCCACGCGAAGACCGCGGTCGCGGACGGCCGATGGGCCCGCGTCGGCTCCACGAACCTCAACATCGCGAGCTTCATCGGGAACTATGAGCTGGACGTGGCGGTCGAGGACGAAGGGTTCGCGGAGACGATGGAGCGCGAGTACGAGCGCGACCTCGGCCAGGCGACCGAGATCGTCCTCCATGCGCGCCGCCGCACCCTCCGGCCGGTCGCCGCCCGCTCCCGCTCGCAGCGCGTCCGCCGTGCGCCTTCCGGGAGCGCGGGGCGCGCCGCGGCCGGGGCGCTGCGCATCGGGAGCGCGATGCGCACCGCGATCACCCGCCCGCGCGAGCTCGGCGTGACGGACGGCAAGGTCCTCTCCGCGGCGGCGGTGATCCTGCTCGCGCTGGTCGTGGTCGGGCTGCTGTGGCCGAAGGCGATGGCATGGCCGCTCTCGGCGATCGCGCTGTGGTTCGCGATCGCGTTCCTCATCCGGGCCTGGCGCGACTTCCGGGACAACCGCGCCGCGCGGGCGAAGCCGTCCCCTTAGGCGGCGTCGTCGCCGTCCCCGGGCTCGAACCGCTCCCTCAGGATCGCGGCGAGGACCCGGCAGACGTCCGTCACGGAGAGGATCCCGGCGAGCTTCCCTTTCTTCACGACGATCGCGGAGCCGTCGCGCCGCTCCGCCATCGCCGAGACGACGTCCGCGAGCGGCGTGTGGATCTCCACGACGTACGGCTCGGAGAGCAGGACGTCCCGGGCGCAGAGCCCTCGCTCCGCCGCGTGGGCCCGGATCTCCTTGTCGGACACCATGCCGACGACGCGCCCGTCGCGCACGACCGGCACGTGGTGGATGGCGTGCTCGGCCATCAGCGCCGCGACGGCCTCGAGCGGCTCCGCGTAGTCCGCGAAGTACGGGAACGGAGTCATCGCCGCGCCGACGGGGGGCATCTTGTCGAAGCGTCTCAGATCCATGGTCGAACCTCCCCGCTCAGCGCTCGAGGACCATGACGTATTCGTGGGGTTCCTCGGCCTCCCGCCGGAAGCCGCACTTCTCCAGAACGCGGATCGACCCGATGTTGTGCTTGGCGACGTGCGCGTGGAGCGGACGCGCGGTCACGACGGTGAGGAACGCCCGCAGGGCGCGCGTGGCGATCCCCTTCCCCCAGTCCTTCCGTGCGATCCAGTAGCCGACGAGCCGCTGGCCGGCCGCGTCCCAGGAGACCACGTTCCCGGCGATCGCCCCGTCGTGGAGGATCGTCCTCGTGGTGAGGGACGGGTCGGCGAGGATCTTCGTCCAGTGGGCCATGAACGCCTCGCGATCCCGCGCTGGGAAGTCGGCCATCCGATTCGCCTCGGGGTCGCGCTGGTGCTCGAACAACACGGGGAGGTCCTCAGGCCTCACCTCCCTCAGCGTCACCTCGTCCGCCATGGGCGCCTCCTCACAGGTATCGGAGCCACGGCGAGGGATTGCGCTCCTTCACCTCGGCGAACCACCGGCACGGAAGATAGAGCGCCGCGACGGCGATCGCCCAGATCGCGTACAGCAGCGGCAGGCTCCAGGTGTACCCGTCCGGCGCGGGCGGGTTCCCCATCGGGTGGTTCTCGAACAGCCAGGGGCTGACCGCGCCGAGCCGGACCTTCGACACCAGGAGCGCGAGCAGGTGGATCAGCGGGATGTGCAGGACGTAGAAGAAGAACGGAACCCGCCCGAAGACCGCAAAGAGGCGAGCGAGCGGGCCGCGCGAGCGCTCCGCGAGGGGGATGAGCGCGATCGTCGGCCCGAGCGTCATGAGGAGGAAGCTCAGCGACGCCGGGTACTTGGTCGTGTTGAGGAAGGCGAGCGGCCCCGCGCCCCCCCACGGACGCGGATCGCCGTAGAGGTCGAGCCCCCGAAGGATCACGAACAGCGCCGTGGCGGAGAGGCCCACGGCCCAGCAGATCCGCCTTCTCTCGCGCTCGCCGGCGAGCATCACCGGGCCGAACGCGTAGCCCGCCGCCATGACGCCGATCCAGGGGATGATCGAGTAGAGCACCATCAGGCGCCCGCCGACGGGGTCGGCGAGAAAGCCGGCATAGAGGATCGTGAACAGCCACGGCGCGACTCCGTCCTGCTTCGACGCGAGCCCGACGAGGAACGGACCGACCGCGTTGTGGAGCGCGATCACGATGCCTCCGAAGATCCCGATCGCGCGGATCGGCATCCTCGTGAGCCCGGCCATCAGGATCATGCACCACCCGATGACCCAGATCACGCCCGCGAGGAGATAGTGCGCGTAATCGAAGTTGAACGTCCAGGCGAAGCGGAGCACGGTCAGCTCGAGCAGCACGAGCCACGCCCCCCGCGTCAGCAGGAAGCGCGCGAGGCCGTCGTGGCGCCGGCCGTAGAGGTAGGCGCCGGTCCCCGCGAGGAACACGAACGCCGGCGCGCAGAAGTGGGTGATCCACCGGGTGAAGAAGACGGCCGGGGACGGGCCTCCCGCGGGCACGCCCGAGTAGACCCGGACGTGGTCGACCGCCATCAGCACCATCACGGCGCCGCGGATGACGTCGAGAGCGGCGATCCGCCGGGCGCTCATTCCAGGCCGTCGAAGAAATCGACAGCGCCCGTCTCGAGCGAGTACTCGGCCCCGACGACGAGCAGGCCGTCCGAGCGCACGAGCCCCTCGATCAGCCCCGAGCCGTGCCGGAGCTGGGCCGCCGCCATGCGGACGTTCGCCCGCACCGCCTCGCGCATCAGCCCGTCGGCGTTGGCCGCATGCCCGGCGAGGAGCGGCTCGACGGCCGGACGGATCCGATCGACGATCGAGCGGAGGTTGCGGGACGGCGTCCCGGATGCGCGCCGCAGCTCGTCGAGCGTCGCCTGGACGGCGCCGCACATCGAGTGCCCGAGCACGAC
>DASRJG010000197.1:0-5013 GCA_035649595.1 Candidatus Polarisedimenticolaceae bacterium
CCCCCCGAGGCGCTGCCGCGGGATCTCGCCTCCGAGCGGGTGCTGATCCACACCGGGACGTATCCCGATCCCGAGTCGTTCAACCGGGACTTCGCCGCGCTCGCGCCCGCGACGGTGGACCACCTCCACGCGCGAGGCGCCCGCTTGGTCGGGATCGACACGCCGAGCGTGGACGTCTTCTCCGCGAAGGAGCTGGTGGCGCACGCACGTTTCCTCGCGCACGACATGGCGATCCTCGAGGGGCTCGCGCTCGACGGGGTTCCGGAGGGCGAGTACGAGCTGATCGCGCTCCCTCTCAAGCTCGCCGGCTTCGACGCGAGCCCGGTGCGCGCCGTGCTGCGGCCCCTCTAGGACTGGTAGAGCGCGCAGATCGCGCCCGCCGGGTCGCGGATCACCGCGTAGCGTCCCGCGCCGCCCGCGGCGGGCTCGCGCAGGACCGAGCCCCCTCGAGCGCGCACCTGCGCGAGGCTCTCGTCGAGCGAGGGGACCACGAAGTACACGAGCCACACCGGGGGGAGCCCGGCGTTCGCCCCGCGCGCCCAGCAGATCCCCGACGTGCCGGTTCCGTCGGCGCGGGTCATCACATAGTCGGCGTAGCCGCCCATGTCGTGCTCGGCGCTCGTCCAGCCCACGACGCTCTCGTAGAACTCCCGGACCGCGCCGGCGTCGGGGACGGTGAGGTCGCACCACCCGATCGAGCCGATCGCCGCTGCTCCTTCGCTCATGCCTTCACCTCGTTTGCTCCACGCGGATAGGCGACCACCTTCAGCTCGACCGAGATCGGCGTGGGGAGGGCGCCGACCTCGACCGTGGTGCGGGTCGGCCTGTTGGTCGCGAACGCCTCGGCGTAGAGGCGGTTGAAGGTCGGGAAGTCGCGTTTCATGTCCGTGAGGAAGACGGTGACGTCCACGATGTCCTCCCAGCTCGCACCGGCGTCCTCGAGCACGAGCCGCACGTTCTCGAACACGGTCCGGGTCTGATCCTCGAAGGCGACGGGGATCTCGCCGCTCCCCCGGCGCCGCGGCCCGATCCCGGACAGGAACAGGAACCCCCCCACGCGCTTGGCGTGCGGGAAGGCGCCGACCGGCTCCGGAGCGCGCGCGCTCTCGGTGTCCCGCGGATCGCTCATCGCTCGGGGACCGGGATGCAGACGTTCTTCGGGTCGGTGAAGAAGTGGAGCGCCTCGAGCCCGCCTTCGCGCCCCACCCCCGAGTCCTTGATCCCCCCGAAGGGCACCCTCAGGTCGCGGTGCATCCAGGAGTTCACCCAGACGACGCCGGTGTCCAGCCGGTCGGCGACGCGATGGGCGCGAGCGAGATCGCGGGTCCAGACCGATGCGGAGAGGCCGTACCGCGTTCCGTTCGCGATGGCGACGGCCTCGTCTTCCCCGTCGAACGGCGAGATGGTGACCACGGGGCCGAAGATCTCCTCCTGGTTGGTCCGGCAGTCGGGAGGGAGATCGAGGATGACCGTCGGCTGGATGAACAACCCGTCCTTGCAGCGCGCGCCCGCGGGCCGGGCCGGGGCGCCGCCGCAGGCGATCGTCCCTCCCTCGCCCCGCGCGTGGTCGATGGCGGCGAGGACTTTGTCGTACTGCGCCTTCGACACCACCGCGCCCTGCTCGGTGTCCGCCTCGAGGGGATCCCCCACGCGAAGCGTCCGTGTCGCGGCGACGAACCGCTCGACGTAGGCGGCGTAGGCGGCGCGGTCCACGAGGATGCGGGAGCCGCAGTGGCAGACCTGTCCTTGATTGGTGAAGGCGCCGAGCAGGCCGGTGCGGACCGCGGCCTCCATGTCCGCGTCGCCGAACACGAGGCTCGCGTTCTTCCCGCCCAGCTCGAGCGCGAGCTTCTTGAACCGCGGCGCCGCCGACTCCGCGATGGCGCGGCCGGTCTGCGTTCCTCCGGTGAACGAGATCGCGGCGATCCCGGGATGTCCGGTCAACGGCGGACCGGTCTTGCTCCCGAGCCCATGGACCACGTTGAGCACGCCGGGAGGCAGGCCGGCGTCGGCGGCGATCCGCGAGAGCAGAAAGGCGGTCATCGGCGTGATCTCGGACGGCTTGGCCACCACCGTGCATCCCGCCGCGAGCGCGGGAGCGACCTTCCAGGTCAGCAGGTAGAGCGGGAGGTTCCACGGGGCGATGCACGCGACCGCGCCCACGGGTCTGCGCAGCGTGTAGTTGAGATGGCTCGTGTCGGTCGCGTGCAGCTCCGACTGGGTGTGGAGGATCGCGGTCGCGAAGAAGCGGAAGTTCGACTCGGACCGGGGGATGTCCACCGACGCCGCGAGCTTGAGCGGCTTCCCCGTGTCCACCGACTCCGCCCGGGCGAGCTCGGGCGCCGCGTCGCGTAGGCGATCGGCGATCGCGAGCAGGAGCCGCGAGCGCTCCGCGGCCGTCGTGCGCGACCACGCCGGAAAGGCGCCGCGCGCCGCGGCGACGGCGGCGTCCACGTCGCGCGCGTCGGAGTCGGGGACGCGCGCGTACGGGCGGCCGGTCGCCGGCTCGATGTCATCGATGTAAGCGCCCGACGCGGGGGGGACCGCTTCGCCGCCGATGAAGTTCGTGAGCGTGGTCACGGCCCGCTCAGAGCGCGGCGATCCGGCCGCCGTCGACCGGAAGGCTCGTGCCCGTGATATAGCCCGCCGCGGGGCTCGCGAGGAAGCCGACCGCGGCGGCGACCTCCCAGGCCTCGGCGAAGCGGCCCGCCGGGATCTGCGCGGCGATCTCGCGGGCGAGCTCCTCCGCGCTCCGTCCCGCGGCCGCGGCCCGACCGGCGATGATCGCGTCGAGGCGCCCGGTCTTCGTGTATCCCGGGAGGACGTTGTTCACGGTGATGCCGAAGCGTGCGAGCTCGCCGGCGAGGGTCTTCGCCCACCCGGCCACCGCCGCGCGCACCGTGTTCGACACGCCGAGCCCGGCGATCGGCTCTCGCACCGACGTGGACACGATGTTGACGATGCGGCCGTACCCCCCCGCCGTCATCCCCGGGATCAGGGTTTGGGCGAGGATCTGGTTGTTGACGAGGTGAGCGCGGAACGCGGCGACGAACGCCTCGGGTGCGGCATCGGCGATCGGACCTCCGGGCGGCCCGCCGGTATTGTTGATCAGGATCTGGATCGGTCCGCGGTCGCGGACCTCCGCCGCCGCCCCCGAGCGGACGGCCTCGTTGTCGTGGAAGTCCGCCGCGAGCCAGGCATGCCCGGAGCCGGGGAGCTCGGCGCAGACCCGGTCCATGGCGGCGGCGTCGCGCGCGAACACGATCACGGAGGCGCCGCGGCGCGCGAGCTCCTCGGCGACGGCGCGCCCGATCCCTCGCGTGCCGCCGCACACCAGCGCTCGCCTTCCCGTCAACGCGTGCAGGTCCACCGCGGGAGGATAGGAAGCGCCGCCCCGGCCTGTCAACGCACGCCGGGCGCGGCGAGCCACAGCGACCGCGCGGTCAGCTCGCGGTGGTCGAGCCCGGCCGCGCGGTCGAGCGTCCTCATCCGCTCGGGGAGCGCGGCGGGGAACCGCCAGAGATCGTCCCGCCCCCCCGCCTCCCGGAACGCGGCGGCCCAGGCCGGCCACCAGGGGACGGGCCGCCGGGCGATCGCCTCGACGACGAGCACGCGGCTCCCGCGCGAGGCGGCGGCGAGGAGCTTCCCGAGCAAGCGCTCGCGCGCCTCGCCGGGGAGCTCGTTGACCGTGAACGCCGCGACGATCCCCTCGGTCGGCTCGCCGAGCCGGGCGTCGAGCAGGTCCCCGCGCCGGAGGGTCGCACGGATCCCGAGCGTCTCGAGGTTCCAGCCGGCCTCCGCGATCGCCCATCCGCTCGCGTCGATCCCGACGACGCGTGGGCGGCCCCCCGTCGCGAGCGCCCACGCGGCGGACGCGGCTCCGGTGCCGCAGCCGAGATCGACGATGCGCGACGGCCCGGGTCCGGGCGGGAGCGCGCGCACGATCTCCCGGACGATCATGAAGTGGAGCGGCGCGTAGTGCAGGGCGAAGGCCGCGCGCTTCCCGGCGCCGTCCAGCGCGCGCCCTTCGGCGAGTCGCCCGCGCCGCTCCACGTAGAGGGCCGACAGGGACTGAAGCGCCCGCCGGACCTCGGGGAGCGTCAGCGTCGCGAGGTGGCGGGACTCGAGGGCCGCGTACCACGCCGCGACGTCGGGATCCGGAGTCGTGCCCATCGCCGCATCGTACAATCGCGCGCATGCTCCCCCTCCTCGCCGCCGCCGGAGTCCTCCTCGCCTCCGATGCGGCCCCCCGGCTCACGACGGAGGAGGCGAGGAGCGCGGTCGCCGCGGTGCTTCCGGAGCTCGAGACGATCCGGGGACTCTCGTTCACGAAGCCCGTTCCCGTGTCCGTCATCGACGACACGAAGGCCCGCGCGTACGCGCTGGCCAGGTTTCGGCGGATGACCCCGGAGGCGACGATCCGCGCCGACCAGACGGCCTACCGGCTGCTCGGCCTGGTTCCTCCCGACACCGACCTCGTCCGGACGCTGCTCGACGTCCTCGAGGAGCAGGCGGGGGGCTACTACGATCCGCAGACCAAATCGTTCTACCTGCTGGACGACATGCCCCGCGCGATGACCGGGATGCTCGCGGCGCACGAGATGACGCACGCGCTGGAGGACCAGCGCTACGACCTCGACGCGCGGATCCTGAAGGTGATCGAGAACGACGACGCCTCGTTCGGGCTCGCGTCGCTCATCGAGGGGAGCGCGAGCCTGGCCGGCGCGATCTATCTCGCGCGCGGGGTGGCGGCAGGCCGCGTCGACCCCGGGGACCTCGACGCGATCGCCTCGTCGGAGGTGGGCCGGGCGGACCGGCTCAACGCGATGCCCGGCGTGCTCCGCCGCCAGCTCCTCGGGCCCTATCTGCTGGGGATGACCTTCTTGCTTCGCGGGGACGCCCAGAAGCTCGGAGGCGACTTCCCCAAGGGGGACGTCGAAGCCGCGTGGTCGAAGCCCCCCGCCTCCTCCGAGCAGATCCTGCACCCCGAGAAGTACTGGGACCCTTCGCGGC
>DASRJG010000198.1:0-3221 GCA_035649595.1 Candidatus Polarisedimenticolaceae bacterium
GGCGGCCCTCCTGGGGGTCAGCTTCCTGGTCTTCACCCTCTTCTACAAGCTCCTTCCTCGAGGGAAGGTCGCCTGGTCGGCGGCGGCGAAGGCTGCCGTGGTCGCGGTCGTCCTGTGGGAGGGGGCGCGGCGGTTGTTCGGCGGGATCCTCGCGCGGTCCCCGACCTTCGGCTTCTTCTCCGGCTCGCTGGCGGGGATGGTCGCGTTCCTCGCGTGGGTCTACGTCGCCGTCGCGGTGACCATCTACGGCGCCGAGGTCGCCGCTCTGATGAACGGGAACCGCGCCGCCCCCACCGTCCGCGCTCCCGCGCGGCGCTAGGGCAGGAGCCCGGCCGATTTCTTGACCTCGCTGGACGACGGACATATGTTCGCGCCCGGCGTTCGTCGGAAAGGGGTGGCCCCGAATGGTCCTCTTCAATTATTCGACCCGAGAGCTGACGGCGAAGATCGTGTACTACGGCCCCGGGCTCTGCGGGAAGACGACGAACCTCCAATTCATCCACGAGAATCTTCCCGGCGAGGTCCGCGGGAAGATGCTGTCGCTCGCCACGAAGACCGACCGGACGCTGTTCTTCGACTTCCTTCCGATCGACCTCGGCGAGATCCGCGGCCTCAAGACGCGCGTGCAGCTCTACACCGTTCCGGGGCAGGTCTTCTACAACGAGACGCGCAAGCTGGTCCTGAAGGGAGCGGACGGCATCGTCTTCGTCGCGGACTCGCAGGACACGATGCTGGGCGCCGACGTCGAGTCGTTCAAGAACCTGGAGGAGAACCTCAAGGCGCACGGGATGAAGCTCTCGGAGATGCCGCACGTCATCCAGTTCAACAAGCGCGACCTCCCGAAGCTCTCGTCGATCGAGGACCTCAACGCGGCGCTCAACAAGTACAACGCCCCGTTCTATGAATCGGTCGCGACCAGCGGCATCGGGATCCAGGACACGCTCAAGGCGATCGTCAAGCTCGTCCTGCTGCATCTGACGAAGAAATACGATCCGAAGTCCATTCCCGCGGCCGCCAAGGACATGGCGCTCCCCACTCCGGTTCCCATCGCGCCCCCCCCCGTCGCGGCGCCTCCGGCCGCGGCGCCTCCGGCGGCAGCGGCCGCGAAGAGTCCCGCGCCGAAGCCCGCTCGCGAGACGAGCAGGCCTGCGGCGGCCACACCGCCGCCGGCGCCCGAGCGCAGGGCGGCCGCTCCGCTCGCCGCCCACGTCGAGACAGTCATCGCTGCGGCGCCGAAGCCGGCACGCCCGCGCAAGCCCGTCGAGACGATGCCGCCATTCGGCGAGGAGGAGATCGACGGCCTCGTGGGCGAGGTCGAGGAGTTCGACCCCGGCCCGGTCGCCGCTCCGCTCGCCGCCCCGATCGCCGCTCCGGTCCCGGCGATGGCCGCGATCCCGGTCTCCGCTCCGTCCGAGGACGAAGGGATCTGGCTGGGGTCCCGCGAGGAGGAGCCGGGCTCCGACGTCGCGGACACCGCGATGTACGGATCCAGCACCTCGTTGGAGGATCTGCTCGCCGAGCCGGCGGTGTCCCCGGCGATCGCGGAGCCTGAGGACGACGTCCGGGGCGCGGAGTGGCCTCCCGCCCGAAGCGAGTTCGAGGTCGACCGCGGGTTCGATCCGGAGTGGGGCACCCCGGCGGTCCACGACGCGGCCCCGGCCCCCCCGGCGCCGCCCGCGGCGAGCGAGCGAATGGAGGACACGCGTCCGAGCACGCCGTTCCCCGTCCCCGCCGCGACCCCTCCGGACGGCGGCGTCGAGGAAGACGTCCTTCTGACCGAGGTTGCCAGCGACGACGACCTGTTCGTCGACCCGAGCCTCGAGATCGCGCATCTCGTGGACGGGCAGACGCGGGAGATCGTCGTGCCCGTCATGCTCGGAGAAGGCGCGTCGGCCCGCCGTTTCAAGCTCGGAATCCGGCTCCGCCTCGATCCGGTCGAGTGACGCGCGGCGGGCGCGCGTGGTTCGAGCGCCGTATGCTGGACCCATGGCCGCCGCTCAGCGATGCAGCCGCGGAATCGCGCTGGCCCTCGTGACGCTCTGGGCACTCTCCAGCGCGCGTGCGGTCACGGAGCCGCCTCCCGAGCCTGCCAAGCTCGGGCTCTACGAGTGGATGGCGGTGGCTCCCATCGTCGTCGCCGCGAGCGTCGTGAGCGACGACGCCAAGTACATCCAGGCCGTGACCCAGACCCCGGTCAAGGGGGGCGTGAAGCCGAGCGAGGTGGTGCTGGTGGATCTCCGGACCGCGAACCGTGACCGCGAGCTCGGCACGCGGAGCCTGGACCTGGAGCGCGGCCGCGCCTACCTGCTGCTTCTCAAGCCGTCGTCACGCGGCAAGAACGAGGCGCATCCGGTCTTCGATCTCGTGCGCGGGACGCGGGGCGCCAAGCCGCTTCCCCCCGAAGGGGCTGAGGCCACGATCGCCGCCGCCGTCCAGCTCGCCGACCTCCAGGAGCGCAAGGACGACGAGCTCCTCTGGGCGAAGCTGGCGGACTTCATCGAGGACACGAACCCCGTGCTCGTGGACGCGGCGCTCGACCTGTTCGTCAAGTTCCATCGCGAGAGCGCGGAGATGATCCCCGTCGTCGAGCCGCTGCTGGATCACCCCTCGACGGAATTTCGGCGCCGCGCGGTGCTCCTGATCGGGCGGATCCTCGCCCGGCCATCCGGCGAGGCGATTCCCGAGCGCGCGATGATCGTCGCCGAGCTGACCGGGCGCGCGCGCCGCGATGGGGACGTGGCGGTGCGCCGGGAGGCGACCGTCGCGCTCGCCGCGCTGGGCGACGGCGGCGTCGACGAGACGCTTCGAACGATCTCGAGGGACGACCCGGACCAGAACGTTCGTTTCGAGGCGGAGAAGGCGCTGTTCGAGCGCTCGGAGCGGGCGGGAGCGCGTTCCGATTGACTTGGGGCGGAGGCCGTTCCTAAGATCGCGGCGGAGGACCATGGGCATCAATCCATTCCAGAACTTCATGGTGAGGTACGGCGCGGGCGAGCGCATCTTCACCGAAGGCGATCTCGGGACCACGATGTACATCGTCCAATCGGGGAAGGTGCGGCTGTTCCGCGTCGTGGACGGCCAGAAGCGCGTCCACGGGATGATGGAGAAGGGGGATTTCTTCGGCGAGATGTCGATCCTCGAAGGGCTCCCCCGAACGATCTCCGCCGAGGCGGTCGAAGACTCGGAGCTGATCGAGATCAACAGCATGACCTTCGACAAGA
>DASRJG010000199.1:0-25449 GCA_035649595.1 Candidatus Polarisedimenticolaceae bacterium
GCGCTCGGACTGCGCGCCGAAGACCCGCGCCGCCACGTGACCGAGCTGATCCGCGTGGGGGACGACGTCCGCGGCGAGCCGGGCGTCGCGATGCCCAGCGAGCATCGCTCGACGCTCACGGTCGGCGCGGAGGAGTTCGCACGGCTGCGGTCGCGGGCGCCGGAGCGGATCGGCGAGATCGGCGCGGTCGCCGAGGAGGACGACGCGTTCGTCATCCGCGCGGTGCTCGCCGACGACGGAGTCCGCGCGACGCTCTTGAGCTACGTCGTGCCGAAGAGAACCTGGGACGACTGGTGGAGTGAGGCCGGACCTTCGTTCGAGGGGCGCGCCGTCGCGACGGTCGCGAGCCCGGACGACACGCTCCCGGAGCCCGCGGGGTCGATGGGGCCGCCGACCTGCGCCCCGGGGGACACGTGGGACAACGGCGGGCTCGGAACCGTGCCCGACGGACGAACGCAGGCGCGAGCGGTGTGGACCGGAAGTGTGATGGTCGCCTGGGGCGGCTACCGCGAGGGGGTCTACCCCGTTGTCGGCGGACGCTACGATCCGGTGACCGACACCTGGTCGCGCACGACCCCGTTCAACGCCCCCATGGGCCGCGTCGGCCACACGGCCGTGTGGACCGGCTCGCGCGTGGCGATCTGGGGAGGCCAATCGATCGGCGGGCAGCTCGGGAACGGCGCGCTCTACGATCCGATCGCCGACGCGTGGACGCCGATCGCGAACGCCAACGCGCCGGGACCGCGTCAGGACCACACCGCCGTCTGGACCGGGGATCGGATGGTCGTCTGGGGCGGCCTCTTCGGCGACATCACGGGGAACCAGTGGCTGCAGACGGGAGCGCGCTACGATCCGGTCGCGAACGCGTGGCAGCCGACCTCGACGGTGAACGCTCCCGCCGGCCGCCAGTACCACACCGCTGTCTGGACCGGGGACTCGATGATCGTGTGGGGAGGTCGCATCTCCGGTCTCGGGCAGGTCCTGCAGACCGGCGGACGCTACGACCCGGTCGGCGATCTCTGGACTCCGATGAGCACGACCGGCGCGCCGACGGCGCGCGAGCTTCACACGGCCGTGTGGAGCGGCAGCGAGATGCTGATCTGGGGAGGTCAGGACTACATCGCGGGGAGCCCGCACGTCTTCGGCTCCGGAGGGCGGTACGACCCCGTCGGCGACAGCTGGACCCCGATCGCCATGGCGGGCGCTCCTCCCGCGCGCCGGAGCCATGGCGCCGTCTGGGGCGGCGGCGTGATGGTCGTCTGGGGGGGAGATGCGCCGGGGACCTACTTCGGCGGCGGGGCGCGCTACGAGCCGCTCTCCGATTCGTGGCTACCGATATCGATGGCGAACGCCCCCCCGCCGCGCACGAGCTTCGTCTCCGTGTGGACGGGAACGCAGATGCTCGTCTGGGCGGGATACACCTCCGGCGGCAACTACCCGGCCTCGGGGGGGCGGTACGATCCCCTCCGCGACGTCTGGGCGCCGACGTACTGGATGAACCCGCCGAGGGCGCGGCACGCCGCGTCGTCGATCTGGACCGGCAGTCTCCTGCTCGTCTTCGGCGGCTTGACCGTCGACGAGCCTCTGACGACCGGCAGCCGGTACGATCCGTTGCTGGACGACTGGAGCCCGATGACGACCGTCGGCGTCGTGCGGCCGCGGGTCTTCCACACCGCCGTGTGGTCGGGGAGCGAGATGCTCGTCTGGGGCGGCGAGCCGTGCCCGTTCCCGCACGACTACGGAGGCCGGTACGATCCGATCGCGGATGCCTGGCAGCCGATCGACTACCTGACGGAGCCGCTCTTCCGGCGGCATCACACGGCCGTGTGGACCGGCTCGCGGATGCTCGTGTGGGGCGGCCTGACCTGCGAGAGCGCCACCACCGTGACGAACACCGGGGCGTTCTACGACCCGGTCGCGAACCTGTGGTCGCCGCTCACCGCGGCGAGCCCGCCCGCCGCGCGCCAGGAGCACAGCGCCGTGTGGACCGGAAGCTCGATGATCGTGTGGGGAGGTCAGGACGGCGACACCCCGCCGCGGTTCAACGGGACCGGCGCGCGCTACGACGACGCGACGGCGACTTGGTTCACGCTGGCGAAAGGCGGCGCGCCGGCCGATCGCTCCCACCACACCGCGATCTGGACGGGGAGCAAGATGATCGTCTGGGGAGGGACCGGGAGCGCGGACTTCGCGACTGGCGGGATCTACGATCCGGTCTCGAACCACTGGACCGCGACCGCGACCGGCGGCGCTCCGACGGCGAGGTTGGGGCACTCCGCCGTCTGGACCGGCGACACGATGGTCGTCTGGGGAGGCGAGACGAGCGCGACGGGCTTCGACTCGGTGCTCACCGGCGGGCGCTTCAACCCCGCGACGAACTCCTGGTCCCCGACGTCGCTGATCGCTGTTCCCGCGGCGCGGCACGACCACGTCGGCGCGTGGCTCGGGTCGTTCATGGCGGTCTGGGGCGGCCTCGGAGACTACGAGCTCGACAGCGGGGGGCGCTACGTCGTCACCAACCCCGACGGCGACACCGACGGCGTGGCCGACGTCTGCGATTGCGCACCGGCGAACCCGACCGCGTTCGCGATCCCCGACATCGGCGGACTGGTCTTCGCGGCCGACAAGGCGGGCCTGCAGTGGCGCTCGGCGGTGCCGGACAGCGGGAGCGGGACGACCTACGACATCGCGCGCGGACGGCTCGACGAGCTTCCCGTCGGCTCGGGCGCGAGTGAGACCTGCCTGGCCTCGGGCCTCGCGGCCCCCGGCGCGAGCGACGCTTCGATCCCGCCCTCCGACGGCGGCTTCTGGTACCTGGTCCGGGGGAAGAACGCCTGCGGCGCCGGCCCCTACGGCAAGACGTCGAGCGGAGCCGACGAGATCTCCGCCGTCTGTCCGTGACCTCGGGGAGCACCGGGAAAAAGCTCGAATTCCTGTCACCCCTATCATCTATATAGGGAACGAAAAAGCTGGGTGGTTCGTTCCCCCGTGGGTCGCCCAAGCGACCGTGCGCCTAGTGGCATAATGCCGCCATGCTGAAACGATGCCTGTCCCTTTCCCTTGCGCTAGCTCTGCTTTCGGCTTGCGCGGCCGCTCACAAAACCACTCCCGCACCGGCTTCGAAGGGCGCCGCCCCGGCAAGCGCCTCCGTCGCGTCGCTCACGAAGCGGGCCGATGCCGACCCGATGCTCGCGTCCTGGACCGGTCCTCACGGCGGGGTGCCGCCATGGGACAAGGTCCGCGCCGACCTTTTCCCCGCCTCGTTCGAGCTGGGTCTCGCGCTGCTGCTCGCAGAGATCGACGCGATCGCGCAGAGCCCCGCTCCCCCGACCTTCGACAACGTCATCAGGGCCCTGGAGAACGCGGGACGTCACGAGGGCAGGGCCGAGGTCCTGTTCAGCGTCCTCACGGGGAACCTCAACACAAAGGATGTGCAGGCGATCGATCGCGAGTGGTCGCCCAAGGTCGCGGCCGCCTACGACTCGATCACCTTCAATGAAAAGCTGTTCTCGCGGATCGCCGCGGTGTACGCCGCCCGCGAGACCTCGGGGCTCACCGCGGAGCAGAAGCGGCTCCTGGAGCGGACCTACGAGCAGTACGTCCGCGCCGGCGCCAAGCTGGATGCGAGCCAGAAGAAGCGCTTGGGGGAGATCAACCAGGACCTGGCGGTCGCGTTCACCGATTTCAGCAACAAGGTGCTCGCCGACGAGGACACCTGGATCGTCCTCGAGCGCGAGGGCGACCTGGCGGGGCTCCCGGAGTCCCTCCGCGCCGCCTACGCCGAAGCCGCCAAGGAGCGCAAGCTCGAGGGGAAGTGGGCGGTCGTCAACACACGGTCGAGTGTCGATCCGTTCCTGTCCTCCTCGTCGCGGCGCGACCTCCGAGAGCGGGTCTGGAAAGCGTTCAAGAGCCGCGGGGACAACGGGAACGACAACGACACCAACGCGACGATCGCGAAGATCGTGAAGCTCAGGGCCGAGCGCGCGAAGCTCCTCGGCTACCCGTCTCACGCCCATTGGCGCATGTCGGACACCATGGCGAAGGACCCGGCGAAGGCGAGCGAGCTGATGATGAAGGTCTGGCCGGCCGCGGTCGGGCGCGTGCGCGAGGAGGTCGCCGACATGCAGGCGATCGCCGACAAGGAAGGCGCCGGGATCACGATCGAGCCGTGGGACTACCTCTACTACGCGGAGAAGGTGCGGAAGGCCAAGTACGACCTCGACCAGAGCGAGATCGCCGAGTACTTCGAGCTCGACAACATGATCTCCGGCGCGTTCTGGATGGCCGGGGAGCTGTACGGGCTCGGCTTCCGCGAGGTCACCGGCACGATTCCGGTCTTCAGCTCCGGCGTGAGGGTCTGGGAAGTCACCGACAAGGCGAGCGGGAGCTACGTCGGGCTCTTCTACGGCGACTATTTCGCCCGCTCGGGAAAGAGGTCCGGAGCATGGGCCTCCGGCTACCAGGGTCACGAGTCGTTCACCGGAAAGGTCGTCACGCCGATCACCTCGAACAACAACAACTTCGTGAAGGGCGCCGCCGGCGAGCCCGTGCTGATCTCGCTCGACGACGCGGAGACGCTGTTCCACGAGTTCGGGCACGCGCTCCACGGCCTCCTCTCGGAGGTGACCTATCCCGGGCTCGGCGTCACCCCCCGCGACTTCGTCGAGTACCCCTCGCAGGTCCACGAGATGTGGGTCCTCTCCCGCCCGGTGCTCGACCGCTTCGCGCTCCACTACAAGACCAAGAAGCCGATGCCGCAGGCTCTCGTCGACAAGGTCACCGCGTCGAGCAAGTTCAACCAGGGGTACGCGACGGTTGAGTACCTGTCGGCCGCGATCGTGGACATGGAGCTGCACACCAAGCCCGACGGCGTCGTCGATCCGGACGCCTTCGAGCGCCAGACGCTCGCCCGTATCGGCGCGCCGAAGGAGGTCCCGATGCGGCACCGGCTGCCGCAGTTCAACCACCTGTTCGCGAGCGACGCCTACTCGGCCGGCTACTACAGCTACCTGTGGTCGGAGGTCATGGACGCCGACACGCGCGAGGCGTTTGAGGAAGCCGGCAACGTCTTCGACAAGGCGACCGCCGCGAAGATGCGCCGGTACATCCTTGCCCCGGGGAACACGACCGATCGCGCCGAGGCCTACCGCCAGTTCCGCGGCCGCGATCCCGAGATCGCCGCGCTGCTCAAGAAGAGGGGGTTCCCCCCGACCGACTCCGCGAAACTGAACACCGCAACCAAGGAGACACCATGATTCGTAGGCTCACCGGAACGATGTTGACCGTCGCAGCGCTCGTCGCCGGCCCCGCGCTCGCGCAGGGCCAGCCCCCGGAGATGACTCCGGAGCAGAAGGCCGAGATGGAGGCGTACATGAAGGCCGGAACGCCGGGAGCGCCGCACAAGACGCTCGCCGCAACCGCCGGCAAGTACAGCCTGAAGGTGAAGAGCTGGCAGGACGCCGGCAGCCCCCCGAACGAGGAGGCCGGGACCGCCGTGCGCACGATGGCGCTCGACGGCCGCGTCCTCGTCGAGGAGGTGAACTCCACGATGATGGGGACACCGTACGTGGGCCACGCCATGATGGGCTACGACAACGTCACCGGGAAGTACTGGTCCACCTGGAACGACAGCATGTCCACCGGCCTCATGGTCAGCGAGGGGACCTGCGACGCCAAGAACAACTGCACGTTCAAGGGGAGCTGGAACGACCCGATCAAGAAGGCCCCGATCACCTCGCGCATGACGACGCGCTGGACCAGCCCCACGACCCAGATCTTCGAGATGTTCGCCCCCGGCAGGGACGGGAAAGAGATGAAGATGATGGAGATCACCTACACGAAGATGTAGGCGCGTCCTCTCGCACGCTTCGAGGCCCGGGCCGGCGGATGCCGGTCCGGGCCTTTTCGCGTCAGGGCTCGGGATCCGGCGGCTTGCGCGTCATCCCGCCGGCCAACAGCGGCCTGAAGAAGCCGTCGGGAAGGAAACGGGTCATCGCGAGGACGAGCGCCCCTCGGACCGGATACCGGAGGCGCGCCGACCGGTCCTCGGCGGCGCGGAGGATCGCCTCCGCGACCGGCCCCGGCCCGGGAGCCTTCCGATCCTCACGGCGGACCCAGCCCATGTAGTTACGGAACGGGCCGTCGTACGAGGCGTGCGTCGTGGTGCGGAGCGAGCGGCTGATGAATCCCGTCTTGAAGTGGGCGGGCTCGATCAGCTTCAACCGGATCCCGTGGAGCGACAGCTCGTAGCGGAGCGACTCCGAGAGCCCCTCGATCGCGAACTTGCTCGCGTGGTACAGCGAGGCGAACGGCGCGGCCGTGCGGCCGCCGATCGAGGAGACGTTGACGATGGCCCCGTCGCGCCGCTCGCGCATCGCGGGGAGCACCTGGCGGATCATCTCGATCGGACCCATCACGTTCGTCCGGAACTGGAGCTCGATCTCCTCCCGGGTGGCCCCTTCCAACGGGCCGAAGACGCCGTATCCCGCGTTGTTGACGAGGACGTCGATCCGCCCGAAGCGGGTCATCGCCGCCGCGACGGCGGCGGCCGCGCTGGCGGGGACGGCGACGTCGAGCTCGAGCGCCTCGATCCCGCGCTCCGCGGCCCAGGGCGAGAGCGCGAGCACGTTGCGCGAGGTCGCGGCGACCTGCCACCCGCGCCGGGCCATCAGCTCGGCCGTCGCGCGGCCGATGCCCGACGAGGCGCCCGTGACGAGGGCGACCTTCGACACTCAGCGCCCTTGCGCGGCGCGGCGCGCCTCGCGGAGCGTCTCCAGACGCTCGGTGACCTCCCCGGGATTCACGGCCGGATTGTAGACTCGTCGGAAGCTAAGACCTCTTGCTCCGAGCCCGCGTGACGCTCCGACGGGCGCGCCGCGCGGCGCGCCCTTGCTGCCTGCCGGAACGAGTCTTCGGGGCCCCGACCGTGATCTCAGATTCATACCAGAAATTGTGTGGCTGTCAAGCACCACGTTGCGTTTTTTCTAAGCATCATGTGGGGGCACGCCGGGACGCGAGCGCCGCTCGGCCGCGCGATCGCGGCAGGCCCATTCCCAAACGCACAACCTGGAGGGTTCCGTCATGCGCAACGTGTCTCTGGTGTCGCTCGTCCTCGCGCTCCTCGCCGCCTCGAGCCCGATCTCCGCCACGCCCGCGGACGTCCACGTCACCGGCTCGACCGTCTCCGGCAATCAGGTCGCGGTCACGATTCAGAACGTCGGGTCGTCTCCGCAGTCCACCCGCATCCAGGTCTCCGCCCAGCTCGCCAACGGATCGATCGTGACGCTGTTGAGCGCGGAGGTCAGCGTGGGCGCCGGCAGTAGCGCCGTGGTCACGGTGTCCGCTTCGGCGCCGATCGTCGCGATCAACGAGGACCCGCAGCCGATACCGTTCTAGCCGTGAGAGGAAGCCGCCTCACGCCGTCGTGCGCGCGCGTCGCGCGCGCTGGCCGCGGACCTCCGCGGCTTCGGCGGAGGTCTGATCGACGAACTGAAGGTAGTAGCCCGCCTCGCTCAGCTCGAGCGCGGCGCGAGCGGCGTTGCCGAGCGCGCGCTCGGCCTTCCACAGGTAGACGTGCGCGTAGAAGCTCGTCCTGTTGTCGTCGGCGACCATCGAATCGGCGAGGACCGACCTGAGGACGTCGCGGCTCGCCCGCATCGAGCCGAGCTCCTGGAGCGCGCGCGCCTGATCGACGAGGGCCGACAGGCGGAGACGGTTGAAGGCGTGGCGCTTGGCATGCACTTCCGCGCGACGGGCGACGGCGAGGGCGTCCTTGGGACGCCCCTCCTCGAAGCGAAGCCGCACCAGCGCGAGGTGGACGAGACCGACGTCGTGCGCGGAGCGAGCGCGGCGCTGGAGCCGGATCGCGCGCTCCAGGCTCGCCTCGGCCTCCGCAAAGCTCCGCTCCTCGAGCTGGATGAGCCCTCGCTGATGCTCGATCCAGCCTCTGTACTGCGCGGCGTCGGGCCGCACGAGCGCGGCCGCGCGCTCGACGAAGGCCCGAGCGGCCACGGCGGATCCGAGCCCCCTCCACACGACGGACTCCTGGATGAGGATCCGGACGAGCAGGTCCTCTCCCGGGTTCTCGAGGAGCAGCTCGTCGAGCATGTGTCGCGCGAGGTGGGCGCGGCCGAGGGTCCCCGCGGCGACGGCGAAGACGAGGATCGCCTCTTGCCGCATCCCGCGGTGGGCGCCGTCGTTGGGGACGCGGCGCCGGTACGCGAGGAAGCAGGCGAGCGCCTCCGCGATCCGGCCGGCCTGCCAAGCGGTGAGCGCACGGCGGCGAAGCTGCTCCGGGTCCCGCTCGATCGGCGTCGCGGCCGCGGCGATCGCTTCCAGGTCCAGCACCTCGCCGGCTGCCTGGATCGGCAGCTGGTAGAGGTCCAGGAGCTGACGGAGACGCCGTACGCCCGGGTCGAAGCGCCCCGCCTCGATCCGGGCGAGCGTGCTGTGCGGGATCGGATCCCCGCTCTCGCGGGAGAGCGCCTCCACCTGCCGGAGGGTCCACCCCAAGGTCCGCCGACGGTCCCGAAGCAGACCCGCGACCGCGGGAGATGCCAAGGTCGGCTTGCTGGGCATGAGGGTGATCTTACCAGCCTTCGCGCGCTCTCGCGGTGCTTGACGGCAGCGGCCGGTCGGCGCGCGCGGATCGTGTCACGATGCTCTCGGGGGATCGGGAGCCGTCTCGATGAGGATCGACTGCCACACCCACCTCGGCGAAGCGGACGGACGGGGCTACGGCCCCGACGAGCTCCTTCGCTCCATGGACGCGGCGGGGATCGACCTGTCGATCGTCATCGCGGAGCGGACCGCCGGGCCGGAGTCCACGACCGAGCACCTCGCCGTGCTCGCCGCAGCGGAGCCCCGGCTCAAGGTGCTCGCCGACGTCAATTTCGGCTCGCTCGACGTCGAGGAGCTCTCCCGGCTCGTCGGGCATCTCGAATCGGGGCGCGTCGTGGGTCTCAAGTTCTACACGGGGTACGAGGAGTACTACGCGAGCAACGAGAAGCTCTTCCCGCTCTACGAGTACTGCCAGGAGCACGGGCGACCGGTGATGTTCCACACGGGAGCGCTGGAGCGGGCGAACAGAGGCCTCCTCAAGTACTCGCACCCGTTGACCATCGACGAGGTCGCGCACGCGTTCCCCTCGCTCTCGATCGTCATCGCGCACATGGGGAACCCGTGGCTCCTCGACTGCGCCGCGGTGATGTCGAAGAACGCCCACGTCTACGCCGACGTATCGGCGTTCTTCGACGAGTTCACGCCGATCGGACCGTCCGAGATCGAGATCTTCGTCGATCGCCTCCGCGACGTCCGCCTCTTCCTCGGGTCCTACGAGAAGTTCCTCTTCGGCACGGACTGGCCCCTCTACAGGCAGGACGAGTACCGGGCCGCGGTCGATGCGCTGGAGATGTCGGACGCGGAGCGCGCGCTCGTGATGGGCGGGAACGCGCGGAGGATCTTCCGCATATAAGCCATGGGTCAGGCGAGGTCGCCGACCTTCACCTTGAACGGGAGCTGGTAGAGCCCGCGCTCCAGCCCGTAGTTGAGGCGGTTCACGATCGAAGTCGGGTAATCCATCGAGAGGTAGTCGAACTTCGGCCTGTAGTAGACCCCGACGAAGGAGAAGTCGTCCACGGCGCGGTACATCTGGGCGACGGCCGCCTCGATCGAAGCGCCGGTCCCCGTGATCACGGCGAGGTTGCTGTCGTCGCCGGCGCTGACGAGCCTCCCCCGCTCCCGCTTGACGTCCCACAGCCAGAGGTTGTCCGCGACGTGCTTCTTGTACTCGATCGGGACGGAAGGGGGCGGGTGCGTCCCGTCCCGCTCCACCGCCGGATTGAACAGCGTGACGGAGCAGCCCAGCGTGCCCAGCGTCAGCGGGTTGCGCTTCTGTACGGCGGCGGAGAAGTAGTCGTGGGCGGACCGGCACTGCGCCAGCTCGCTGAACAGCGAGTTGAACCCGGGGCGGTTGCTGCAGAACTCCCCGAAGTGGATCTTCCGGGTCCGGCGGTCGATCAGCAGCGACGCATCCCAGTAGAAGAGTCCCTTTCGCTTCGCCGCGAGCTCCCGGACCATCGGGGGGAAGGCGATCTCGCAGATGCGGCTGCTCTCCGCGATCGGGAAGACGAGGTCCTGCGCGCACCCGGTCTGCACGGAGACGTTGCCGGACCCGAACGGCTTGTTCTCGACGTCGAGCGTCGTCGCGACCGGCTCGCCGTCGTAGAACATCCGTTGAGGGGTCAGCTCGACGACCGAGGAGATCAGCGGCTCCAGGATGAACCCCGTGCGCTCGTACGCCTCCGGGTTCGAGCCGAGCTGCTGGAGGATTTGCTTGGCCGCCAGCGCGACGTCGTCGACGTCGGGGACGAACGTCGCCGCGCCGTCGGATGTGCCCTTCAGGACCCACAGCTCGTCCGTCCGCTCGAGGAACGCGCCGGCCTCGGCGATCGACGCGAACTGGCGCACGTCCGCGACGGCGAGCGAGGGGTAGTGGCGGCGCACGAATCGCTTCGCCTCCTCGCGGTCGTGCTCGAACCGGTAGTCCTCCTCGGTCGGGAAGTTCCCCGCCAGGTCGAGCGACACGAGCCCGGTGGCGAGCTTGAAGAGATGGTTGCGATCGAACAGGACGAACGTGTCGTCGAGGCTCCGGCGCTCCGATAGCTCGGCCGCGAGCGCCCGCGCCGGCTTCTTCGCGAGCATGCCGTCGTAGAGCGAGAGGCGGCGCTCGCGGCTCGACGCGTCCTCGGCGGGGACGCTGGCGCCGTCGGGGACGATGTCGGCGGGATCCTCCACCATCCCGACGACGACGTCGTGCCCTTCTTCCTGTAGACGAAACCCGACGGGAAGCCCGTCTCCGGTGAACGTGAAGAGCGCGTATCGCATCGATACGGAGACTCGAAGCAATCCGGGTGCCGACCGGACGAGCAGGCGCCTCGCGGAGGCGCCTGCTCGTTTTCCGCAATCCTACAAACGCGCTTTGAACGATCTTCCGGCGGGAGATCGCTCAACGTCGGCCGGAGGTCGCCGGCCCGGACGACGCTTGGTCGTTCGCGGCGATCTCGTCCGGAAACTCGATCGCGAGCTTCGCGCTCGAGAGCACGATCCTGATCAGACGGTCGCGCCCGTCGCTCTCGGGGCGGTAGTGAACGGCGGTTCCGGGGTAGAAGACCTCCGCGAGGCCGACCTTGCAGGGGACCTCGGCGATCAGGCGCTTGCCCTGGACGAACCGGGCGGTGTCGCGGCCGGGCGCCACCTCGAGGCGGTAGATTCCCGCAGGGACGACCGTTCCGCCGACGATCGCCGACCGGTTGAGCTTGACCGTCTGCTTGTCGAGGGACGCCGCGTGAGCGCCGCCGAAGGCGAGGACCGCGGCGACCAGGACGGGGGCGATGCAGCTTCTCATAGGGGCTCCTTTCTAGGATAACCGTTATAGCTCTCTAAGATGGTTAGATCGTACCGTGGGCCACCTAACCTGTCAAGTGGTATATTGAGGTTATATGAGCGAGCCGACCGGCCACCCCCGCAATCCCGCCCACGCCTCGAGCGACGGCCATGCGTTCGAGATCTCGGGGGGGCACCCGGCGCTCGACCTCGCCAACACGGTCAGCCGGCGAAGCGATCCGGGCGACAACCGGGAGCATCTCGTCGACTACGGCCGGCTGGTCACGTGGAGCCGCCAGGCGGGACTGCTGACGGCGCGGGAAGCGGATCGCCTCCGGGAGGTGGGCGAGGAGCGGCCGCGCGCCGCCGTGGCCGCGCTCCGCCGCGCGGTCGCGGCACGCGAGGCGATCTTCTCGATCTTCAGCGCGATCTCCCGCGGCGACCGGCCGCCGTCCGCCGCGCTCGACACGCTCAACGGCGCGCTACCGAGCGCGTTCGGGGCGCTGCGCGTCGCGCCGGATCAGGGAGGCTTCGGGTGGCGGTTCGAGCACGCGCCCGACGACCTCGCGCCGATGCTCGCCCCGATCCTCCGGTCGGCGGCGGAGCTGCTCACATCCGACGATCGCGATCGGGTGCGCGAGTGCGGCTCCGACACGTGCTTCTGGCTGTTCCTCGACAGGAGCAAGAACGGGACGCGTCGTTGGTGCGACATGAAGGTGTGCGGGAACCGCGCGAAGGCGCGGCGGCACTATCAGCGGGAGAAGAAGGCGAGACGCGGACAACGCTGAGGTAGGCTTGGCGCGAGAGGGCGGGGGTCGGCGATGCTCGCGGCGCTCATGTCGGGATTGCACGTCCTCGCGCTGGGCGTCGGGCTCGGCGCCGTGTTCGTGCGCGGCCGCGCGCTGCGGGTGGTGTCGCCGAGCGACGCCCGCGCGATTCGAGCCGTCCTCCTCGCGGACAACTTCTGGGGGGTGGCCGCGTTCCTGTGGGTCGGCAGCGGACTGGCGCGCCTGCTGGGCCAGCTCGACAAGGGGATCGACTTCTACCTGTACAATCGGTTCTTCTGGGTCAAGATGGGTCTGTTCGCCCTCGTGCTCGTCCTCGAGATCACGCCCATGGCGGCGTTCATCCGCTGGCGCGTGGCGCTGAAGCAGGGCCGGCCGATCGACGCGCGCCGCGTGCCGCTCCTGATCCGCATCAACGATGCCGAGACGGTGCTCGTCCTCTTGATTCCGTTCGTCGCCGCGGCGATGGCCCGCGGCCTCTGGCTGACCGCCTGACGATGGCGTCCCGCGGCTCCCAGGCGACGACCCGCACCGGCCGGTCGGCGAAGACCCTCCCGACCGTCGCGCTCTTGACCCTCGACGAGGTCGTGCGCAGCCCGGAGAGCGGGGCCCGCTACCGGATCGAGCGTCTGCTCGGCTTCGGCGGGTTCGGCCAGGTCTTCCTCGCGAAGCGGCTCGACCGCTCCCGGGCGATCCCGGAGATCCTCTGCATCAAGGCGAGCCGCTACATCGACGGCTGGCTTCGCGAGGCGTATTTCGGCCAGCTCCTCGACGGCCACCCGCGCGCCATCGGCCTCTTCGACCGCTTCGCGCTGATGCGGACCGACGGACGGCCTCTGTACTGCCTCGCCCTCGAGTACGCGCGCCACGGCGACTTGAGCGCGTACCTCCGCCATACGGGGAGACCCTGGGCGGAGCGCACGGCGCGGCGCGAGATCGCGGGGATCCTCGAGGTGCTGGGCAAGCTGCACCGCGGCCAGCTCCTCCATCGGGACCTCACGCCGATGAACGTGTTCGTCTGCGACGACCGCCGCCTGAAGCTCGGCGACTTCGGGATCGTGCGCGCCGTGAGCGATCGCCGGGGCGGCTCCCCCGCCCGGACGCTCAATCCCCACATGGCGCCGAGCGAGATCGCCGCGGGGCTCGTCCCCAAGTGGCAGGCGCGCGACGACGTCTATCAGGTCGGACAGCTCCTCGGGATGCTCGTCAAGGGGGACGCGGCCGCGCGGATCCGAACCTCCGAAATCCGGCATCTGGCCTGCAGCGACCACCTCAAGGAGATCGTCCACCGCTGCATCGGCGAGCGCCGCAAGCGCTACGAGAGTGCCGAGGAGATGATCGAGGCCCTTGGCCGGGCGCCGAAACAGCTCCGCGCCGGCGTGCTGCGCTCGCTGCGCGGGGTGCACCTCGCCTTCACGGGGACCCTGAGCAAGCCTCGCATCGAGGCCGCGAAGGCGGCGAAGCGCGCGGGGGCGATCGTCCATGGCGGTCCGTCCGCGCGGACGACGGTCGTCGTGCGCGGCCGGCCGAATCCGCTGCAAGCCGCCGGGCGCGATGCCGGCCTCAAGCTGATGGAGATCAAGCGCCTGCGCGAGCGCGGGCACAAGATCACCCTGCTCAATGAGGAACAGTTCTGGAGGCTGGCCGGGCGCGCTACCGCGGGGCGCCGCCCCTCGCCAGCTCGCCGGCGATCGCCGCCTTGAGCTCCTCCATGTCGTACGCCACCGGCCCGCCGTAGTGCCGGGGAACGGGGAGGTGCCCCTCCCAGCGCTGAGACGTGCCGAACATCGCGACGAGGTCCCATGCGACGAAGTCCGCGGGGAGCTTCTCCTCCCGTCCGTACCGCTCGGGGCTCTCGTTGACCGACCGGACGAGGTCCCCGGAGACGGTGCGCTCGGGATCCCAGTACTGGATCGCCCGGCGGTCCGCGATGCGCGCCAGGACGCGCGTCAGCGGCGGAGCGATGTCCGTCTTCAGGACGGGCTCCCAGACGATCTGGGCCCGGAGGGGCGCGTCGGGGAACTCGGCGAGCATGTGATCGAGTGCGGACGCCCCCCGCACGCAGACCGGTCAGGTCGGGGAGAGCATGACGAGGAGGCGCACCCGGCCCTCTCCCGCGTTGAACGCATCGCGGAAGGACGCGAGGGAGCCGGAGTCGAGGATCGCGAGCGGAGGCTGGCCGGCGGGCGTGCGGCGCGGCGCGAGCCTGAGCCACGCGAACGCGCCGGCGCACAGGGCGACCGCCGCGAGGAGCGCGGCGAGGGCGCCCTTGAGCAGCGATCGGCGGCTCACCTCGCGTCGAAGACGTACTCGTGCTGGGCGTCCCGCAGGACGAGCGTCTTCTTCTCCCCCGACCCGACGACGAACTCGAGCCCGGAGATGCCGGGGGCGATCGTGAGGAAGGACATGGAGCCGTCGGGATTACGGCGCGAGGCGACCTCGCTCTTCCATTCGCCGAAGTCGAAGGTGGTCGCGGCGCCGGCGCGGGAGACGGCGATCTCGCCGAGCGCGTCGTTGGCATAGCGCGGGGCGAGCTTCTCCGCCTCTGCCGACTGCGCGGGGACGACGAGCAGCTTCCGATCCGCCGCGATCTGCTCGAACGACGTCTTCGCGGCCGCGGCGAGATCGGCATCCGCCTCGGGATGGCCGTCGAACAGGACCTCGAGGAGCTTCCGGCGGAACCCGCCGCGGATCAGCCAGCCGAGGTCGCCGTTGGTGAGGACGACCGCCCCGACCTTCTGCTCCGGGAGCCAGATCATGTCGCTGTGGTAGCCGACCATGTCCCCGCCGTGGTGGACCACCGGAACGCCGTAGGTCGCATCGACCATCAGCCCCATGCCGTAGCTGGCGTCCTTCCCGATCGGGACCTTCGGCTCGCGCCGCGCGAGGAGCGGCGCTTTCGCGATATAGCGCGTGCCGTCGGGGAGCATTCCTTCACCGAGCTCCATCGACACGTACTTCAGCATGTCGCGGACGTTGCTCCAGGCGGCCCCCGCGGGCCGCAGCGGGATGATCGAGTAGTCGAGGTCGAACACGGCATGCGCGGTCTTGCCGTTGATGTCCGGCGCGTGGGCGCCCGCGTGGTTTCCGGCGAGCGCGCGCGCGTAGTCGAACGTCGTCGCCTTCATGCCGAGCGGATCGAAGACCTGCGTCTGCATCGCGCGGTCGTACGCCTGGCCCAGCTCCAGGTCGGGGTACGAGACGTGCCCCGCGACGAACCCGGCCGCCCCGGCCATCAGGTTCGAGTACTGGAACATCTCCCCGAACTTGCTGGTCGGCTGCATCGTCGCGAGCGTCGCCATCGCGCCGTCCGGCGTGACCCCGTCGTACTGGAACAGCCATTCCATGTCCTGCCGCGGAAGGCCGGTGCACGCGCAGATCAGGTGCTCGACCAGCACGCGCCGCGTCGTGTCGGGATCGCCGAGCTTGAAACTGGGAAGGAGCGTGGTGACCGGCGTGTCCCAGGCGAACTTCCCCTGCTCGACCAGCTTCGCGAGCAGGAGCGTGGTCAGCCCTTTGGTGTTCGACGCGATCATGTAGAGCGTGTCGGCGTCCGCCTTCTCCTTCGCGCCGAGCTCGCGCACGCCGAAGCCGCCCGCGAAGACGACCTTGCCGTCCTGAACGATCCCGAGCGACACGCCCGGGACGCCGGTCGCCTTCTGCCCGTTCTCGATGAATCGGGAGAGCGCGGCGAGGCGCGCCTTGTTGAGCGGGACCGCCTTCTTCCCGGCGAACGACTCGCGCGCGTACCCCTTCGGCAGGAGCTTGTCGAAGATCAGCGCGACCTGCGCGCCGCGCTTCTCCCCGACCGCCTGCGCCATGTCGTAGATCCACACGGTCCACGCGTCGTTGGCGAACTGCACGCCGGCCGCGACGTCGCGCTTCTCGTTCGGCGAGGTCTGGTAGGCGTAGTTGCGCTGCTTCGTCCAGCCGTCCTTGTCGGGGACGTCGCTCGCGATCTTGATCGTCCAGGCCGGGTCCTTGTAGGCCGCCCAGCCCGCGGCGAGCGCCGCGTCGGCGTCCTTCGCGCGAACGTCCACGAGCACGATCCGGGAGTCCCCCTCCGGCGCCTCGAGGATCGTCGCGGGGCCGCGGACGGACACCGTCCACCCGGCGGGCGCGATGAAGGGATTCCCCATGACCGTGGTCTTGGGCGTGTCGGCCGTCAGCGGCTCCGCGACCACGAGGGTCGGGAGGACGAGCGCGAGGATCGCGAACGGGACGGTGATGGTCTTCATCGCCGGAGGATACACCGGCGATGCACCGGGAGGAACGGTCGCCGCGCTCCCCCCCGCCGTCAGTCGGCGCGAAGCGCCGTGCCGTCGCGCATCGCCCGCTCCAGCAGCTCGCTGAGGGCGCGCTGGGCCTCGGCGACCTCGCGGATCATCCTCTCGCCCAGGGCGCGCTGCTGCTCCCCCAGCTCCGCCTGCTCGCGGCCGAGGACCTCCATGCGCGCCGCCAGCTCGCGCATGCGCGCGTCGATGTCGTTCCCGCTTCGAGCCTGGCTGCGCTCCGCCTCGCGCTGGGCGAGCTGGCGCTCCAGATCGGCCTTCCTCGCAGACTCGGCCTCGGCGTCGTCGCGCGCGGCCTCGACCCGATCCCGCTCCGCGCGCTCCAGGTCCTCCTCGACCTTCCTGCGCATCTCGATCGCCGCCCGTAGCCGGGCCTCGATCCCCTGCTGGACCCCGATCTGACCCTGCTCCAGGCCCAGCAGCGCCTGCTCCATGCCGAACTTGGCCTGCTTCTGGCCGATCGCCCCTTGCTTCTGGCCGATCCCGTCGACCGCGGCGAACAGAGCGCGAGCCTCCGCGACGACGCCGGCATCCCGGACGACCCAGGTCTCGCCGTCCGCGCGGAACCAGATCACGTCCTCTCCCTTGCGGCGCTGCGCCTCCGCGAGGCGGATGTCCTCGATGGGGCCACACATCGTGTGGCTGTCGCCGTTGGTGATGATGTAGGCGGTGTCCTTCGAAGAGCCGATCTCGAGGCAAGCCCGGTCGCCGGCCTCCTTCGCGACGAGCCGGATGGGGACCATGGCGAGCGCGGCGAGGGCCACGAGGGCCCAGCCGGCGCGGCCGAGCGGAACGCGTCGCAGCGTGGAGTCGATCATCTCGAGCCTCCTTCGGAGCATCGAATGGGGGGACATCGGAATCGCGGTGCGGAGCTCCCGCCGCGTCGTCAACCGCAGGAGCAGCCGGCCGTAGGCGAAGGGGTCGGCGTCCTCGCGGCCGAGCACCGCCTCGTCGCACGCCGCCTCGCGGGCGATCGCGTATTCGCGCTCGGCGATCCAGGCCGCGGGGTGGAAGAAGAAGATCCTGCGCGCGAGCGCGGGGACGAGGCCGAGCCACAGGTCGCCGCGCGCGATGTGCGCCATCTCGTGCGCCAGCGCCATCTCGAGATCCTCCGCCCCGAGGCGCTCGAGATCGTCGGCGGGAAGCAGGACAGTGGGACGGAGGAGCCCGGTGGCGAGCGGCGTGTCGAGATCCGGCACCGCGAGGACGCGCGGGACCCTGCGGAGGCCCGCCGCCCGCGCGGCGCGTGCGATCGCGAGCCTCGAGGCATCGTCCTCGAGCGGTCGGCCCGCTCGCAGCCACCGGCGCACGCGGATCCCGTCGGGGACCGCCGCGAGCGAGAGCAGCGCCGCGCCGGCGAGCCAGGCCCACGCCATCGTCCGGCGCGGGGCGGCCGCTCGCGCGATCGAAGGCGCGGGCGCCTCCGCCGGGACGCGCGGCAGGGCCGCCGTCGTCGCCGCCGCCGCCGCCTCGATCGTCTTCGGCGCCGGAAGCGCCACCACCCTCACCGCGGGAAGCGGGACGAGCCCGACGAGCAGCTTCGCCGCGACGAGCCACCAGAGGATCGCCCGGTGGCCGGCGCGAAGACGTGGGACCAGGGCGCAGAGCAGCGCGACGAAGACCGCGAGGACCGCCGCTTCCACGCTGATCCGCGCCACCTGCTCCAGGCTCACGACCGCGTCTCCCGCCGGCGGGAGCGCAGACGGTCCACGGCCCGCTGCAGATCGCGCAGCTCCTCGTCCGTCACGCGCTCGCGCCCGGAGAGATAGGCGACGAACGGGGAGAGCGATCCGCCCAGCGCGTTCTCGACGAACCGCCCGACCACGCCGCTCAGGACGTCGCGCCCGGCGCGCGGCGCGTAGCGAAACACCCCGCCCTGCCGCTGACGGACGAGGTATCCCTTCGCCCGGAGGCGCTCCATCATCGTGAGCACCGTCGAGCGGGCGAGCCCGCGCGGCTCCCCGAACCGGACCTGGAGCTCCCCCACCGAGCCGGGTCCGTTCTCGACGATCTCCTTGAGGATCTGGGTTTCCTGCTCCCCCAGGCTCCCTCGACCCACCGCGCGCCTCCTGACGACATCTGTCATCAGCCGGATCGTACGTCCGCCTACAGTTGTAGTCAACCGTTTTTTCGGCGTCAGCGGGATGCGGGGAGGAACAGGCGGAACGCCGCGCCCCGCGCGCTCGGAACGAGGCCGATCGACCCGCCGTGGGCATCGAGGAGCGACCGGACGATGCTCAAGCCCAGGCCGCTCCCCCCGCGCTCGCGGGCCGTCGTGAAGAACGGCGTGAAGATGCGCGGCGCGTTGGCCGAAGACACGCCGGGGCCGTCGTCGTCCACCGCGACCACGAACCCGGGCCGGCCATCCTCCATCCCGCGACGCGCGTCGATCCGGACCGCCACGCCGTCCCCGCCGTGCTGGCGCGCGTTGTCGACGAGGTTCGTGAGGACCTCCTCGAGGATCTCCCCCGGCATCGCGACGGAGCCCGCGCGATCCTCCAGCGTCGCCGTCACGCGAAGCCCCGCGCGGGCGTACCGCTCGCACAGGGCGTCGATGACGCCACGCAGGTCGGCCTCTTCGTCGCCGGGGCGGGCGACGTCGGCGCGCGCGAGCTCCAGCAGGCGTCGTACCAGGCGATCGAGCCGCGACGCCGCCTCCTCCGCGTTGGTCAGGAAACGCGAGCGCTCCTCCTCGCTCATCGTGTCGAGGTGGTCGCGGAGAAGCTCCAGGCTGCCGCGGAGCGTGGTGAGTGGGGTCTTGAACTCGTGGGAGACGTGCGAGGCGAAGGTGCGGATGTAGTCGGCCCGGTCCTCCAGGGTCTTGGCCATCCCCTGGACCGCCTCCCAGAGCTGCGCGACCTCGAGCGTGCCCGGCCCCTGCGCGGGGGCCAGCCCCCCGCGCTCGCCGCGGGCCACGCGGCGCGCCTGCTCCACCAGGACCCGCAGCGGCCGGCTGATGGTGAGCGACGTCAGAGCGCTGACCAGCACGACCACGGCGAGCACGATCGCCGCGCCGAGGAGGATCGGCCGCCGGCTCAGCCAGACCGCCTTCGAGATGTCGAGCGGCGTCCGCGAGAGGACGACCGCGCCGATGACGCGCGTGCCATCCCGGACCGGGAGAGCGACGAACACGCGGTACCGCTGGCCGCGGCTGATCGACTCGAGCGGCGGTCGCGGCCCGTCGGACTCCCGCCGGCGGAGGAGGCTCACCTGCCCGCCGCGCAAGGCCCGCGCGACCTCCTCGCGCCCGGCGAGGGAGAGACCGAGCTCGGTGCCCGAGCTCGCGACCACGGTGCCGGACGCGTCGGTGATCCGGGCGCCGACCAAGGTCGCGGCGACCGAGGCCCGCAGCGGCGCCATGATGCGGCCGCCGGCCAGGAGCGCGACCGGATCGCTCGGAGACGCCGGCGGGGTCGCGGCAGGCGCCGCGGGACGGCGCGCATCACGCGTGATGTCGAGCGAGGGGACCAGGGCGGCGCGCGCGGGGTCGGAGGGAGGCGGCGGCCCCGCGTCGGCGGCGCGCCCCGACGCTTCGCGGTACGCCTGCAGGTACATCTCGCGCAGGAGCCCGGCCTGGAGGAGGAGCTGCGCCTCCGTTCCCCGGACGAGGTCGTTCTCGTACAGGCGCAGACCGGCGACCCCCGCGAGCGGGAGCGCGAGGATCGCGAGGTTCACGAGGAGGAGGACGGTCCGAATGCGGGGCCGGAGGACCCGATCAATCACAGGGGCCCACCTTGTAGCCGAGGCCGTGCACCGTCTCGATCGGCTCGCCGCCGGCCGCGGCGAACTTCTGCCTCAGCCGCCGGACGTGGCTGTCGATGGTCCGTCCGGAAACGACGTTGTCGTACGCGTACGCGCGCTCCATCAGCTCCTCGCGCGTGTAGACCTTCCCCGGGAAGCTCGCGAGCGTGCGGATGAGACCGAACTCGGTCGCCGTGAGCACGACCTCCCGTCCGCTCCAGCTCGCCGCGTAGCGATCGAGGTCGAGGGTCAGCCGGCCGTGGACGATGCGGCCGAGCCCTCCCTCGCCCGCTTCGGCGGCGCTCGCGGGGGCGCCGCGGCGCAGCACCGCCCGGACGCGCGCGATCAGCTCCCTCGGGCTGAACGGCTTGGTGACGTAGTCGTCGCCGCCGAGCTCCAGGCCGAGGATCCGATCGACTTCGTCGTCCTTCGACGACAGGAAGATGATCGGCACGTTCGATCTGCGGCGGATCGTCCGGCAGACCTCGGTCCCGTCCATCTCCGGCATCAGGATGTCCAGGATGATCAGGTCCGCCGGCTCGCGCTCGAACGCGGCGATCGCGTCGCGGCCGTTCCCGGCCTCGGAGACCCGGAACCCCTCGCGGCCGACGGCGAACCGCACGACCTCCCGGATCTGCGGGTCGTCGTCGACGACGAGGATCGTGCCCTGCGCGGTCATCCGGCGGGAAGTTTAGCCCCCGAAAGGGCGCCCCATCGGCCCTGCACCGGCTTTGCACGAACCTTCCCACCCGTCTGCACGCGCCCGACGCGCCTCCGCCACGGGCGGAGCCGATCTTTCCTCGCGGGAGGATTCACCTCATGACGCGCCGCATCGTTCCGATCCTCGGCATCTTCCTCTGCGTCACGGCCGCGTGGATGGCCCTCGGCGGGAGCGTCAATACGCGCACCCGCCAGACCGACGGGCACCTCAAGGAGGCGGTGTCGTCCCTCTGGGGATCGGCGCAGACGCAGGTCGCCCCCGAGGTGAGCTTCACGTGGCGGGAGACCGAGCAGGAGACCGAGGTCGTCAAGGACGCCGCGACCGGCCTGCAGAAGGTCGTCACCCACGAGAAGGAGGTGTGGCGGTCGAAGGTCGTTCTGCTCGACCGCTCCAAGATCGACGTCGACCTCCATCTCGATCAGCGCAAGAAGGGGCTGCTCTGGTACTCGACCTACGCCGTGAGCTTCCGCGGCTCGTACGCCTACACCCACGTGGACGACCGCGAGGGATGGCTGATCCTCACGTACCGCTTCCCGACCACGCAGGCGATCTACTCCGACTTCCGCTTCGCGGTGAACGGCGTCGTCGAGCCCCAGACGATCCCGGTCGGCGAGGACGGGGCGCGCGTCGTCCGGCAGAAGCTCCCCGTCCGCAAGGGGACGCTCGTCCCCTTCGAGATCGCCTATCGATCGCGCGGCCTGGACACGTGGGCGTACTCGTTCGGCGAGGACGTCAATCGCGTCAAGGACTTCGATCTCAGCGTGGCGACCGACTTCGACGCGATCGACTTCCCCGAGAAGACGATCTCCCCCGATCAGAAGACGAGGAACGCCGGAGGCTGGACGCTGCGGTGGCGCTCGGAGAACCTCATCTCGGGGTTCAGCGTCGGGGTCGAGATGCCGCACCGTCTCAATCCCGGTCCGCTCGCCGCGGAGATGAGCTTCTTCGCGCCGGTCTCGCTCGGGTTCTTCTTCATCTGGATCTTCGTGATCACGCTGATGAAGAAGATCGACCTGCACCCGATGAACTACCTGTTCCTCGCGGCGGCTTTCTTTGCGTTTCACTTGCTCTTCGCCTACACCGTCGACCACATCGACGTCGTCCCCGCGTTCGTGCTCGCCTCGGCGGTCTCGATGTTCCTGGTGGTGACCTACCTCCGGCTCGTCGTCGGACTGCGCTTCGCGGCGTTGGAGGCGGCCGGAAGCCAGCTCGTGTACCTCGTGCTGTTCTCCTGGGCGCACTTCTTCGAGGGGTTCACGGGCCTCATCGTCACGGTCGGGAGCATCCTCACCCTCTTCCTGCTCATGCAGCTCACCGGCCGGATCAAGTGGGAGGAGAAGCTCGGGACCGCCCCCGTCCGGGCCTAGGCCGGAAGCGAAAAAAGGTTGCGCCGGGCGCCCGATTCGCGTAGCAGGGAGTCAGCTTGGGGGGGTGGCCATGGACGCAAGCCGCGCGAAGCGGATCGGTTTCCTCGGTGTGGTCTTCGCTCTCGGGCTGTCCGGCGGGTCGGTCGCCGAGGCGCCCGAGCGGGCGGAGCGGTCGGATCTGGCGCGTGCGTTCGAGGAGACCGCGAGCGACGGCTCGGTCGCGTTCATCCATCGCGGGCCGGGCTACGAGGTGCAGGTCGGCGTGGAGGGCGTTGACGTGCGTCTCGTGGGCTCGGGCTTCCGGCTCGTTCCCTCGGGACCGTTCTTCCGCATCGAGGGGATCGAGCCTTTCACGGGGCGCTCGCGCGCTCTCGGCGACCGCGGCGAGACGCCGAAGATCGACGTCGCGCTGCATGCGGGCGTGCGCCTGGCCGATGCCGCGGGTGAGAGCCTCGCGGAGTGGCGCGCGACGCCCACCGGAATCGCGGCGAGCCTGACGCCCGGCCGCTGGACGATCGAGGGCGCCGACCGGGTCGAGATCGACGGCCGGCATCGCGCGAGGTTCGCGCTCGCCTCGGGCTCGGTCACGCTGGCGGCTCCCGGAACGCGCATGGAGCTGATCGGCGGGTCCACGCTCGCGATCGAGACCGCTCGCCCGACGGAGGTCGCGCTCGAGATCGTTCCGCACCTCGAAGAACGGGAGTCCAGAGAGGGGCCCTACGTCACGGTCGATGGCGACGGTTCCCGTTACGTCGCGGGTCGCGCGGCGGATGCCGAGGGTCGCGCCGTCTTCGTCACCAAGCTCGCCGCCGACGATGCGACCGTCATCTGGACGGCCCGATTCGATCCGGGGGAGGGCTTCACGCTCGACGGGATCCATCTCGACGGTGGCGCGATCGAGCTGTTCGGCCGCGACGCCTCGGGGGGGCTGCTCGCGACGCTCTCCGGCGACGGGACCGCCGTGTCCATCGACGCCGTGCCGGACCTGCACGAGACGCCTCCCCTTCCCGAAGCGACCGCGACACGCTTCGGCGACGGGTCCCGGGTGCGATCCGAGGCGATCGTCCCCAGGGGCGGCACGGTCGTCGCAGGGACGACGAGCCGGCGGACGCTGTCCGGCGCCACGATCGTTCAGCCGGATGCGTTCGGCGAGAGCATCTTTATCGCGACCCTGCCCCCGGTCTCCGGCGCGCCGCGCGCCGCGGGCTGCCCGGGGACGATCAACTTCGACAACTCCGCCGGGACGGGCGCCTGGACCACCGCGACGAACTGGGACCTCGACCAGCTCCCCGGCCCCACGGACGACGTCTGCATCGGGCCGGGGTTCAACGTCGCCCTGTCGAGCGGCACGCAGAGCGTCCAGAGCCTGACGACCGATGCCACGGCAACGCTGACGCTCTCCGGCAGCGGAACTCTGACGCTGGCGTCCGCCTCGTCGATCGGCGGGGCGTTCACGATGGCGGGGGGCACGCTCAACGGTGCCGCCGACCTGACGATCGCCGGCTTGCTCACCTGGAACGCCGGGGCCATGGGAGGCGGCGCGACCACCCATGCGAACGGCGGCATCGCCATCGGCACCAATTCCGTGAAGGACCTGAACCCGCGCACGCTGGAGAACAACGGCACGGCGACCTGGAGCGGCGCCGGAAGCATCCGTCTCGGCGGCGGCTCGTCGATCGTCAACAACGGGACCTGGAGCGCGCAGAGCGATGCGCAGATCGCGGTGCTCGGCGGCGGCGGGGCGTTCACGAACGCCGGCACGTTCCGCAAGTCAGCCGGCACCGGGACGACGACCATCGGGATCGGCTTCGATTCCCCCGGGCCGATCGACGTCCAGACCGGAACGCTCAGCCTCAACGGCAGCGGCACCGTGTCCGGGGCGATCACGGGATCGGCGGGGACCACGCTGCGGTTCAACGGCATCAGCGCCGTCTACACCCTCTCCTCGACGTCGAGCGTCTCGATCCCGAACGTCCTGTTCGACCAGGGGACGATCGACGTCAACGGGACGTACGCCCCGCCCACGGGCACCACGGTCAGCGGAAGCACCGTCCACTTCAACCCGGCCGCGACGCTCACCTCCGTCGGAAGCAACCTCACGATCTCGAGCGGGATCGCCGACTTCAACAGCGGCGAAGGCGTGACGCCCGCGACGATGACGCTCTCGGGCGGGACGCTCCAGGGCTCCGACACCGTCACGATCTCGGGCCTTCTCACCTGGTCCGGCGGCGCGATGACCGGCGGCGCCACCACCGTCGCCAACGGCGGCATCGTGATCTCGGCGAGCACGGTCAAGGACCTCAACCCCCGTCTCCTCCGCAACGCCGCCACGGCAACCTGGACCGGGACGGGAAGCATCCGGCTGGGCGGTGGCGCGACGATCGAGAACAACGGGACCTGGACCGCTCAGAGCGACGCTCAGATGGTGACGCTCTCCGGGGGCGGCACGTTCAAGAACGCGGGAACGCTCCAGAAGACAGCGGGCACCGGGGCCACGACGATCACCGTTCCCCTCGACAGCACGGGCCCGGTCAGCGTGCAGTCCGGAACGCTGAGCTTCAACGGCGGCGGGACGGCCAGCGGATCGATCACGGGGAGCCCCGGGACCACGCTCCGCTTCAATGCGATCTCCGCGCTCTTCACGCTCTCGTCCTCCTCGACGGTGAGCGTGGCCTCCGCGGCGTTCGACGGAGGCCCGGTGGACATCGACGGGAGCTACGCCGCCACGACCGGCACGAGCGTGACGGCGGGTCCGGTGTCGTTCCACCCCTCCAGCACCGTGACGTCGATCGGAAGCGCTCTGAGCGTCAGCGGCGGCACGGCGACCTTCTCCAGTGGCGACACGATCGCGCCGGCCACCTTCAATTTGTCGGGGGGAACGGTTCAGGGCACCGACGTCGTCACGGTCTCGGGCTCCATGACCTGGACCGGCGGCGCCCTTGCGGGGGGCGGGATCGTCAACGCCAACGGGGGCATCTCGGTGAGCGGAAGCGGCGTGAAGGACCTGAACCTGCGCACGCTCCGCAACACCGGGACCGCCACCTGGTCCGGTTCCGGCTCCGTTCGCCTGGGGGGCGGCTCCGTGATCGACAACCAAGGGACCTGGGACGCGCAGTCGGACGCCCAGTTCTCCGTTCTCGGCGGCAGCGGCACGATCACGA
>DASRJG010000200.1:0-6818 GCA_035649595.1 Candidatus Polarisedimenticolaceae bacterium
AGCCGCTCGACGACCACGTAGAGCGCCGGGATGATGAAGATCGCGAGCCCCGTCGCCGCGGTCATCCCCGCGATGACGGCCGTGCCGAGGATCCGCCGCGAGAATCCGCCGGCCCCCGAGGCGATCGCGAGCGGCACGCACCCGAGGATGAACGCGAGCGAGGTCATGAGGATCGGGCGCAGGCGCAGCTTGGCGCCTTCCAGCGCCGCGTCCACGATCGACAACCCCTGCTCGGACTTCATCTTCGCGAACTCGACGATGAGGATCGCGTTCTTCGCCGCGAGGCCGATCAGCATGATCAGCCCGATCTGCCCGTAGACGTCGAAGTCGTACTTCCGCAGGAGCAGCCCCCCGAACGCGCCGAACACGGCCACGGGGACGGACAGGAGCACCGAGAACGGGAGCGACCAGCTCTCGTAGAGCGCCGCGAGGATCAGGAACACGAAGACGATCGACAGCACGAACACGCCGGTCGAGCTTCCAGCGTGCTTCTCCTGGTAGGAGAGGTCGGCCCAGTCGTAGCCGATCCCCGCCGGAAGCACCGCCTGCGCGACCTCCTCGAGCGCCGCCATCGCCTGGCCCGAGCTGTAGCCGGGGGCGGGGGAGCCGGTGATCTGGACGGCGCGGAACAAGTTGAAGCGGTTCGTGTACTCGGGGCCCTCGATCCGCCGGACGTTGGTCAGCGTGGACAGCGGCACCATCTGTCCCGCGCCGTTCTTCACGTAGAACGACCCGATGTCGCCGGGATCGGTCCGCGCCTCCCCCTCCGCCTGGAGGTAGACGCGCCACTGCCGCCCGAACCGGGTGAACTGGTTGACGAAGATCCCGCCGAGGTCCGCCTGGAGCGTCTGGAACACCTCGTTGATCGGCACGCCCTGCTTGAGCGTCTTGTCGCGATCGACGTCGGCGAAGACCTGCGGGACGCTCGCGCGGAAGACGGTCGCGAGGCGGGTCAGCTCGGGGCGCTTTCGCGCCTCCTCCATGAACTTCTGCACGCTCGCGTTGAGCGCCTCGATCGACTGCCCCTGCCGGTCCTGGAGGAACAGCGAGAACCCCCCCGACGACCCGAGCCCCGCGATCTCCGGGGGCGGGAAGGCGAAGGCGACCGCCTCGGGGATCGACTCGGCGAGCTTGCGGTTCATCGCGGGGATCAGCCCGTAGACGGTCTCGTGCGCTTCCTTCCGCTCCTCCCAGGGCTTCAGCGAGACGAAGAAGAACGCGGTGTAGCTCGCCGACGTGCCGGTCAGCATGCTGTAGCCGCCGATGGTGTTGTAGTGCTCGATGCCGGGGGTCTGCGCGAGGATCGCCTCGATCTTCTTGCAGACCGCGGTCGTGCGCTCGAGCGACGAGGCGTCGGGGAGCTGCACGTTCAGGAAGAAGTACCCCTGGTCCTCCATCGGCAGGAAGCTCTTGGGAATACGCCCTCCGAACAGCCCTGCGACCACGGTGAACCCGAGGAGGATCGCGAGGGTCACCGCCATGCGCCGGATCAGGTGTCCCGAGAGGTTGACGTAGTGGTTGGTGGTCTTCGTGAAGCCGCGATTGAACGCCGCGAAGAACCGCGCGAGCGGCCCCTTCGACTCCTTCCTCGGGCGGAGCAGCAGCGCCGAGAGCGCGGGGGAGAGCGTCAGCGCGTTGAACGCGGAGATCAGCACCGAGATCGCGATCGTCACCGCGAACTGCTTGTTGAGGCGGCCCTGGATCCCGGCGGTGAAGGCGATCGGGATGAACACCGAGGAGAGGATCAGCGCGATGCCGACGACCGGGCCCGAGACCTCCTCCATCGCCTTGTAGGTCGCCTCCTTCGGCGTGAGGCCGTGCTCGATGTGGTGCTCGACGGCCTCCACGACCACGATCGCGTCGTCCACGACCAGGCCGATCGCGAGCACCAGGCCGAGGAGCGAGAGCGTGTTGATCGAGAAGCCGAGCATCGGGAAGACGGCGAAGGTCGCCACGAGCGAGACGATGACCGCGATCATCGGGATCACCGTCGCCCGCCAGTTCTGGAGGAACAGGAAGACGACGATGATGACGAGGACCATCGCCTCGACGAGCGTGTGGATGATGTCCTCGATCCCCGCGGTGACCGGAAGCGTGGTGTCGAGGGAGATCGCGTAATCGAGGTCTGTCGGGAAGCTGCCCTTGAGCTGGGCGATCGTCGCCTTGACCCCGTTCGCGACGGCGAGCGCGTTCGAGCCGGGCGCCTGGTAGACGGCGACGATCCCCGCGGGCTTGCCGTTGAGGCCGCCGAACTGGTTGTAGTTCAGCGCGCCCAGCTCGGTCCGGGCGACGTCGCCGAGCCGCACGACGGATCCGTCGGGGTTCAGGCGGACGACGATCTTCTCGAACTCGGAGGCTTCGACGAGGCGCCCCGGGGCGCGCACGGTGTAGGTGAACGTCTGGCCGGGAGGGACGGGCTCGGCGCCGATCTTCCCCGCGGGGTTCACCGTGCTCTGAGCCTGCACTGCCTTGACGAGATCCGGGATGGTCAGCCCGAGCTTCGCGATCCGGTCCGGCCGGACCCAGATCCGCATCGCGTAGTCGGCCGAGCCGAAGATCACCACGTCGCCGACGCCGCGCACGCGGTAGAACGCGTCCTTGACGTTGATGGTCGCGTAGTTCCCGAGGAACAGGCTGTCGTAGCTCCCCTTCGGCGAGTACAGCGAGACGAGCAGGAGGGGGAGACCCATCTTCTTCTTGACCGTCACGCCGTACTGATTGACGTCGGTCGGGAGGTTCGGCGCGGCCTGCGACACCCGGTTCTGGGTGTTGACCTGGTCCATGTCGACGATCGTGTCGATGTCGAACGTCACCTGGAGCGTCAGGGTGCCGTCGTTCGAGTTGATCGACTTCATGTAGAGCATGTTGTCGACGCCGGAGATCTGCTGCTCGAGCGGGGCGGCGACCGACTGCTCGATCGTCAGGGCGTCGGCGCCGATGTAGCTGGTCGTGATCTCGATCAGGGGGGGCGTGATGTCGGGGAACTGGGCGATCGGAAGCCCGGTGATCGTCACCGCCCCCGCGATGACCATGACGATCGAGATGACGATCGAGAGGACCGGCCTGTCGATGAACAGCCGCGCCACGGATCAGCTCTGCGGCGCCTGATCGGCGGGCGCGGGCTTCGCGTTGACCTTCGCCCCCGGCCGGACGAACTGGAGACCCTCCACGATGACTTGATCTCCGGGTTCGAGCCCCTTTTCGATCACCCACATGTTGCCCAACCGGGGGCCGGCCACGACCGCGCGCACGTCGGCGGTCCCGTCGGGCTTCACCACGCCGATCATGTAGCTCCCCTGCAATTCCGAGATCGCGCGCTGGGGCACGAGGAGCGCGCCCTTCCGCTCCTCGACGACCCCGCGCACCCGCGCGTACTGGCCGGGGCGGAGCAGGTTGCCTGGGTTCGCGAACTCGCCCTTGACCGCCAACGTCCCGGTCTGCACGTCCACCTGGCGGTCGGCGGTTCGGACGCGCCCGGGCTCGCGGTAGACGGTGCCGTCGCTGAGGATCAGCTCGAGGCTGGCTCCCTCCCGCACCTGCTGTCCTGCCGAGGCCCGGTTGATCGCGCTCGCGAACTTGAGGTACTCGGTCTCGCTGATGTTGAACACGGCGAGGATCGGATCGACGATCGACACCGTCGCCATCAGGGTCTGCGGATTGACGAGATCGCCGACCTGCGTGGTCGCGATCCCCGCGATGCCGTCCACCGGGGCGGTCACGCGCGTCCAGGCGACGTTCAGCCGCGCGGCCTCGACCTGGGCCGACGCCGAGGCGAGGTTCGCCTTCGCGAAGTCGCGCGCCGAGATCGCGTCGTCCAGCTCCTGCTGGCTGATCGCCTTCTGTGCGGCCAGCGGCGTGAAGCGGACCACGTCCCGCTCGGCCTTGGCGAGCGACGCCTGGGCGCGCTCCTTCGCTCCGGTCGCCTGGTCGAGCGCCGACTGGAACTGCCGCGCGTCGATCTCGAACAGCAGGTCGCCCTTGTGGACGACGGTCCCTTCCTGGTACGCACGCCGGAGCACGTAGCCGTCCACCTTCGGCCGGATCTCCGCGTTGACGGAGCCGTCGAGGGTGCCGATCCATTCCTTGGTGATCGGGACGTCGCGCTGGACGACGGTGGTGACGAGCACGTCGGGGGGCGCGGCGGGCGGTGCTTCCTTCTTGCCTCCGCAGGCGAGGCAGACGAGGGCCGCCGCGGCGGCGAGACGTCGGAACATGGCCAGGCCTCCCAAGAGTCCGCCTACTTCACACGCCCGGCGCGCTTTTGTAAAGCCCGACGGCCGCCGCCCTCCTTGATCCCCAGGAGGACCGCCCGGGCGGCGTCGAGATCCTTCTGCTTCTCCTCGTCCACCTTCGGGTAGTCCAGATCGAGCGAATGGAGGGCGTCGATGAGCGCCGCAGCGACGACGACGCGCGTGAACCACTTGTTGTCGGCGGGGACGACGTACCAGGGGGCTTCGGCAGTCGAGGTCTCGCGGATCATGTCCTCGTAGGCGTCCATGTACTGGTCCCAGAACCCGCGCTCCTTGGCGTCGGCGGACGAGAACTTCCAGTTCTTGTCCGGGTTCTCGAGACGCTCGACGAACCGCCGCTTCTGCTCCGCCTTCGAGACGTGCAGGAAGAACTTCCTGATGAGCACGCCGTTGCGGCTCAGGTAGCGCTCGACGTTGCGGATGTCCTCGAACCGCTCCTTCCACACTCGCTTCGTGACCAGGCTCTCGGGGATGCGCTGGCGCGAGAGGATGTCGGGATGGACCCGGACGACGAGCGTCTCCTCGTAGTACGAGCGATTGAAGATCCCGATCCGCCCGCGTTCCGGGAGCGATCTCATGCAGCGCCACAGGAAGTCGTGGTCGAGGTCCTCCGCGGAGGGGGCCTTGAAGGAGAAGATCTGGCATCCCTGGGGGTTGACGCCGGACATCACGTGCTTGATCGCGCCGTCCTTCCCGGCCGCGTCCATCGCCTGGAAGATGAGCAGGACCGACCAGCGGTCCTGCGCGTACAGCTTGTCCTGGAGCTCGGCCAGCGCCTGCACGCCTTTGGCGAGGGCCTCCTTGGCCCGCGGCTTGTCCGCCGACTTCAACCCCGCCGTGTCGCCGGGGTCGATGTCCCGGAGCCGGAACTTGCGGCCCTCGTCCACCCGATAGGGACGTGAGAACTCGCGCGAGATCTTCTTGATGCGGCCGTTGCTCATGGTGGTCCTCGATCCGGTGCGGCGCCGACGCTAACAAACGGCCGCGGGGGGCCGACCTCGGGGAATTGCCGGTCGCGCGCTCGGAAAACTACTTGCCTCGGGGGGGTGGCGGCGCTCCGGTCTGAGCCCATTCCGCGGCGGACGCCGCCTGGGGCACGCTGCGGACGTGGAGGTCGCGCTGGGGGAAGGGGATCTCGATGCCGGCCTCCTTGAAGGCGGCGGCGATCCCCGTGCGGACGTCGCTCGCCACCTTGACCCAGGTGTCGTAGTCGGCGATCCAGAACTGGAGCTCGAAGCTCAGGCTGCTGTCGCCGAACCCGACGAAGAGCGCGACCGGCTCTGGGGCGGCGAGGACCTCCGGATGCTCGCGTGCGACTCGGTTGAGGATCTCGACCACCTTGCGGGGGTCGGAGCCGTACCCCACCCCGACCGTGATCTGGACCCGGCGCACGCGGTCGCTGAGCGTCCAGTTCACGACCTCGGCGGCGATCAGCGACGCGTTCGGCACGATCACCTCCGCTCCCTCGAAGGTGGCGAGCGTGCTCGAGCGGATCCCGATCCGCCGCACCCGTCCCCGGAGCGTCCCTACCTCGAGGACGTCGCCGACCTGGATCGGGCGCTCATATAAGAGGATGAGGCCGCTTACGAAATTGTTCACGACGTTCTGCAGACCGAAGCCGATTCCGACCCCCAGGGCCCCCGCCAGGAAGGCGAACTGCTTCATCTCGAGCCCGGCCGCGAGGATCGCGGTCACGAAGGCGACCGTGACGATGACGTAGCCGACCGTGGTGGAGATCGCCGCCGGCACACCGCGCGGGAGCGTCATCCGGGGGAAGACCGCCTCGTCGAGGAGGAACCTGAGCAGGCGCGCGATCAGGATGCCGGCCGTCAGCGCGAGGATGAACGCGATGATCGAGCCCAGGCCGACGTGGACCTGTCCGAGCGCCCACTGCTTCCTCATGAGCGCGACGATCAGCTGCCCCGACTGCTCGATCACGCGCATGATCCAGAGCATGAACACGATCCAGGTCCCCAGCGCGAGCACGCCGATCGTCCGCCGCCCGCGCCTCTCGAGCATCGGGCCGTTCCGGACGACCATGCGCACCCCCTGGGACGCCGCGTACCGCAGCAGGAGGACGTACAGGCTTTCGAGGATCCTCGCGACGATGTAGAGCACCGCTCCCGCGAACGCCCCCTTGACCGCCACGACCGTGAGCTGCTCGGCGAGGGAGACGTTCCCGACCACGTTCGCGACGATCGCGATCGCGAGGAACCCGATCGCGATCCGCACGGCGACGCGCAGGGGCATGCTCCATCCGAGCCGGTCGGCGGCGTGGATCCGCATCGCGCGGAGCCAGAGCAGGATCGCGACCACCCCGATGGCGAGCAGCAGAACCCGCTGGAGGAGCGAGTGCGGGATCGCGAAGTCGTGGAACCGGTCGAGGAAGAACAGGGCGCCGAAGTTGTAGGCGAGCCCGCGCAGCGAGGGGTGCTTGAGCTTGGGGACGAAGCGGAAATACGGGATCAGCAGGAGCGTCAGCGCGGCGGCGTGCAGCGCGTAGGCGGTCGGCGGATAGATCCACAGCGTCGAGAAGAGTGCGAGGATGCTCGACGCCGCGACCGGCCG
>DASRJG010000201.1:0-13304 GCA_035649595.1 Candidatus Polarisedimenticolaceae bacterium
TTCGGTCCGACCGCGGCCTCGTAGTCGGCGATCCGGGTGCGATTGGTCGTCCCGACCTCGTGCATCGCCGCGCCCGAGGCGCGAAGGATGTCGGGAACGCGGAACGCGCCTCCGATCTCGACCAGCTCGCCTCGTGAGACAACGACCTCCTTGCCCCGCGCCAGGGCGCGTAGGGCGAGGAAGATCGCCGCGGCGTTGTTCACGACGGCGAGCGAGGCGTGTCCCGGGAACAGGCGGCGGAGCAGAGGCTCCAGGTGAGACATCCGATCGCCGCGCGCGCCGCGGGCGAGGTCGTACTCCAGGTCCACGTAGCCTCGAGCGACCTCCGCGACGCGTCCCGCGGCGGCCGCCGAGAGGACCGAGCGGCCGAGGTTCGTGTGCGCCACGACTCCCGTCGCGTTGATCACGACACGCGGCGCCGGGCCGAGGAGCCGCGTCGCGCGCTCCTCCACCTCGGCCGCGATCGCCGCGGAGGTGAGCCGCGCTCCCGGGGTCTTCCCCGCCTCCAGCCGCGAGCGCGCCGTGTCGAGGATCTCGCGGACGATCGCCGTCGCCAGCGGCCGGCCGAATCGCGCGATCGAGGAGGCGAGCGCGGGATCGTCCATGATCCGTCCGACGGAGGGGAGGCCTTTGAACCGCGGATCCTGCTCCATCGGGCCTGCGAAGGGGGCTCGAAACCCCCCGGAATTGCCTCGCCCCCGACCCAAACCTATACTTCGCCGCGGCTCGGTCGGGGCGCAAGCAGGCGCGCATTATAGAGGGCGACGACGTGCAGGACGTGGTATCCACGGAGGTCGACGCCGACATCGCCCGCCTCGAGATCGGCCTGCGTCAGCTCAAGATCCAGTACGACATGTTCTTCGCCGGCTCGATCCCCAAGCAGCCGTTCGAGCTGCGCTCCGAGATCGAGCGGATCATCAAGCGCCACTCGAACACCCCCATCCGGAAGTACGCCTCCCGGTTCCACTTCAACGCTCTCGTCAGCCGCTTCAACAGCCTGTCGGAGCTCTGGTCAAAGACGATCCGGACGATCGAGGAAGGGGACCGGCCGGCCCCCGCGGTGGCGGAGAGGGCGGGCTCCGGGGAGCAGATCCTCGCCCGCTGCACGGTCAAGGACCCCACGAGCGAGCGCGAGCACCTCCGGCTGCTCCACATGCGCCTCCTGGACGCGCGGAAGAAGTCCGGCGAAGGGGAGGCGAAGCTCTCCTTCGAGAAGTTCCTGCGAAGCGTGAGCTCCCAGGCCGACAAGCTCCGCGAAAAGACGGGATGCGCTAAGGTAGAGCTTCGTGTCATCGTCCAGGATCGGAAAGTCACGGTCAAGGCGCGCCCGGGGAAGTGATCCCCCCTCCGGGGCGGGAGACAGCCGCATGAAGCACACACTCGCTCTCGCGACCCTCGTCGCCGCGGGAGTTCTATCCTCGACGGCCTACGCGGCGGACCATTGGTGGATTCCGAAGGCCCGGGCCAAGGAGACCGCCGCGCCGGCCGCTCCCGACACGACCAGCACCTCCCAGTCCGCGCCCGCCTCCGCGGCGGCTCCCGACGCGCTCCCCCCCGCGGCCGCGACCGCGACCTCCGTCACCCAGCCCGTGCCGGACAGCTCGCTCGCGAAGGTGATCGCCCGCTTGCGCGAGGGCCCGATCGGCACGGAGCCGAATGCCGTCGCCTATCTCGATCTCATCGAGCAGGGGCGCGCCACGCCGTCGCAAGTGAACGACTTCGCGGCCTACCTCGCCAAGCGAGGGATGCCGCGGATCGCGCTGCCGTTCCAGGAGTACGCGCTGAAGCTCGACAGGAACAATCCGACGCTCTGGCTGAACCTCGGCACGATCCAGCGCACGACCGGCGCCCTCGGCGATGCGACCGGCTCGTTCAAGAAGACGATCTCGCTCGACCCGAACAATGCGCTCGCGCACTACAACCTCGGGAGCATCTACGACGCGCAGAAGGACTACGACGCGGCGATCGAGGAGTACCGGCGCGCGCTCGTGCTCGATCCCGACCTCGCCGACCCTCGCAAGAATCCGCAGGTCGTCAACAACGAGAACCTGCTCGCGGTCAAGCTCGAGATCTACCAGAACCAGGCGGGGGCGCTCGGGCTCCCGCTCCTCCAGATGCAGCCGCCGGTCCCGGCTCCGAAGCCCGAGGACGAGGACAAGCCTTAGGGCGAGCCCGCCCGTTGTAGGATGCGCGTGCGATGCGAGCGCTCCCCCTGATCGCGGCGGCGATGGTCGTTTGGAGCGCGGGCGCATCCCGTCCGGCGCTCGCCTGGACCGCTTCCACCCGGCTCCAGCTCGTCGACGACGCGATCAAGATGATGCCGCCGACGCTCCGGACGGCCCTCGAGAAGCGGAGGGACGAGGTGCGCCGGGGGATGCTGCTGCCGATGACCGAGGAGGACGCCCCCGGACACCGCCCCGCGTGGGACCGCGGGACCCTGTCGGACTCCGTCGATGCCGCCGCGCGCGAGCTGGTCGCCGGCGCGAACGGCCACGCCCCGTTCGACGAGATCGCGCGGCGCTTCGGCACGCTCGCGCACTTCGTGGCGGATGCCGGGTTCCCCCCGGCGGCGGCCGGGCCCGACGGTGTGCCACGGTATGCCCACTTCGCCTCGTTCTGCGAAACCCGGCGCGCCCGATTCCCCCTCGTGTTCTACGGCCACGACAACGCGTCGCTGGCGCGCACCGACTTCCGCGGCTTCACGAGCGGCGTGCTCGAGCGCTCGCGGGCGGAGGACCTGAACCTCGCCCGCGCTTACGCCGCCGCGTCGTCCTGGAACGACCCGGTGGCGTTCGACGATCGCTCCGTCCCGTTCGCCATCGCCTCGCTCTCGTACTCCCGCTCGGTCACCGACATCGTCCAAGCCTGGCTCGCGGCCTGGAAGCTCTGCCACGGCGATCTCGCCGGGACCCCGTACCGCGGATCCTCGCATTGATCAGCCCCGTCCGACGGGCGCTGATCAGCGTGCACGACAAGGAAGGAATCGTGGAGCTCGCGCGCGAGCTTCACGCCCTCGGGATCGAGGTCCTCTCCACCGGGGGCACCGCGGCGCTCCTCGAGGAATCCGGGACCCCGGTCGTGCGCATCGCCGACCGGACCGGCTTTCCCGAGATGCTCGACGGTCGCGTGAAGACCCTCCATCCACGGATCCACGCCGGGATCCTGGCGGCGCGCTCCGATCCGCGGCACATGGACGATCTCCGCCGGCACGACATCACGCCGATCGACCTCGTCGTGGTGAACCTCTACCCGTTCTCCCGTGCCGCGGCCGACCCGAAGGCGTCGCTCGCGGACGTCATCGAGATGATCGACGTCGGCGGGCCGTCGATGGTGCGTGCCGCGGCGAAGAACTGGGAGCACGTCGGCGTCGTCGTGGACGCCGCGGACTACCCGGCAGTGCTCGACGCGCTGAAGACCCAGCGCGGCCTCCCCCGCCCCCTCCGGCGCGAGCTCGCGAGGAGGGCGTTCGAGCGCACCGCCGCCTACGACTCCGCGATCGCGGCCTACCTCGCCGCCGCCGACGGAGCCGCCCCCGCGTTCCCCGATCCGTTCGTGCCGAGCTTCACGAAGGCGGCCGATCTCGTGTACGGAGAGAACCCCCACCAGCGCGCCGCGTTCTACCGCGACGACCAGCCGCCGGCCGCGAGCGTCGCCCACGCGCGGCAGCTCCAGGGGAAGCCCCTCTCGTTCAACAACATCCTCGACTTCGATGCGGCCCTCGCCGTCGTCGCCGACCTCGGCGGCCGGTCGTGCGCGATCGTCAAGCACGGCAACCCGTGCGGCGTCGGGTCCGAAGGGGCCCTCGCGGCGTCGTTCGCCGCCGCGCTCGCCTGCGATCCGACCAGCGCCTTCGGCGGCGTCATCGCCTGCGCGGCGGAGGTGGACGCGGCGACCGGGGCCGCGATCGCCGACTCGTTCTACGAGGGCGTGATCGCGCCGGGCTTCGGGGCGGACGCGAGGAGCGCGCTCGCGCGGAAGAAGAGCCTCCGGGTGCTCGACGTCGGGACGCTCGCGTCCTATCGCCGGGGCGGGTTCGACCTACGTCGTGTCCAGGGGGGACTCCTCGTCCAGGACCGGGACGGCCCCGACCTGTCGCTCCGCGAGGGGCGGATCGCGACGCGGCGCCCGCCGAGCGACGCGGAGTGGGACGCGCTCGAGCTCGCGTGGACGGTCGTGCGGCATGTGAAGTCGAACGCGATCGTCTACGCGCTCCCGGGACGCACCGTCGGGATCGGGGCCGGCCAGATGAGCCGCGTCGATGCCGCCCGGCTGGGGATCCAGAAGGCGCTCGTGCCCCTCCGGGGGGCGGCGATGGCCTCGGACGCGTTCTTCCCCTTCAGGGACGGTCTCGACGTCGCCGCGGAGGCGGGGATCACGGCGGTCGTGCAGCCCGGAGGATCGATCCGCGACGAGGAGGTGATCGCCGCGGCCGACGAGCGCGGGCTCGCGATGGTCCTCACCGGACGCCGGCACTTCCGGCACTAGGACGCGGGGAGCTGCCGGAACGCGAGCGCCTCGACACGGTCGAGGAAGGCGCGGTCCTTCGTCGCGTCCGCGTAGCGGATCGCGAACTCGCGCAGGGACTTCGACGGCGCGTCGTCGGGGGCGATGGCCAGCGCCTCGTCGAGATGCGCCGCCGCCTCCTTGCAATCCCCCGCCCGCAGCGCGACGACCGCCAGGTCGTACCACCCGATCACCTTCGCCGTATCGGCGAAGGACTTGTCCACGCTCGGCGGGAGGCGGTACGCGAGCCGGAGCCCCGACGTGTACTCGCCGTCGCGGAAGGCGAGCTTGAGGCTCTCGAGCGCGTCGCGATCGGCCTTGACCGCCTTGTACTGCTCGGCCGCCGCGTCGAGCCCCGCCTTGGCTTCCGCGTTCCCAGGCTCGAGAGTCAACGCCTGGTTGTAGGCGATGATCGCGCCGCCGAAGTCCCCCGACGAGGCCAGCGAGCGGCCGCGGAGCACGGCGGCGGCGACGGCCTTCGCCCGCTCCTGCGAGTCGTGAGGACCGGGCGCGGCGGCGGTGGTAGCCGTGGGCTCCGCCTTGGCGGCGGCGACCGGACGCTTGACCGGCGGAGGGGGCGGCGTCTTCGAGGGCTGCTCCCCCCGGAGCATCGGGTAGGCGATGACGCCGCAGATCACGAGGACGACGCCGAGCCCCCCGGCGGCGATCAGCGGAAGCGACGGTCCGCGGCGCACGGCCCGTGAGACGACCGGCGGATCCGGGCGCGCGACCGAGGAAGCCTTGGCGAGCTTGATGACCGGCGGCTCCTTCGCGGTCTTCGCGGCCTTCGCCGCCGCGTCGAGCGCGTTGGGGACCGCCTCCTCCGCGGGGGCGGCCTCGCCCTGCACCGGGGGCTCCCCGAGGAGATCCGTCCCGCCGCCGAGGAGGTCTTCGGCGGGGGCCGTCGCGCCGCCGCGCCGCTCCGCGACCTTCTCGAGGTAATGCTGCGCCTCGCGGTGGTCGGGGGCGAGCGCGAGCGCCGCGCGGAACCGCGCCTCCGCATCGTCGAGCCGGCCGGACTCCAGCGCGGCCACCCCTTCGATGATCTCCTGCTCGATCCGGTCGAGAGCGGAGGCGCCGGCCTGCTCGATCGCGGCGCGGAGCGCGGCCGCGTCGGCGTTGTCCTCGTCGAGGATCGCGAGCCGCGCCAGGATGGCGAGGGCTTCGTCGCGCTCCCCGGCGTCGGCCTTGGCGCGCGCTTCGGTCAGCAGATCGTCCACGCGTCGGCGCAGCTCGATCGCCGCCGCGCTCTGCGCGAGGGTCGGAGCGGAGGCCGGCGCGAGCCCGAACGACTCCTCGGCCGCGGCGGGACCCGGCTTCGCGTCCCATCCCTCCGGCTGGTCGGACGCGCCCTCCTCAGGCGCGGTGTCGCTGGCTCCGAGCGGGATGCTGTCGACCGCTCCTATGTCCCCGAAATCGATCCCGTCGGCTTGGCGCTCGACGTCACGCACGACGGGCGCGGACTTCGCGGGAGCCAGGGCGTCGAGCACGCGCAGTCCCTCGTCCAGCTCGTGCTCCATCTCCGGCGAGGCGGCGGTCACGGCGGTCTGCTCCCGGGCGACGAACTGCGACGCCATGCGCAGCCCTTCGAGCGCTTGCTCGTGGCTCGGCTCGAGCCGCAGGATGTCGCGCCAGGCCTGGAGCGCGCCGTCGTAGTCGCCGTTCAGATAGTGCTCGGAAGCCTGCTCGTGCAGCTGCGCGATGCGATCCGTGCTCATCCGCCCTCTCCGAAATGGCGAACCGACCGCGTCGGAATATAGGCTTCGGAACTTTGAGGGGCCAGGAGCGGGCGGGGGCGGTCACTGTGGCCTTATCCGCCGCCGGCCGAGCCCCCCTGGCGGGCCTTCTGGAGGGCTTCCCGGAGCTCCGGGAGGTGCGGCGCCGAGGGGTGGATCTCTTGCAGCCGGGCGAGGGCCGCGTCGGCCCGATCGAACTTCCCCATGCCGAGCCCCGCCACGACGGCGATGTTGTAGAGCGACTGCCAGTGCTGCGGGTCCGCCTGCTGCGCGCGCTCCAGCATCTCGAGCGCCCGGTCGTATTGCTTGAGCTCCTGCAGACAGATGCCCATGTCGGTGAGGACGTTGGCGTCTTTCGGCCCGATCGCGATCGCACGCTCGTAGAAGCCGACCGCCGGCTCGTACATCCCGGCGTCCTGGTACAGGTTCGCGAGACGCACCCACGCGGCCGCATCCTGCGGGTTGGCGGTGACCCGCTCCTTCAGGGCGTTGATCTCCGCCATCATCGGAGGAGCACCGCCCCCGCCGCCGGGGGCGCCCCCCGCGGTCTGCGTCGGCGCGGCGGGACCCATCGGGGAGGGGACCGCCCCATCTTCCGCCGCCGCCCGCGCACGTCCCGGGCGGGTCTCGATCGCGCGGAAGAGGCCGAACCCGAAGAGGAACCCGAACGCGAGCCCGCCCATCAGGAATGCGAGGTGGTCCTTCTTCAACGGCGCCGCCTTCTCCCGCACGCTATCACGCCGCTGCTACACTCGGGCGGACCATGCTCCCCAATCTCTACGGGATGTCGCGGGTCGAGCTGGCCGAGATCCTGAGCGCCCGCGGCGCGCCCCGCTTCCACGCCGACCAGATCGTCCGCTGGCTCTACGCCAGGCGCCGCCTGGACCCCGCGTCGTGGACCGATCTGCCCAAGGCGCTCCGGGGAGAACTCTCCCACGCGGCGCGCGTGGACGCCCCGTCGATCGGCCGCAGCCTGCGCGCCTCCGACGGGACGGTCAAGCACGAGATCAGGCTTCCCGGCGGAGGCTCGGTCGAGAGCGTGTTCATGGTGCAGCGGGATCGGGTCACGCTGTGCGTGTCGAGCCAGGTGGGCTGCGCGTTGGACTGCACGTTCTGCTTGACCGCGCGCATGGGGCTGGTGCGCCATCTCTCCCCCGGCGAGATCGTGGGCCAGGTCGCGGCGATCCAGGAGACCGGCGAGATCGGCGACCGCGCGTTCAACGTCGTCTTCATGGGGATGGGAGAGCCGCTCCACAACTACGACGGAGCGATCGGGGCGTTCCGGCTCCTCGTCGATCCCGACGGCTTCGGCCTCTCCCGGCGGCGCGTCACGATCTCCACGTCCGGGCTCGCCCCGGCGATCGAGCGGCTCGCCGGCGAGACGCTCCGACCGCGCCTCGCGGTCTCGTTGAACGCGACCACGGACGAGGTGCGCGACCGGATCATGCCGATCAACCGGAGGTACCCGCTCGCGCGCCTTCTCGAAGCCTGCCGGCTGTTCGCCCGGACGACCGGCGAGCGCCACACCTTCGAGTACGTCCTGCTCGACGGCGTCAACGACACCGACGCCGACGTCGCGCGGTTGACGAAGCTGCTCCGCGCCCATCCGGCCAAGCTCAACCTGATCCCCTTCAACGAGGTGCCGGGCCTCCTCCCCTACCGTTCGCCGGCGCGCGCGCGCGTCCTCGCGATCCGCGACCGGCTCCTGGCGGAGGGGCTTCCGGTCAGCATCCGCTGGAGCCGCGGGGCGGAGGCCCGGGCGGCCTGCGGGCAGCTCGCGCTCCTCGAGGAGGTCTCATGATCGACCTGACCGGGAAGTCCGCCCTCGTCACCGGCGGCGCGCGGGGGATCGGCCGCGCCTGCTGCCTGATGCTCGCCCGCGCGGGCGCCTCCGTCGCGGTGAACTACCGCGTGGAGTCCCCCTCCGCCGCGCTGCTCGTGGAGGAGATCGAGGGACTGGGCGGCGAAGCGTTCGCCCTCGCCGCGGACGTCGCCCGCAGGGAGGACGCCGAGATGATGGTGGACGAGGCGGTCTCGCGCTTCGGCGGTCTCGACATCCTCGTCAACAACGCGGGGATCTGGAAGGAATCGGCGATCGACGAGATGTCGGACGGCGAGTGGGGGGAGATGCTCGCCGTCAACCTGACCGGAACGTTCCATTGCATCCGTGCCGCCGTTCCGGCGATGAAGGAGGCGCGCGGCGGCCGGATCGTGAACGTCTCGAGCACGGCGGGCCAGCGCGGCGAAGCGTTCCACGCGCACTACGCCGCGACCAAGGGCGCGGTGATCTCGATGACGAAGTCGCTCGCGGTCGAGCTGGCCCCGCACGGGATCCTGGTGAATTGCGTCGCCCCCGGTTGGACCGTGACCGACCTGACGCGCGAGGAGCTCCTCGGCCCCGCGCGGGACACGATCCTGAAGGCGATCCCGCTGGGGCGCGCCGCGACGCCCGAGGAGATCGCGGGCGCGGTGGTGTTCCTCGCGTCCGAGCTGTCCACGTTCATCACCGGCGAGGTGCTCAACGTAAACGGCGGTGCGGTCCTAGTGGGCTAGGCCCCGCGTAAGCCGCCGTACCGCCTCGCGCAGCGTCTCCGCGCGCTTGGGAAAGGCGAATCGCAGCAGCGTCCGCCCCGACGCCGGATCCGAGAAGAATGACGACCCGGGGACCGCGCCGACGCCGGCCGTCCGGACCAGACGGCGCGCGAAGGCGACGTCGTCCGAGCATCCGAGCGCGGAGGCGTCGGCCAGGATGTAGTAGGCGCCGCGGGGCGTACCGCACTGGAAGCCCACGCCGCGCAGCCCCTCGAGCAGCAGGTCCCGCCGCGCCGCGTAGTCCGCAGCGAGAGAGGCGTAGTAGACGTCGGGGAGCGCGAGCGCCACCGCTCCCGCCTCCTGGAGCGGCGCGGCCGCGCCGACCGTCAGGAAATCGTGCACCTTCCGGATCGCTCCCGTGAGCGCCGGGGAGGCGATCGTCCAGCCGACGCGCCATCCGGTCACCGAGTAGGTCTTCGAGAGGGCGTTGATCGTCACGGTGCGGTCGGCCATTCCGGGAAGGGTCGCGATCGGCACGTGGCGCGCGCCGTCGTAGAGGATGTGCTCGTAGATCTCGTCGCTGAAGGCGACGACGTCCCACTTCCGGCAGAGCGTGGCGATCGTCTCGAGCTCGTCCGCGCCGAACACCTTCCCGGTCGGGTTGTTGGGGGAGTTGAGGATGATTCCTCGCGTCTTGTCGTTGAACGCCGCGGCGAGCTCGTCGGGGTCGAAGGTCCACTCGGGAGGGCGCAGCGGGACGAACCGCGGGACGGCCCCCGCGAGGATCGCGTCGGGGCCGTAGTTCTCGTAGAACGGCTCGAAGACGACGACCTCGTCCCCGGGATCGACGATCGCCAGGATCGACGCGATCATCGCCTCCGTGGCGCCGCAGGTGACCGCGATCTCCCGCTCCGGGTCGATCTCGATCCCGTAAGCGCGGCGCGCCTTGGCCGCGATCGCGGCGCGAAGCGACGGCGCCCCCCAGGTGATCGCGTACTGATTGACGTCGGCCTGGATCGCGCGGCATGCCGCCGCCTTGACCTCGTCGGGTGCCGCGAAGTCCGGGAACCCCTGGGCGAGATTGACGGCGTCGTGCTCCCGGCACAGCCGCGTCATCTCGCGGATGACCGATTCGGTGAAGCGTTGCGCCTTGCGGCTGACGCCGAGCACGGTCAGCTCAGGAGGTTGGCGAGGAACTCTTGGTTGGTCGGGTACTTCTCCAGCCGGCCGGTCAGGAGCTGCATCGCCTCGGCGGGGCGCAGCGGCGCGAGCGCGCGGCGGAGCAGCGTGACCTTCTGGTACTCCTCGGGGGTGAACAGCTTCTCTTCCTTGCGCGTGCCGCTCTTCGAGATGTCGATCGCGGGGAAGATCCGCCGCTCGAAGAGCCCGCGGTCCATGAGGATCTCCATGTTCCCGGTCCCCTTGAACTCCTGGAAGATCACCTCGTCCATCCGGGAGCCGGTGTCCACCAACGCGGTGCCGATGACCGTGAGCGAGCCGCCCGACACGGCCTTCCGCGCGGCGCCGAAGAAGCGCCGGGGCTTCTCCATGGTCCGTGCGTCGATCCCTCCCGACAGCACCCGCCCCGACCCGCGCTGCTCGGTGTTATAGGCGCGCGAGAGCCGGGTGATCGAGTCGAGCAGCACGACGACGTCGCGGCCGCACTCGACGAGACGCTTCGCCCGCTCGAGGGCGATCTCCGCGACCTGGAGGTGGTTCCGGGCCAGCTCGTCCGACGAGGAGGCGAGAACCTCGCCGCGGACGTTGCGGCGCATGTCGGTCACCTCCTCGGGACGCTCGTCCACGAGCAGCACGATGAGGTGGATCTCGGGGTGGTTCGTGGTGATCGACCGGGCCATCTTCTGCAGCAGGACGGTCTTCCCGGCTTTCGGCGGGGCGACGATCAAGCAGCGCTGCCCCTTGCCGATCGGGGCGATCAGGTCGACCACGCGCATCGAGATCTCGTCGCCGGTGAGCTCGAGGCGGATCCTTTCGGTCGGGTCCTCGGCCACCAGATTCTTGAACGGGGTGCGCTTCGCGTAGGCGTCCGGGGGGGCGCCGTTGATCGACTCCAGGCGTGCGACCCCGGCGGGGAACCCCGGACGGGTCGACGGGACCGCGAGCCCCGCGAGCTCGACGCCGGTCTCGAGCCCGAGCGATTGCACGATCGATCGCGGGACCCACGGATCGGTGCTCTCGGGGTTGAAGTCGTTCGCCGGGGCGCGGAGGAAGCCGTGACCTTCCTGCGCGATCTGCAGCACTCCGGAGATCGGCTCGGTCGGCTCCCCTTCGGGAACCGCGAGCTCGGCGAGCCCTCGGGGGGAACGATCGCGCGCGCCCTGCGCGCCGCCGGCGACCGCGACTCCGCCCCCTCCCCCTCGACGACCCCGGCGGCGCCTTCGCCGGCCGCCGCCTCCGAATCCCGAGGGGCCCTGCTGTCCTTGACCCATCACCACCATCCATCCATGCGGCCGATCTCCGCTGCGGCGAGGATCCAGAGCTCCGGGCCGACCTCCAGCGCCTCACCTGCGGGTGTGCGCGTCAGCTCCCAAGTCCCGTTCACCGGCCTCGCGACCACGTACGCTCCAGGACCGTCCCATCGGCCCAGCTCCACCACCGGAGCGGAGGCCCCGACCGCGGCGAGCCGGAACAGCCGTCCATCCGCGAGCAGGAGGCTCGTCGGCGCGAGCGCGTCGCGCTCGCTTGCGGTCGTGCGGCCTGCTTCACCGGACTCCCCGATGACGCTCAGGATCCAGCCGCGCTCCGCGTCGCTCCAGGCGACCCTGAACGGAGCGGCGCCGCCGATCGTGAACGCGTCGCCGTCGCGCGACGCTTCGATCGGAGCTCGCTCGACCCCGTCCAATCGAAACCCCCCTCGATCCTGCCGCGTCAGGCGCACGGCGGGACGCATGGACCACCGTCGAACTTCACGTAGCGAACTCTCCGGCGTTTGCGCGGCTCCCTCGGGGCGCTCTTCGACGCGGAGGGAACCGAATCGCGGTCGGCTGTGGAAGGGGCACTATACACCGGCTTTGGGTTTTTCTCCGGCGGGACGGGTGGGCGGCGGGGCCGGCGGCGGCGGAGCGGGGGGGCGCGGGATCGCCGCCCTCTCCAAGGCGCGCCGCGCCCCGGCGGCCGTCGCGCGGACGAACTCGTTCGGGTCCCTGGCGGCGGCGTCGAGTCCGGCGTAGGCGTTGGGGTCGGACGAGGCCCCCAGCGCCCGGGCGGCCTCGACGCGGTTCTCCCAGTCCGAGTCCTCGACGACCAGGGCCGACAACCGATCCACGGGACAGGAGAAGGAGCGCTCCGCGCAGGCACGGAGCGCCGCGCGCCGGACGTGGCGCACGGGGTCCGACAGCGCCCGGCTGAAAACCTCGCCGACCGCCTCGCGGCCGAGGGGGGCGACGGCGTCCACGGCCCGTGCGCGCACCTGCCAAACCGGATCGTCCGTCGCGAGCGCGACGAGCGTCCGGATCATCTCGGGTGCCGGGGCGTCCGACAGGATGCTCACCGCCGCCGCGCGGACGAGGCCGTCCCGGTCCGAGAGGGCCGCGGCAGCCATCCGTTTCGCGCGAGGGGGGTCCATCCCTCCCATGACGACGAGGGCCGTCGCCCGGACGTCCCTGTCGTCGTCCTCCATGAGCTTCTCGACCCGGTTCTTGTTCGGCTCGGTGGGGTTCCGCCCCAGCTCGTGAGCCCTCGCGATCCGGTCATCGGCACGGGAGCGGCAACCGCCAATGCCGACGATCAGGATGACGATCGCAACAGCCTTAACAGCCTCTGAGTATGCTCGTCGATCAGAATAAATATGCATACAAAAGTGGTTGCATCACAGATTGTCGATGCGTACATATCCAGCAGTCGGGGAGACGTAAGGTGATCGAACCCACATGGCTATACTCTCGGCCGAGAACAGCTTTCGCAAGGGTCTCGTCGCCCTCGTCGAGGGTGACCCGGCCGCCGCGACGACCCATTTCCAGTCCGCGATCCTGATCGAGCGGCAGCACGGCGTCGCGCGTCCCCAGATGCGCTACCTCTCTTACTACGGGTTGACGCTCGCTCAAAGCCGGGGCGCGAACCCGGAGTCGATCCAGGCGTGCGAGACCGCCTCGCGTCGCGACTTCTTCAACCCCGATCTGCTGCTCAACCTCGGGCGCGTGTACCTGCTCGCCGGCAAGACGACCAAGGCGCTCGCGACGTTCGAGCGCGGGCTCGCGATCGCCCCGGGACACAAGGCGCTCCGGGCGGAGCACGCGAAGGTCGATCGCCGGTCGCCGCCTCCGCTGTCGATGCTCTCGCGCACGCACCCGCTGAACAAGCTTCTGGGGAAGACGTTGGCCGCGCTGCGCAGCCATACGCCGCGCTGGATCGGCGGCTCGCGCGCGACCACCAGCCTCTGATCGCTCACCGGCCTCGCGACAGCCGCAGCGCGACGTAGCGCTGCGCCGCCACCGCCGCGTCCCGAAGAGGAAGCCCGCGCGCGAGATGCCCCGCCACCGCCGCGGCGTGCGCGCCGGCGAGCCCGGGAACGTG
>DASRJG010000202.1:0-5253 GCA_035649595.1 Candidatus Polarisedimenticolaceae bacterium
AAGGTCATCTGATGGGGGGGATCTGCTGATGGGGGGGATCCTCGTCCTCCTCGAGCGCCGCGGCGGTGACCCGAAGGGGTCGAGCCTCCAGGTGCTCTCCACCGCGCGCAAGCTCGCCGAAGGGACGGGGGACGCGGTCACGGCGATCGCGTTCGGCGCGGGAGCCTCGGCGAGCGCCGCGGTCGCCGGGGCTCACGGCGCGACGAAGCTCCTCGCGGTGGAGGACCCCGCGCTCGACCTGTACGTCCCGGAGGTGTTCGCGGCGACGCTCGCGGAGGCGGCGCGGACCACGGGGGCCGACACGATCCTCGGGCCGGGGACGAGCCTGGGACGCGACGTGCTCGCGCGCGCGGCCGCGCGCCTCTCCACCGGCCTGCTCTCCGATCTCGTCGAGATCGAGCGCGGCGCCGGAGGGGCGCTCCGCGGGAAGCGGCCGGTCTATTCGGGAAAGGCCTACGCGTGGGCGAAGGTCCCCGAGGCGCGCCCGGCGATGGCGACGCTCCGCCCGAACGTCTTCCCGGCGGTCGCCTCCGGAGCGGCGCCGGCCGAGGTGATCCCCACGGCACCCGCCGGCGTTACGCCCCGATGCAAGGTCGTGCGCCTCGAGACGTCCCCCGCGCAGGAGCTCGACGTCGCCGAGGCGTCGATCGTGGTGAGCGGGGGGCGTGGCCTCCGCGCGCCGGAGCACTTCTCGCTCGTGCGCGATCTCGCCCAGGCGCTGGGGGGCGCGGTCGGGGCGTCCCGCGCGGTCGTGGATGCCGGCTGGATCCCCCACGCGCACCAGGTCGGCCAGACGGGGAAGGTGGTCTCGCCCAGCCTCTACGTCGCCTGCGGGATCTCCGGCGCGATCCAGCACCTCGCGGGGATGAGCTCCTCGAAGGTGATCGTCGCGATCAACAAGGACCCGGACGCGCCGATCTTCAAGGCCGCGACCTACGGGATCGTCGGCGACGTCTTCGAGGTGGTGCCGAAGCTGACCGAGGAGATCCGGAAGATCCGGGCGGACGCCTGAGCGGTCAGACCTCGTCGAAGAAGTACGGCTTCAGGCACTGGACCCGGTCGACGTACCCCTTGGGGTCGAGGAACCAGGTCGCCCCCGCGATCGACGACAGCAGCGAGTTCCCGTCCTGCGGGGTGAAGCAGTAGCCGACGATCTCGGTCTCGTTGCGCACGGAGACGGTCGGCCACGCCACGACCGTGACGTTGAGGATCCGGCCGTAGTGGCCGTAGTCGCGGCCGAACGAGAACACGGTGTTGGCCGAGTTCTTGTAGGTGATCGACATCCGGTCGTTGCGGCGGATGTGCTCCAGCAGCCGCTCCTTGGTCGTCGGCGTCTTGACCCGGACGTCGAAGAAGATCGTGTGCATGTACTGCGTGTTCAGCACGCAGGCCGACGAGAACAGGTTCATGTCGTGGCCCATCGTGTTGAACAGCGCCCAGGCGTCCCGGGCGTGGTGGGTGCCGAAGCGGGCGTCCTTGTGATTGCCGACCTCGGGGGAGGCGACGAAGCTGTCGTCCTGCGACAGGTCGGAGGCGCGCCGCATGCACACGAAGCGGCCTTCCACCAGGTTGTCCGGTCCCCCGTCCTCGAGGGCGAGCGTGTGGATGAGGATCGACAGGTTGTGCGTGTTGCAGGAGACGACCTGGAGGAACTGGTCCTCGCCGCGCCGCAGCGCGGAATCGTTGATCCCGCGCGCGTAGGGCTTCCCGAACCCGAACTCGCTCCCCTGGGCGATGAAGCCGAGGGTGTTGTGGGTGAACTTGCTGTAGAACTCGTTCTTGTTGGCGATCCCCACGCCGGAGGGGGTGCAGTCGATGACGACCGCCGCGCGCTCGAGCGCCTCCATCGACTCGAAGGTCGGCTCCATCCCGAGGTCCTGGAACCCCTTTCTGGCCGAGGCGTCGACGCACAGCTTCGCGCCTCGCTTGAGCAGGTTCACGACCTTCGAGCGGTCGTGCAGGAGCGGGGTCCGCTTGTGGAAGGTGACCTCCTCGATGCCGAGGGGCTCCTTCATCTGGGTCAGGAGGCCGATCAGCGGCTCGCCGATGGTGCCGGTGCCGATGACGTGAACGATCGCTTTGCTCGCCATGGGATCTCCGAGAGGGGGGAAAAGACTATAGCAAGCGCGGGCGGGCCGCGGAAGGCCCGCCTTGCTAGAATCCCGGCGCCCTGCGAATTCGTGTCGCGGAGTCGAGACCATGACGGGCCCGGACAGCAGCGCGATTCCCTCGATGACCGTCGGCGAGCTCCTCACCGACGATGCCGCGGCCGCATTGAGCCTGACATTGGTCTCCGGGGCCGACGGCCTGGACAACGTGGTGGACCGGCCGCGGATCCAGAAGCCGGGGCTCGCGCTCGCCGGGTTCCTCGAATACGTGCATCCGGGACGGATCCAGATCCTCGGCAAGTCCGAGACCAGCTTCCTCCAGGAGCGGGCGCCGGCCGAGCGGGCGCGGATCGTCTCGCAGCTCTGCCGGCAGGGGGTGAGCTGCTTCGTGATCACGACGGGGCTGACGCCGCCGGACGAGCTGATCGAGGAGGCCGAGCGGCAGCGCGTTCCGCTCCTTCGGACCGACCTGTCCTCGTCCACCACGATCGAGCACCTCACGCGCTACCTGGAGGACCGTCTGGCCCCGCGCACGGTCGTCCACGGGGTGCTGCTCGACGTCTACGGGCTGGGCGTGCTGCTCATGGGGGACAGCGGCGTCGGGAAGAGCGAGTGCGCGATCGACCTGGTCGTGCGCGGACATCGCCTGGTCTCCGACGACGTGGTCGAGATCAAGAGGCGGGGCGAGCTTCTCGTCGGGACGGGCCCCGAGCTGACGCGCTACCACATGGAGCTGCGCGGCGTCGGGATCATCAACGTCAAGGACCTGTTCGGCGTCGCGTCGGTGCGGATGACGAAGTTCGTCGAGTACGTGATCAAGCTCGATCCCTGGAAGGCCGGAAAGAAGTACGACCGCCTCGGCCTCGACGAGCGCGTGCACGAGGTCCTGGGGATCTCCCTTCCATATGTGGAGATGCCGGTCGGGCCGGGCCGGAACCTGTCGGTGCTGATCGAGGTCGCGGCGCGCAACCACCTGCTGAAGCTCAAGGGGTATCACCCGGCACGCGAGCTGGCGCGGCGGCTCGGGGAGCGGATCCACACCCCGGTCTCGGACGACGGGGAGCCGATCCGGGACCACGAGCCGGGGGACGGTGAATCGCGATGATGGAGCGTCTCGTCGTCATCACCGGACTGTCGGGCTCGGGGAAGTCGCTCGCCGCCCGCTGTCTCGAGGACATGAACTTCTTCTGCGTGGACAATCTGCCCGTCAACCTGATCCCGCAGTTCTACGAGCTCCTCCAGCGGAGCGGCGGGGCGATCCCGCGCGGCGCGATCGTCGTGGACGCCCGCGAGCGGGAGTTCCTCCCGGGGTTCCCCGAGATCCTCCATACGCTCCGCGCGAGCGGCGCGCCCGTGACGCTCCTGTTCTTCGAGTGCACCGACGAGATCCTGATGCGCCGGTTCAGCGAGACCCGCCGCCCTCACCCGATGCAGGACCCGGGGCAGACGCTCGAGCGCGCGATCCGCGAGGAGCGGAAGGTGCTCGCCCCCCTCAGGGACGTCGCCGATCGGATCATCGACACGAGCCGCTTCAACGCGCACGAGCTGCGCTCGTTCCTGAAGGCGGCGTTCGGGCAGCACCAGACCGCGGCGACGCTCAACGTCCACGTGGTGTCCTTCGGGTTCAAGTACGGTGTCCCCGCGGAGGCCGACCTCCTCTTCGACGTCCGCTTCATCCCCAACCCGTTCTTCATCGAGCACCTGCGCCCGCTCGACGGCACGCATCCGGACGTGAAGGCGTTCCTCGAGGAACGCCCGGAGGCGAAGGAGTTCCTCGTCCGCGTCTCCGACATGCTCGACTTCCTGATCCCGCACTATGCTTCCGAGGGGAAGAGCTACCTGACGATCACGATCGGCTGCACCGGCGGGAAGCACCGGAGCGTCGTTCTCGCAGAGGAGATCCGGAAGCACCTCGCCGCGCACGCGATCCCGGTCTCGGTGACGCACCGGGACCTCGGAAAGGAGTGACCGGGATGGGTGAGGGCGCTCCGGGGCTGTTGATCGTCACGCACGGGAAGCTCGCCGACGAGCTCGCGCAAGCGGTCCGCCGCATCGTGGGGGACGTTCCGGCGATCGGGGCGATCTCGCTGGATTGGGACGACGACGTCACCGACGCGCGCCGCCGGATCGAGGAGGGGATCGCGCGCGTGGCGGTGGAAGGCAAGGTCCTGATCCTGACCGACATGTTCGGGGGGACGCCGTCGAACGTCTCGCTCTCGCTCCTGGAGCCGGGACGCGTGGACGTGGTGACCGGCGTGAACCTGCCGATGCTCATCAAGTTCGCGAACCTGCGCACGGTGGACGGATTCGACGAGACCGTGCGGCGGATCGCCCAGCAGGGGCGCGAGTCGATTCAGGTGGCTTCCGAGGTCCTGGAGGGACGCGACGGGTCGGGGGGCGGAGCTTGGAGATGATCGAGTCGGAGGTGACCATCGTCAACCGGCTCGGGTTGCACGCGCGGGCGGCCGCGAAGTTCGTGCACCTGGCGAGCTCGTACGCCTCGCGCGTCACCGTCTCGCGCGACGGGACGCGGGTGGACGGGAAGTCGATCCTCGGGCTGCTCACGCTCGCGGCGGCGAAGGGGACCAAGCTTCACTTCGCGATCTCGGGGGAGGACGAGACGGAGGCGGCGGCGAAGCTCTCCGAGCTCGTCCGCTCGCGCTTCGGCGAGGCGGAGTAGTGCCCCGGGTCTTCCGCGGCGTGGGCGTCTCCCCCGGCGTGGCGGTCGGGCGCGCCGTCCTGTGGGAGCCGCCGCGGCGCCGCGAGCCGGCGCGCGCACCGGCCCCCGGCGCCTCGCCGGCGGACGAGATCGCCCGCTTCGCGAAGGCGCGCGCCCGGGCGCGCGAGGACCTCGCGACCCTGAAGACCCACCTCGCGACCACGCTCGGGGAGGGATACGCCGCGATCCTCGACGCGCAGGTCCTGCTGGCGGACGATCCGGCGCTGGTCTCCGAGGTCGAGCGGCGCGTGAGCGCGGAGGGGACCTCCGCCGCCTACGCCATCCACGAGACGATCGCGGCCTACGTTGCGCGCTTCGAGACGATCGAGGACGCCTACCTGCGCGATCGCGCGGGGGACCTCCTCGACCTCGAGCGGCGCCTGCTCGACCTGCTCGATCCGGGGACGGGGACGAGCGCGCCCGCCG
>DASRJG010000203.1:0-6190 GCA_035649595.1 Candidatus Polarisedimenticolaceae bacterium
TGGTCCGGCACGTGCGTCGTCGCCTCGCAGGCCAGGAAGACCGCGAGGTCGCGCACCTCACGCTGCGCGTTCTCCTTCGGCAGCGCCAGGCGCTCCTTGACGTCCTCGTCGGCCCACGCCGGCGCCTTGAGCGTCCGCTCCGGCAGCGTGACCGTCACGAGCACGGCGCCGACCGGGACCCGCTCGGGAGGGAGCTCCGCCGGAACGGGCTTCGTCGCGCGCGCCGCCATCGCGGCGAGGACGGCGGGGGAGACCCCCGCGAGCTTGAGCTCCTCCACCATCTCCTCCGAGAGATCGAAGGCGCAGGCGCGGGTCCGCACCGCGTCGAGGATCGCGGCTTCGGACGCCCCGGAGGCGATCATGCGGACCACGTCCTCGTTCGTCAGCGGCGCCGGGGGCTCCGCCGCGAGCGCCGCCCCGGCGAGCGCGAGGAGCGCAACGAGGAGAGCGAGGGCTCTCACGCGACCTCCAGTCGCAGCCCGTCGTACGCCAGCTCGATCCCCGGCGGAAGGTCCCGCGAGACCGCGGCGTGCGAGATCTCGTGGGCGAGGTGGGTGAAGAGGGTCCGCGCCGCGCCGATGCGGACCGCCTCCTCGATCGCACGGGCAAGATGGAAGTGCGTCGGGTGCGGCCGGTGACGGAGCGCGCTGAGCACCAGCACGTCGAGGTCGTGGAGAAGCGCGTAGGAGGGCTCCGGGATCTCGCTGACGTCGGTGAGATAGGCGAAGCGGCCGATCCGGTAGCCGAGGATCGGCAGGCGTCCGTGCCACAGGGGGACGGGAGTCACCACGCGCCCGAACAGCTCGAACGGCGCCTCGACCGCGTGGAGGGCGACGAGAGGCTTGCCGCCGCCCGCCTCGACGTCCTCGAAGACGTACCAGAAGGTCCGGCGGAGCGCATCCAGCGTCGGGCCCGAGCCGTACACCGGCATCGGCCCCCCGAGGACCCAGTTGAACATGCGGATATCGTCGAGACCGAAGATGTGGTCGGCATGGGCGTGCGTGTAGACCACGGCGTCGATCCGGGCGAGCGTCTCGCGCAGCGCCTGCTGCCGCAGGTCGGTCGACGTGTCCACCAGGACGGTGCGGCCGTCCCAGCGGAGCAGCACCGACGGGCGGAGCCGCGCGTCGCGGGGATCCGTGGAGCGGCAGACCGCGCAGCCGCAGGTCGGCAGCGGCACGCCGGTCGAGGTGCCCGTGCCGAGGAAGGTCACCTCCACGGGGCTAGCCGTCGGACGCCCGGCCGAGGTCGTCGGCGATCGCGGCGGCCGCGGCCACCGGATCGGCCGCGCCGGTGATGGGGCGTCCGACCACGATCCGGTCGGCGCCCGCGCGGAGTGCCGCGCGGGGGGTCGCGACGCGGGCCTGGTCGTCTCCCGAGCCGAGGAGCGCACCCTCGGGACGGATGCCGGGGACGACGATCACGCCGCCGGGGTAGGCCGCGCGCGCCGCGCCGATCTCGAGCGGGGAGCAGACCACCCCTCCGGCGCCCGCCCTCCGGGCCAGCGCCGCGAGACGGGCGACCGCCTCGGAGGGAGGACCCTCGAGGCCCAGCTCGCGCAGACTGGCGTCGTCGTGGCTCGTGAGGACCGTCACCGCGAGGACGAGCGGCGGGTCGGATCCGGGCCGCGCGGCGGCCCGGCAGGCCGCGACGGCGCTCTCGATCATCGCCGCGCCGCCGAGGGCGTGAACCGTGAGGTACGAGGCTCCCGTGCGCGTCGCGGCGCCGGCCGCCCCCGCGACGGTGTTGGGGATATCGTGCAGCTTCAGGTCGAGGAAGACCGGAAGTCCCTCGCCGCGGATCTCCTCGACGATCGAAGGGCCGCTCGCGACGAAGGCCTCGAGGCCCACCTTGAAGCCCCCCACCTTCCCGGCCAGGGCGCGGGCGAGCGCCCGGGCGCGCTCCCGGTCCGGGGTGTCGAGCGCGACGAAGATCCTCTCGTGAGGCCTCACCGGAGCGTTCCGGTCAGCTCGCGGATCGACCCGATCCCGTGCAGCGTCAGCCATGCCGCCAGACCCTCCGCGACGTCGACCGCCGCCCGCGGCGCGACGAAGTTCGCGGTCCCCACCTGCACCGCGGTCGCGCCCGCGAGGATGAACTCCATCGCGTCCCGGGCGGTCATGATGCCGCCCATGCCGATGATAGGGACCTGCACCGCGCGCCGCACCTGCCAGGTCATCCAGACGGCGAGCGGACGGATGGCGGGGCCGGAGAGCCCCCCGCTGACGTTGGCGAGGACGGGCCTCGCCTTCAGGACGTCCACGGACATCCCGACGAACGTGTTGACGAGCGAGAGGGCGTCCGCCCCTTCCGCCTCCGCGGCGCGCGCGACCTCCCGGATGTCGGTGACGTTCGGCGAGAGCTTCACCCAGAGCGGCATGCGCGCGGCGCGCCGGCACGCCCGGGTGACGCGCGCGAGAGCGGCGGGATCGTTGCCGAAGATCATCCCGCCGGCCTCGGTGTTGGGGCAGGAGACGTTCAGCTCGATCGCCGCCAGTCCGGGCGCGCCGTCGAGCTTCTCGCACACCTCGACGTACTCCGCCTCGGTCTCGCCGAAGACGTTCGCGACCACCGCCGTGTCGTGCTCGCGCAGCGCCGGCAGCTTCTCGGAGAGGAACGCGTCCACGCCGACGTTCTGGAGACCGATCGCGTTGAGCATGCCGGCGGGAGTCTCGACGATCCGCTGGGGTGGGTTCCCGCGGCGCGGCTTCGGCGAGAGCCCCTTGGTCACGATCCCTCCCAGCTCGGAGAGCTTCAGGAAGGGGAGGAACTCGAGGCCGTAGCCGAAGGTCCCCGACGCCGTGAGCACGGGGTTCTTCAGGCGGACCGTCCCGACGTCGACCGCGAGGTCCGGCGTCACCACGCGAGGCGCTCGGCCCGCATCACCGGACCCTCGACGCAGACGCGCTCGTAGGCGATCGCGCCCCCTTCGCGCCGCGTCGGGACGACACAGCCCAAGCACACCCCGAAGCCGCACGCCATCGGAGCCTCGAGGGAGAGGTCGCAGGCGACCCCCTTCGCGAGCGTCGCCTTCGCGACCGCCGCGAGCATCGGCGACGGGCCGCAGGCGTACACGTGGACCCGGCCGCCGTCCGCATCCTGCAGCATCTCCGCGAGCGGATCCGTCACCACGCCGCGGGCCCCGAGCGTGCCGTCGTCGGTAGTGACGCTCACGCCGTCGCAGCGCTCCCGGAACCAGTCGAGGAGAGGGAGATCGCCCGCCGTGCGGGCGCCGTAGATCATCGTGGCGCGCCGCCCCGACCGCTCGAGCTCGGCGAGGAACGCCGGGAACGGAGCCGATCCGATCCCGCCGGCGACGAGCACGATCCTCGCGTCCGGCCGCGAAGGCGGGGTGAAGCCCCGTCCCAACGGCCCGAGCACCTGTACCGTCGCGCCGGCCCGGAGCGACGCGAGGAGCGCCGTACCGCGGCCGTAGACGCGGTAGAGGATCTGCACCGCGCCGTCCGGTCGGTCGGCGAAGGTTCCCGGGAGCCCGCAGACCGAGAACGGGCGCCGCAGGAGGACGTCCGACCCCGGGACGCCGATCATGAAGAACTGCGCGGGGCGCATCGCCGCGGCGACGCCTTCCGCGGGGAACTCGAGCAGCCAGTTGCCTCGTCCGAGATCGACGTTGCGCAGAACCGGCGTCGCGAAGTCCTGGACCATCCGATGCGGCATGCTAGCATGCGGCCGCTCGCCGAAAGTCTTCCTTGAATTGGTCCCGCGAGGCCGAAAGGAGAGTCGGGCGATGGGTCGGACCGCGCGCGTTCTCGACGGATCCGCCATCGAGCGCTCCCTCGCCCGCATCGCGCACGAGATCCTCGAGAGGAACAAGGGGCCGCGGGGGATCGCCCTCGTCGGCATCCAGACGCGCGGCGTCCCCCTCGCGCGGCGGCTGGCGCAGAAGCTCGGCGCGATCGAGCCCCCCGCGCCGCCGGTGGGGGTCCTCGACATCAACCTCTACCGGGACGACCTCTCGCGCATCGCGGAGCACCCCGTCCTCCGCGCGACCGAGATCCCGTTCGAGCTCGACGAGGCCACGGTGGTCCTCGTCGACGACGTCCTGTACACGGGCCGCACCGTGCGTGCCGCGCTCGACGCGCTGATGGACCTCGGGCGCCCCCGCGTGATCCAGCTCGCGGTCCTCGTGGACCGGGGCCACCGCGAGCTCCCCGTTCGGGCGGATTTCGTCGGGAAGAACCTGCCGACCTCGCCTGCGGAGCGCGTGGACGTGCGCCTTGCGGAGACCGACCGGGGCGAGGACGAGGTCGTCATCGTCCAGGAGACGGGAGCGTGAAGCTCGCGAGCCCCCACCTCCTCGGGATCGAGCCGCTGACGGCGTCCGAGATCGGGCTGATCCTCGACACGGCCGAAGGGTTCGCCGGGATCGCGGCGCGCGAGATCAAGAAGGTCCCCACCCTTCGCGGGAAGACGGTCGTCAACTTCTTCATCGAGCCCTCCACGCGCACGCGCTCGTCGTTCGAGCTCGCGGAGAAGCGGCTGTCCGCGGACGCGCTGAACTTCTCGACCTCGACGTCGAGCCTGGTGAAGGGGGAGACGCTCCTCGACACGCTGCGCAACCTCGAGGCGATGTCGCCGGACTTCATCGTGATCCGTCACTCCGAAGCGGGAGCGCCGCACTTCCTCGCCCGGCACGGCCACACCTCGATCGTCAACGCCGGGGACGGCGCGCACGAGCATCCGACCCAGGCCCTGCTCGACGCGTTCACGATCCGGCGGCGCAAGGGGCGCCTGGCCGGGCTGAAGGTCGCGATCGTCGGCGACATCCTCCACAGCCGCGTCGCGCGGTCGAACCTGTTCCTGCTGAGGACGATGGGGGCCGACGTCGTGCTCTGCGGGCCGCCGACCCTTCTGCCGCGCGGGCTCGAGCGCCTGGGCGCGCGCGTGTCGCACCGGATGGACGAGGCGATCGAGGGCGCGGACGTCGTGATGATGCTCCGCATCCAGCTCGAGCGGATGCAGGGGGGCTTCTTCCCGACGCTTCGGGAGTACGCCTCCTCGTACGGGCTGGACGCGTCGCGGCTCGCGCGCGCCGCGGCCGACGCGATCGTGATGCACCCCGGGCCGATCAACCGCGGGGTGGAGATCATGGGCGACGTCGCCGACGGCAGCGCCTCGGTGATCCTGGACCAGGTCAAGAACGGCGTCGCGGTGCGGATGGCCGTCCTGTACCTCCTCGCGGGAGGCGAGCGTGAGGCTGCTGCTCCGGAACGGTAGGGTCGTCGATCCCGCGTCGGGACGGGACGGACGCTTCGACCTGCTCCTCGAGGACGGGAAGGTCGCGCGGATCGAGGAGCGGATCGCCGCCCCCGGGGTCGAGGCGATCGACCTCGCGGGGCTGTGCGTTTGCCCCGGCTTCATCGACATGCACGTCCACCTCCGCGAGCCCGGCCATGAATGGAAGGAGACGATCGCGACGGGCACCCGCGCGGCGGCCGCGGGGGGGTTCACGGCGGTCGCCTGCATGCCCAACACCGATCCGCCGATCGACTCGCGGTCGGTCGTCGAGTTCGTGCTCGCGCAGGCGCGCCAGCACGGCGTCGTCGCCGTCCATCCGATCGGCTGCGTCTCCAAGGGACAGAAGGGGAGCGAGCTCGCGGAGATGGGGGACATGGCGGCCGCGGGGGCGCGCGGGTTCTCGGACGACGGGAAGCCCGTCGCGTCGGCGGGGCTGATGCGCCGCGCTCTCGAGTACGCCCGGATCTTCGACCTCCCGGTCATCGACCACTGCGAGGAGCCGACGCTGGTCGCCGGCGGGGTCGCGCACGAGGGGGAGACGGCCACGCGCCTCGGCCTCGCCGGGTGGCCCGGGGTCGCCGAGGACGTCATGGTGCAGCGCGACATCCTTCTCGCGGACTACACCGGCGGCGCCGTGCACGTCGCCCACCTGTCCACCGGCCGCGCGGCGGATCTCGTCCGCCGGGGGAAGGCGTCGGGGGTTCGTGTCACCTGCGAGGTGACGCCGCACCACCTCGCGCTCACCGACGAAGCGATCGCCTCGTACGACACGAACGCGAAGATGAACCCGCCGCTGCGCGAGGCGTCCGATCGCGACGCCCTCCTTGCCGCGATCGCCGACGGGACGGTCGACGCGATCGCCACCGATCACGCCCCCCATCACGCGGACGAGAAGTGCGTCGAGTTCGGCCGCGCCCCGTTCGGCGTGGTC
>DASRJG010000204.1:0-10810 GCA_035649595.1 Candidatus Polarisedimenticolaceae bacterium
AGACGAAATGACCCCTCGAGCGCTGCTCGCGCTCCACGAGCGTCTCTGCCGCGCGCGGGCCTATCCCGCGAGCGCGGAGGAGCTCGCCGCGACCCGCCGGCTCCTCGCCGGCTTCTCCGCGCGGCGCGATCTGCGGAGGAGCGCGGAGAGGCTGGCGGACTCGGGGATCGCGGGGACGCCGATCCGCTATCGATTCTACTGGCCGATGGCCCGCTGGCTCGCGCGGCGGTATCCGGCGCTGCTCGGGATCGACTGGTCCGATCCGGAGTTCGAGCCCCGTCTCGCCGCCGCCCTCGACCTGCTCGCCGGCCGGGGAGAGGCGGAGGCGATCCGACGCCTCCGCCCGACGGCGCGCCGCGCGATCGAGCGGCTGCGCGACCGCTCCGAGACCGACGCGGCGTTCGTGATCCGCCGCCTCGAGGCCCTCCCGGGAGGGGACCGGATCCGCGAGGCGATCCACGACGCGATCGACGTCGCCTACCGGCTCGAGGGATCGCCCTCGGGGCCGAGCCGCACGCTCGCGGAGCACCGCGGCGCCCCGATCGTCTTCGGCCCGCCCCCGGCGCGCTCGCGCCCCCGCCTGCGGGCGGAGATCGCGCGGGCGCCGCAGGCGGTGCGCGCGCTCGACCGCGCGGAAGGCACCCGCCTGGTCGACCTCGCGCGCGAGGCGATGGTCACTCGCGCGCGCGATCTGGACGCGTTCGCGCACGGCGATCCGCGCGACGTGCGCCTCGTGGACGACGGGGGCGGGCTCGCCTTCGCTCTCATCGGCGTCGTGCCGTCGCGGCGGCTCTTCCTTCCCGCGGTCTACGGCGCGCTCACGCTGCGGAACGGCGTGCCGATCGGCTACGTCCAGCTCGACGTCCTGCTCGGGAACGCGGAGCTGTCGTTCAACATGTTCGAGACCTTCCGCGGCGGGGAAGCCGGATCCGTCTTCGCCCGGCTGCTCGCCGCGGCGCACCACGTGTTCGGCGTGAGGAGCTTCTCGATCGAGCCGTATCAGCTCGGGCGCGGAAACGACGAAGGGATCGACTCCGGGGCCTGGTGGTTCTACGCGCGGTTCGGCTTCCGGCCGCGCGGGGGACCGGTCGCCCGCCTCGCGCGATCGGAGCTCGCGCGCCGCGCGCGCGACCCGCGTCACCGGTCCTCGCGCGCGACGCTCCTTCGCCTCGCCGAGGCGCACCTCCACTGGGCGATCGACCCGAGGCGCCCCGGGATCGTCACCCCGATCGAGTCGATCGGGCTCGCGGCCGCCTCGTCCTCGCGGCGAGGACCGTCGGCGCGCGAGGCGATGCGCCGGCTCGGCGTCCCTTCGGTCCGCGGGTGGAGCGCGGACGAGCGGCTCTGGCTCGAGCGGTGGGCGCCGCTGATCGAGGCCGTGCCGGGAATCGAGCGCTGGTCCCCCTCCGCCCGTCGCGGGCTCGTCCGGATCGTCCGCGCGAAGGGCGGTCGCCGCGAGAGCGCCTATGCGCGTCTGTTCGACGCGCACGGTCAGTGGGTCGAGGCCGTGCTCGCCTTGGGGATCCGGTAGACGGGGACGCGGTTCTCCACCGGCGGGACCGTCATCAGGTAGGCGAAGATCGCCTTGAGATCGTCGTCGGTCATCTGCGCGTAGGCCGCCCAGGGCATCGGGGGCATGATCGGCCGGTCCTTGAGCCAGTGCCTTCCGGTCCGCATCGCCTCGATGAACGTCGCGTCGGTCCACGCGCCGATCCCGGTGTGGGGATCGGAGGTGATGTTGGCGGCGTAGCTGGTTCCCCACGGCCCGAGGTACGCGGTGTTGGTCGCGGCGCCCGCCCAGTTCCAAGGCCCCTCGACCGGCTCGTGATCCGGCATCTCCATCGAGGCCGGATGGCCCGAGAGCAACCGGGTCAGGTCGGGCTCGGGTCCTTTCTCCCCCCTCTTCGTCGGCGTGTGGCAATCGCCGCACGCGGTGACGGCCACGAGATATTTCCCGCGCGCGACGGGATCCTGCGCCGACGTCTTCTCGGGAGCGGGGGCTTTCGCGCACGACGCGACGATCGCGAGCGACATGACGATCGTCGTAACACCCACGAGTTCCTTCAATTCTTTTTGCTCCATCGCGCGTCGGGCCTCCTTCGCCGCGATTGCGAACGCGGATTCTAACCGAATCGGTTAGACTGCTCTCAACGCGCTGCCGGAGAGTGGAACATTGTCCTCGTCCCGTCATGACCGCGGTCTCGCGGACCGTCCGGTGACCGCTTTGCGGACGGTCGTCGATACCTTCCATGGAGTCGCGGTCGACGATCCGTACCGCTGGCTCGAGAGCTCCGGCCATGCGGAGGTCGAGGCGTGGATCGTCGCGCAGAACGCGCACACCCGCGCGTTCCTCGACGCGTGGCCCGGACGCGCGGTGCTGCGGGGGCGCGTCGCCGAGCTGATGAGCTCCGGCTCGGTCGCCTACACGTCGCTCCAGGCGCAGGGCACGCTGTTCGCGATCAAGCGTCAGCCCCCGCTCGAGCAGCCGATGCTGGTGGCGCTTTCGAGCGCCGACGACCTCTCGAGCGAGCGGACCGTCGTCGATCCCAACGCGCTCGATCCCGACGGAAAGACGGCGATCGACTGGTACGTCCCTTCGCCGGACGGATCGAAGGTCGCGGTCTCGCTGTCACGCGCGGGCACGGAGAGCGGAGACGTGCAGGTCTTCGACACCGCGAGCGGGCGCCCGCTCGGCGACCAGGTGCCGCGCGTCAACGGGGGGACGGCCGGCGGCTCGCTCGCGTGGACCGCGAGCGGCGACGGCTTCTACTACACGCGCTATCCGCGTCCCGGCGAGCGTCCGGCTCACGACCTCGGCTTCCACGTCGAGGTGCACCGGCACGCGCTCGGCGCCGACTCGTCGGAGGACCGCTACGAGATCGGACGCGAGTTCCCGCGGATCGCGGAGATCCGCCTCGAGTCCGGCCGGGACGGGCGATTCGTGCTCGCGTCGATCCAGAAGGGGGACGGCGGCGAGTTCATGCACTGGCTCCGCGACCCGAAGGGCGCGTGGCGGCAATTGACGCGCTTCGAGGATCGTTGCGTCGCCGCGCGCCTCGGCGAGGACGGCGCGGCGTACTTCGTGTCGCTGCTCGGCGCGCCGAGAGGACGCGTGCTGCGCGTGCCGCTCGAAGGCGCCCCGCGCGGGATCGCGGCCGCCGCGGTCGTCGTCCCCGAGCAGGCCCGGCCGATCGAGACGTCGTTCGCGCACGACACGGGACTCTGGACCGGCGGGGACCGCGTCTACGTGCTCTACCAGGAGGGCGGGCCGAACGTGGTCGCGGTGTTCGGCCTGGACGGCGCGCCCAAGGGCGAGCTTCCCCACCCGCCGCTCTCGGCGGTGGACGATCTGGTCCCGCTCCCCGGGGGCGACGTCCTCTATCAGGTGCAGAGCTTCACCGAGCCCCCCGCCTGGTACCGGCTGCCGAGGACCGGCGGCACGGCGGCGCGCACCGCGCTCGTCGAGACGTCTCCGGCCGACTACTCCGACTGCGAGGTCGTTCGCGAAGAATCGGTCTCCCCCGACGGGGCGAGGGTGCCGCTGTCGATCCTCCGCCGCCGCGGGATTCGCCTCGACGGCAGCCATCCCACGATCCTCTACGGGTACGGCGGCTACGGCGTCTGCCAGACCCCCGCCTTTCGCGGGCGCCTGCGGGCATGGCTGGAGCGGGGCGGGGTCTTCGCGGTCGCGCACGTCCGCGGCGGAGGAGAGTTCGGCGCGTCCTGGCATCGCGACGGCAACCTGCTGCGCAAGCAGAACGTCTTCGACGACTTCGCCGCGTGCGCGCGACGGCTCGGCACCCTCGGCTATGCGACCCCCTCGAAGCTCGCGCTGATGGGGGGGAGCAACGGCGGGCTCCTGATGGGCGCGATGATCACGCAGCACCCGGACCTCGCCCGCGCGGTGGTCTCGCTCGTCGGTCTTTACGACATGATCCGCGTGGAGGGGACGCCGAACGGTGCCTACAACGTGCCGGAGTTCGGCTCGGTGCGCGACCCGGAGATGTTCCGCGCGCTGTTCGCGTATTCCCCCTACCATCGCGTCCGCGACGGCGTCGCGTACCCGTCGATCCTCATGGCGACCGGCGCCAACGATCCTCGCGTGGACCCGTGGCACAGCCGCAAGATGATCGCGAGGCTGCAGGCGGCGACCGCGTCCCCGCATCCCATCCTGCTCCGGACCAACACCGGCGCGGGGCACGGGCTGGGGACGCCGCTGTCGGATCAGATCGAGGAGTACACGGACGTGCTCGCGTTCCTCATGCGCGAGCTGGACGTCCAAGGGGGTCGGGGCTAGAGGCCGAGCTGCTCGAGGTACTTCTCGTCTCCGGCGCGGTTGAGCTGCCAGTACGGCAGCCTCGCCGTCCGGAGGATCCGTGCCTCGTCGCCGTCCGAGCTCTTCCATCCGAGGAGCCGGCGCGGGGCCGCCTGCTCGACCTCGTAGACGACGCTCACCTCGCCGTAGGCGAGCGTGAACCGGGTGACCTTGACGCCCGCGCGCGAGGCCTCCTCCCGCCGGATCGTCGCGGGGACGGGCTCGAGGGGGACGTGGCGGCGGCGCCGCGACCATAGGGACGGCACGATCGACCCGCTCCAGTTCTTCCCGCCGGCGAACGGACCGTCGAGCTCGCGGAGCTGGATCGGGAGCGCGTCCTCGAAGAGCGTGCCGGCGGGCGCGGCGACGGTCGTATCGCGGTCCCCCTCGGCGTGAAAGTACGACCTCATCTCGTCGTCGAACGATCCGGGCTTGGGGGACACGCGCTCGTAGACGTGGCCGCACCATTCCTGCGCGCTCATCGCGATCTTCACCGGGGAGAACCGCTCCGGAGTCCCGCCGTCCACCGGGGCGAAGACGCTCGTCATGACGGAGTAGGGGTAGATGCCGGTCTGAAACTTGAGGATTTGATTGAGCTTCATCACGTTGACGCGATCCGCGGCGGGGACGTCCCCGGCGTCGTCCTTGATCCACACGCGGCGGTCCATCGGCTCGGTGACGAAGATCAGCACCGCCTTCCCATCACGGGGCGTCCCGTACCGGCGGGTGGTGATCGCGTAGCCCGAGAGCTCGGCCCGGCCGTCCCCCCAAGCGGTCCAGAACCCGGAGGACGCGCCGCCCGCGGGGGTGGGCGCGGCGGGGGGCCCGCCGGTGACGATCATGGCCAGCATCGCGATCGAAAGCCCGGTGCGTCGTCTCATCATCGGCCTCCGAGGGCATTGTGGCCCCGATCGGATCGAGGGCTATATTCCGGCTCATGAGGGAGAGCGACCTCAAAGGGTTCCTCGAGGGCGACCGGGACGTCTCGTGGCTCTCCGACGCCCTCGCGAGCGTCGCCGGCACGCCCGCGCTGGTCGCCGACCTCGACGATCCGATGGTCCTCACGCCCGACGAGATCCGCCGGCTGTGCGACGCGCACCTGGCTCACGGGCTCTCCCCGGTGGGGCTGCAGGCGGTCGCCGGGCTGATCCTCGAGTCGGACAACTTCGCGTGGGACGAGGACAGCTCCGAAGGGGAGCTCGTCGCGGAGATCCTCTGGGACTGGGCGATGCCCGAGGACGAGACGCCGCCGTCGAGCGAGGCCGTCCGGGCATGTCTGCGTAAGCTCGCCGACTCCTAGCGCCCCGCGCGAAGCTCGTCGAGCGCGCGCCCGAGGCGATCGAGCCCCTCGGGAAACGTCGCCGGGTCACCCCCCAGCCCCACCCGGACGTGATCGTCCGCCCCGAAGAACCGCCCCGGGACGAGGGAGGTCGCAAAGCGCGCGCGCAGGTGCTCGCACAGCGCGCTCGCGCCGACGCCGAGCACGCGCGGGAACGAGGTCGTGCCGAACGGAAGGCGAGGGGCGTCCAGGTCGCTTCGAGAATCGAGGAAACGGTGCCAGAGCGGGCGGTTTGCGTCGAGGATGGACCGGGCGCGCGCGAGGATCGCGCCGCGCTTCCGCAGGGCGACGTGGGCCAACCGCTCGGCGGGATGGGCCTCGTTGACCCCGAACAGGTTCTTCAGCCGCCACATCCTCTCGGCGAGCTCGGGCTCGGCGACGATCCAGCCGCACCGGAGCCCGCCGAGGCCGAAGACCTTCGTAAGGCTCGTCGTGGCGAGGAAGACGTCTCCGAGCGTCGGCGCCGACGGCGGCGCGTGCTCGAACGCGGCGTCGAGGTACACCTCGTCCACGACGACCTTGGCCCCCACGCGCTCGGCGATCTCCCCGATGGCGCGCAGCGTGCTCTCGTCCGTGGCGGCGGACGACGGGTTGTGGAGGCTCGAGAGCACGATCGCCTTCGTCTTCGGCGTCATCGCCGCCGCGACGTCGGCGGGATCGACGCGAAAGCCGTTCTCGTGCCTCCTCGCGAAGAACCGGACGTCGGCGCCGAGATGGCGGGCCAGGTTCTCCATCGGTTCGTAGACGGGGCGCTCCATCGCGATCGGGTCGCCCGGCGCGACGAGCGTCGCGAACACGAGGTGGTTCGCTCCGGAGGTCCCGGTCGCGAGCACGACCCGCTCCGGGCCGACGCCGGCCGTTGCCGCGAGCGCCTCGCGAAGCGGGGGATGGCCGTATCCGGGCGGCCCGTCGAGCGCCAGGTCCGCGAGGCTCGCCCCGAGCTCCCCGAGCGACATCCCCTTGATCCCGGAATACGCGAGCGTGTACGGAGCGATCTGGTTCGCCTTCGCCCACTCCATGTACTCGGAGCGCATCACGCGACCGTCGCTCATCGCGGCCCCCGCTTCCAGAGGTAGTAGATCGGGAGCCCCGCCCCGACCAGGACCCATCCTAGAAGAGAGCGCAAGGCGTGCTCGACGAAGGTGCTGACGACGACCGCCGCCGACATCGCGATGAAGAACAGGGTGCTCCACGGGTGGCCCGTCGCGGCGATCGCCGCCGCGGACCCCGCCCCTCGCGCCCGGAAGACGAAGAGCGTCGCCGCGGTGAGCGCGAGGAAGACGAAATCCACGGTGACGACCCAGCTGAGGATCTGCTCGTAGGTCCCGGACAGCGCGGTCGCGATCGCGAGGGCGCCCTGGACCGCGATCGCCACGTGCGGCACGCCGGTCCGCGGGTGGATCCTTCCGAGGCTCGCGAAGAACAGGCCGTCGCTCGCCATGGTGTGGTAGACCCGCGGACAGACCAGCATCCCCTGCGCGAGGAACCCCAGCGCCGAGATCGTGATCGCTCCCGCGAGAGCGACGGCGCCGGGGGCGCCCCAGGCCCGGCGCATGACCTCCGTCGCGGGCGCGGAGAGTGCGGCGAGGCCGCCGGGGCCGAGCGCCCGCAGGCACGCGAGGTTGACGCCGACGTAGAGCGCGATGATCCCGACCGTGCCGAGCACGAGCGCGCGGGGAAGCGTCCGCGCCGTGTCGCGGACCTCGGCGGAGACGAAGGTCGTGGTGGCCCAGCCGCCGTAGGCGAAGAAGACGGCGATCATCGCGGCGAGGAAGCTGCGCGGCGTGGGGCTCCCCACCGCCGCAGCCGCGGGCCCCGCCGCCTTCGGCGCGAGAAGGAGGCCGCACAGGATCAGCCCGGAGATCGATCCGATCTTCAGCACCATCAGCGCGCTCTGCACCGCGGCTCCCGCGCGCACGCCGGCGAGGTTGACCAGCGTCAGCGCGGCGAGAGCCGCGGCGGCGGTCGCGGCCTCGGTCCAGGGGACGTTTCCGAGCGTGTGGGTGTAGCGCGCGAAAGTCACCGCCACCGCGGCCATCCCGCCGGTCTGCACGACGAGGAGGTTCGACCATCCGTAGACGAACCCCGCCGCGGGATGGACGCCGTCGCGCAGGTACGCATACTGCCCCCCGGCGCTCGGATGGCGGGAAGCGAGCTCGGCCCAGACCAGCCCTCCCGCCAAGGCGACCGCGCCACCGAGGAGCCAGGCGGCGAGGATCGCGGTCGCGGTCCGGGCGTCCATCGCCACCGCGTGGGGGTTCATGAAGATCCCGGACCCGACGACCCCGCCCATGACCAGCATCGTCGTGGCGAAGAGACCCAGGCGCGGCGCCGGGGCTGGGGCGGCGGTGGGCATCGGCGCGAAGGATACGCGCAACGGCTATACTCCCCGATCTTCCTTCGGAGAGCCGCCATGCGTCCTTACCGTCTCCTCTCGACGATCGCGATCGCGTTTCTGGCCGCCGGCGGCCGCGCCCCCGCGCGCGCCGACGCACCCCCGACCCCCGAGGAGGCGAAGGCGTTCGTCGAGCGCGCCGAGGCGCGCCTGCTCGACCTCTGGATCGCGCGCGAGCGCGCGAGCTGGGTCTACTCGACGTTCATCACGGACGACACCGAGAAGATCCAGGCGGAGGCGAACGAGCGCGTCATCGCCGAGACGGTCCGGCTCTCGAAAGAGGCGCAGCGCTTCCGCGGGCTGAGCCTTCCGCCGGACGTCGCGCGGAAGCTCAAGCTCCTCCCGCTCTCTCTCGCGATCGTCGCCCCGTCGGACCCGGCGAAGAGCAAGGAGCTCTCGGAGATCGCCGCGCAGATGGAGGGGATCTACGGCAAGGGGAAGTACTGCCCGCCGGGGAAGGACTGCCTCGACATCGGCGCGATCAGCGAGCGGCTCGCGACGAGCCGCGATCCGAAAGAGCTCTCCGAGCTTTGGGTCGGATGGCACGCGGTCGGCAAGCCGATCCGCCCGAAGTACGAGCGGTTCGTCACGCTCGCGAACGAGGGGGCGAAGGAGATCGGCTTCGACGACCTGGGATCGCTGTGGCGGTCCGGCTACGACATGCCCCCGGAGGACTTCGCGAAAGAGATGGACCGGCTGTGGGGGCAGGTCAAGCCGCTGTACGACGCGCTCCACTGCTACGTGCGCCGCCGCCTGGCCGAGACCTACGGCGCGGAGCTCGTCCCGCCCGGAAAGCCGATCCCCGCGCACCTGCTCGGAAACCTGTGGGCGCAGCAATGGGGGAACGTCTACGAGCTCGTGGCGCCGCCGGGAGGGGACCGCGGCTACGACCTGACCAAGCTGCTCGAAGCGAAGCAGGTGGACGCGAAGCGGCTCGTCGGCTACGGCGAGGGGTTCTTCAAGTCGCTGGGGTTCGATCCTCTCCCGGCGACCTTCTGGGACCGGTCTCAGTTCGTCAAGCCGCGCGACCGCGACGTCGTCTGTCACGCGAGCGCGTGGGACATCGACTGGAAGGACGACCTCCGCCTGAAGATGTGCATCCAGGTGAACGACGTGGACTTCGTCACCGTCCACCACGAGCTGGGGCACAACATCTACCAGCGCGCGTACAAGAGCCAGACTCCCCTGTTCGCGCAGGGGGCGAACGACGGTTTCCACGAGGGGATCGGCGACGCGATCGCGCTCTCGGCGACGCCGCAGTACCTCGTGAAGATCGGGCTCCTCGACCGCGTGCCGGAGGGGAAGGGGGATCTCCCCTATCTCATGAAGATGGCGCTCGACAAGGTGGCCTTCCTCCCCTTCGGCCTCCTCGTCGATCAGTGGCGATGGAAGGTGTTCTCGGGAGAGGTCCGGCCCGCGGAGTACAACAAGGCCTGGTGGGACCTGAAGAGGAAGTACCAGGGCGTCGTGCCCCCGGTGCCGCGCACGGAGAGCGACTTCGATCCGGGGGCGAAGTACCACGTCCCCGCGAACACCCCGTACTCCCGGTATTTCCTCGCCGCGATCCTCCAGTTCCAGTTCCACCGCGCGCTGTGCAAGGAAGCCGGGTTCACGGGCCCGCTGCACGAGTGCTCGGTCTACGGGAGCCGCGAGGCGGGGGCGAAGTTCGCCAACATGCTCAAGATGGGGACGTCCAAGCCTTGGCCCGACGAGCTCGCGGCGCTGTCCGGCGAGCGCACGATGGACGCGAGCGCGATTCTCGATTACTTCGCGCCGCTGAAGACTTGGCTGGACGAGCAGAACAAGGGGCAGGTCTGCGGCTGGTAGGATTTTTGATCCGATCCTGTTCGAATTAGTTCATAGCGATCTGTCCTGTCCGGGCCGCTCGTCTCATCTTGATACGAACGGCCTTCCGGCCTAGAGCGAACCGCCGTATATTCCGCGCATTCTGAAGGGGTGTGCGGGCGTGGATCGCTTTTCGGTCCGTGGGGCGCTCGGGGTCGGAGGTGCGGGGCGGGTTCTCCTCGTCGAAGACAGGCTTCGTCCCGGGTCGCGGCTGGCGCTGAAGGAGCTGCTCGACGCTGCGCCGGACGACACGGCGGCTCTCCACCGTGAGTTCGCTCGCCTCGCCACGCTGCGTCACCCGAGCCTCGTCGAGGTCTACGAGCTCGAGATCGATCCCGAGACCGGACGCTCCCGCTACACGATGGAGCACATCGACGGCGACGATGTCGTCACGACGGTCCGGCGGGAGGGACCGGCATCTCTCGTCCCGTTGGCGGCGGAGACGCTGCGCGCGCTCGCGTTCCTCCACGACTTCCGCCTCGTCCATCGCGATCTGAAGCCGGGGAACATCCTCGTGCGGCGCGAGCCGAAGGCCGGACACCGGGTGGTGGTGCTCGACCTCGGCCTTGCGGTGGAGCGGCGTACCGACCCCGCGGCCGCGTCACCGGCGATGGCAGGTACGCTCTCCTACCTCGCCCCGGAGCTGTTCGCGGGCGCCGCGCCGACGAAGCGGGCCGATCTGTACGCGTTCGGCGCCGTCGTGTTCGAGGCGGTGCACGGCCGCGCGCCGTTCGTCCTCAAAGGGAACGATGTCGACGGATTCATCAAGGGCGTGCGCGAAGGCCGCCGGGCGCGCCCTCCGCTGCCGGCGGGGTACCCCGCGGGGCTCGCGCGATGGATCGACGCGATGCTCGCGCCGGACCCGGCCGACCGGCCGTCGAGCGCCACCGACGCGCTCGCGCGATTGAACGAGGCG